>DASRGX010000242.1:0-16868 GCA_035650835.1 Rudaea sp. | reverse complement strand
GTGGCGTCGCGCCTGTACGCGTCCGCCGGCGTCGTGCATCTGGAAGGTTACGAATTGCTCAAGGCGATCGCTGGCCACACCACGCACGAAACGGCCATCGACGTGCCCGTGTTCCCGAACACGCAGGAGATGCCGGAGCTCGTCGCGCGCGTCGAGGCTTGGATTCGCGCCGGCAAGCCGCTATATGGCTATCTCATCGACGGCCACGGCATCTACACCTACGGCCGCGACATGGCCGAAGCCGAGCGCCACATCGAGGCATTCGAATTCCTGCTGGCCTGCGAATTGGATCTCAAGAGGATGCGATCATGAGCCGCTTGCGCATATTTGCCGAAACCGATGCGGGCGTGCCGCTGCGCACTGCCTCGCAGCACGACGCGATCGCCGACGAGCTTCGGCAAGTCGGCGTGCGCTTCGAGCGCTGGAACGCCGACAAACCCGTGGCGCCCGGTGCGAGCCAGGAGGAAGTCGTCGCCGCCTACCGTGGCGACATCGACCGTCTCATGCGCGAGGAAGGCTACCAAGCGGTCGACGTGATCAGCCTCACGCCCGACCACCCGGATCGCGCGGCGCTGCGCCAGAAGTTCCTGAACGAGCATACGCACTCGGAGGACGAGGTCCGCTTCTTCGTCGCGGGCCGCGGCCTGTTCACCTTGCACATCGGCGACAAAGTATACGAAGTGCTCTGCGAGCAAGGCGACCTGATCGGCGTGCCGGACGGCACGCGCCACTGGTTCGACATGAGCGAGTCGCCCTATTTCGTCGCGATCCGCCTGTTCACGAACAAGGAAGGCTGGGTGGCGAACTTCACGGGCAGCGACATCGCCCAGCAATTCCCGCGGCTTGCCGCCGAGCAGCGCGCCGCATGAGCTACCTCGACGAATCGCTGGCGCCCGGCGAGACGCTCGTCGCGCGCTTCGCGCTGCACTGGACCGCCAAGGGCCGCTTGATCCTCGGCATCGTGCTGATCCCGGTCCTGATCGGCATCCCGCTCGCGATCTACGAATGGCTGCGGCTGCGCGGCATCGAACTCGGCGTGACCACGCACCGCGTCGTCGCCAAGACGGGCATCGTCGGCCGCGAGACCGAAGAAGTGCGTCTGACCGCGATCGAAACCGTCGATCTCCACCAGACCGGCTGGGGCCGTCTGCTCGGCTACGGCGACGTGCGCGTGACGGGCCGCGGCGAGTCGAGCCTCGTGTTCTCGCGCGTCGCGGACCCGGTCGGCGTCAAACGCGCGATCGAAACCGCATATTCGGCCAACGTCGAACGCGCTGGCCTGGGGCCGGTGCGATGATCCGCGCCGTCGTCACCGACATCGAAGGTACGACGAGCTCGATCAGTTTCGTCAAGGACGTGCTGTTCCCGTACGCGCGCAAGCGCCTGCCCGCCTTCGTCGTCACGCACGCGGATCGGCCCGAAGTGCGGCATTGGCTGCACGAGACGGCGAAGGAGGCCGGCTTCGTCTCGGCCGAACAGCACGAGATCATCGAGTTGCTCCAGCGCTGGATCGACGAAGACCGCAAAGCCACGCCGCTCAAAGCGCTGCAAGGCATGATCTGGGAAGAAGGCTATGCCAGCGGCGCCTTCCGCGCCCATGTCTACCCCGAAGTCGCGCAAAAATTGGAAGAGTGGAAAAAGCAAGGAGTGGACTTGTACGTCTACTCGTCGGGTTCGGTCGAGGCGCAGAAGCTGTTTTTCGGACATTGCGAAGCCGGCGACCTGACCCCGCTCTTTTCCGGCTATTTCGACACCGAGACCGGCCCGAAGCGCGACGCGGAATCGTACCGTCGGATCGCCGCGGCGATCGGCGTGCCGGCCGGCGACGCCTTGTTCCTGTCCGACGTCGTCGAAGAGCTCGATGCCGCGCGAGCCGCGGGATTCCGCACGACGCTCGTCGCGCGCGCTCCGGCGACCTGCCCCGCCGGCGGCGCGCACGCGTGCGTGCGCGACTTCGCCGACGTCGCGCTCGCGTGAGTCGGCCCGCACGGTAGCGCGCATGCGGCGACTGCTCATCCCGATCTTCGTCGTCGCCTTCGCCTTGGGCACGGTCGCTGCCGTCATCGTCGTGAGGCAGCATGCCGCCCCTGCGGCGCAGGAATCGCCCGTCGCCACGACGCCCGACAAGGACGACGATTCGGACAAGGACTCCTCGCCGCGCTGGCCCGACGACGCGGGCACGCCCGAACAGGTGCTGTACGCGCAGGAAGACCTCATGCGTCGCGCCGTCGAAGCGCTCAAGCCGCGCTCGCCCGGCAAGGCCAATCTCTACATGATCGGCTTCGCCGGAGACGGCGAAGAAGACGTCTTCCGCAACGAAGTCGAGTTCGCCGAGCGGCTCATGGCGCACCGCTTCGACGCCGAGGGCCACACCTTGCTGCTCGTCAACAACCCGGCGACGCTCAAAACGCATCCGCTCGCGAACTTGTCGAATCTGCAAGCGGCCGTCGACGCGATCGACAACCTCATGGCGCCCGACGAGGACATCCTGTTGCTGCTGCTCAGCAGCCACGGTTCGCGCGAGCACGAGCTCTACGTGAGCATGGATCCGCTGCCGCTCGACCAGATCGCTCCGGACGATCTCGCCGACGTCTTCGCGAGCACGCATCTGCGCTACAAGGTGATCGTGATCTCGGCCTGCTATTCGGGCGGTTTTATCGATGCGCTCAAGGACGGCCGGACCATGATCGTCACGGCGGCGCGCGCGGACCGCGCATCGTTCGGCTGCAGCGCCGATTCCGACATCACCGATTTCGGCCGCGCGTTCTTCGTCGAGGGGCTCAACCACAACGACAGCTTTCAGGCCGCCTTCGCCGAAGCGAGCCGCACGATCGAAGCGCGCGAGACGCGCGACGACGAGGAGCACTCGTACCCGCAATTCGTCACGAGTCCGCTCATCGAAGCGGCGCTCAAGCGCTGGCGCGACGGCATCCGCCTCGGCGCCCCCGTGCCATTCGGCCTGCCGACGCCGCCGCGCAAGACCGACAAAGAAGCGCTCACGGCGGCAGTGCTCGACCTGCGCTGAAGGCGGATGGCAAAAAAAGGCCCACCACCGGGCGGGCCTTTTGCGAGCGCGGCGATCCTGTCCGGCTCAGAAATGCTCGGGTATCCAGCGTGCCAGCGCGAGTTCGAGCTCGATGCGCGCGTCGCGATCGATGGCGACGGCGAGACCCGACGTCAGCGCGTCCAGCACGTCCGCCGCGCATTCGGCGGGATTCCCTTCGTTCTTGAGCAACTCGATGCCTTGCCGCGCGGGCAGGATCGCGACCACTTCGTCGTCGTAACCCAAGGCGGCATGTCCCGATGGATCGACCATCAAATACCAGATCACGGCATCCGGGTCGGCGGCTTCGGCGAGCAGCGGCGGATCGAGGGCCGCCGCGACATCGCGGCCGACCTGCCATCGCGCATTGCGCGTTGCGCCTGCCTCGATGCGTCCACGCCCGTTGTTGCCACTCTGCCGCACGGCACCTCCGCCCGGCTTTGCGATCCCGTTCAAGGACGTGAGCTGCATATTCGATGCCTACCCACGTCGGGACCGGAGTATCGATCGCGTACAAGCTGCTGCACATCGGGAATACCCCCCAGCCCGCACGTTTTGCGGAGCGAGCGGTGTGCTTCAGGCGACGGGCTGCCAGCCGTAGCGGTCGAAGACGCGCCAGCCGGGTTCGGGGCGCGAGAGTTTTGCGTAGCCTTGCTGCAGAGCCGCGTGCGACCATGGAATCGATACGACGATTTCGCCGGCGGCGTGCGTCGACGTGCCCTCGCCCACCGCCGCGTCGCCGGCGCCCGCGAGCACGATCGTGCGAGCGCCGCGCTCGGGCACGGGTATGCGCCAGCGCGTGCTGCCGGCAGTCGTTTCGAGCGCCACGAACAGCATCGTGCGCGCGAGCGACGCGCCCCATCGATCGGGTGCGATGCGCAGTGTCAGGGCGTCGCCCTCGATGCGGGCTCGCAGCGGATGTTGCGCATCGGCGCCCTGCTTGAGCACGCTGCGGTAGAGTTCGGCACGACGTGCAAAACGCACGAAGCGGCTTCGACTGAATTGCATTTGCGTTTCGTGGGCAAGAATCGCCGCACGCTTGCGATCGCGCTGCGCAGCGTCGAGCACGACGGCGACGTCGCCGTGCATCGCGCCGCCGCCGTGCACCGCGAAGGTCACGATGTGCGGCACCGGAGCGTTCGAGCGCGCAAGCGCGAGCCGCACGAGCACGTGCGCCGCGCTGTGATCCGGATGGCGGTCCGACAAGGCCGGCAGCGCGAGCAGCGTCGGTGCGAACGCTTCGAGTATGCCGCGCAACGTCGCAATCACCGCCGGATCGGCACGCATGAGGAGATCGGTGAGACCGAGGTCCGGCAACCCGAGGAACTGCGCCTCGCCCTCCGGCACGCCGAGCAACCGCATCGCCGCGTGGGCTTCTTCGCGTCGGCGCGCTCCCCAGCGCGCGCGTTCGCGCGCGCCGATGAACCAGCGCTTCTCGATCCAGCGCTGCGGCCATGGATTGTTGTCGCCGTCGGTCATGACGACGAGCCGGCGCGAGGCGCCCGCGGCGCCCGCGGCCTGCAGCAGGCCGCCCGTGGCGATCGATTCGTCGTCGGGATGCGGAGCGAACACGAGCACGCGGTCGCGCGCGTCTAGCTCCAATGCGGTACTCAATGCCCTAGGCGCCTTGGCTGCACAAACTGCGATCTTTCCACGCCGGATGCGCGTCCGGCAAGTCGCTCAGCCGCCAAGGGCAGCTAGCCGCGCGCGCAAAACGTCGAGGCCGGGATCCGCCGCCGCTCCCGGCGACGTGCGTGCCGCCAGGCTCGATTCTGGCGTGCGACCCCTTGCGCTCTCGGCCGCTTCGGCCGCACGGCGGTACGCGGCACGGAACGGCACGCCGGCCACGGTCTGCTCCATCGTGGCATCGGTCGCGTACATCGCGGGTTCGATCGCTGCGCGCATCGCGCCGTCGTTCCAGCGCATCTTCGCGAGCAGGTCCGCGGTGAGCGCGAGCGCGCCAAGCCCGTGGACGAAGCCGCGCACGAGCGGCGCCTTCGAGAATTGCAGGTCGCGCTGATAGCCCGACGGCAGCGACAGCAACTGCTCGATCTCGCTGCGCGCCGCGGCGACCCCGGCGTAGCTCGCGCGCATGAGCTCGACGACGTCGGGATTGCGCTTGTTCGGCATGATCGACGATCCCGTCGTGTACTCGGCGGGCAGCTCAACGAAGGCGAATTCCTGCGTCGTGAACAAGCTCAAGTCCCAGGCCAGGCGCCGCAGATCGAGCAAGGCCGTACCGAGCGCGTCGAGCGCGCCGATCTCGAACTTGCCGCGCGAGAGCTGCGCATAGATCGGCGAGAGCTGCATGCGCGAGAAACCGAGGGCGGCGGTCGTGTACGCGCGGTCGAGCTTCAGATTGACGCCGTAGCCGGCCGCCGTGCCGAGCGGGTTGGCGTCGATCCAGGCAAGCGTCTGGCGCGCGCGCTCGGCATCGTCGATGAACGCTTCGGCGAAACCCGCGTACCACATCGCGGTCGAGGAGACGACGGCGCGCTGCAAGTGCGTATAGCCCGGCATGGGCAGCGCAGATTGAGCGGCTCGTTCCAGGCAAACGCGGGCGATGTCGCGGCAGCACGCACCGAGCTCGTCGAGCTTTCGCTTGAGCCACAGGCGCGTCGCCACGAGGATCTGATCGTTGCGGCTGCGTCCCGCATGCACTTTGCGGCCGACGTCGCCCAAGCGCTCGGTCAAGCGCGCTTCGATCGCGCTGTGGCCGTCCTCGTAGCGGGCATCGAGCACGAACTCGCCCTTGGCGAAATCGTCGGCAAGGATGTCCATTTGGCGCACGAGCGCCGTGCTCTCGTCCGCCGTCAGCACGCCGATGCGCGCGAGCCCCTCGACGTGCGCCTTGCTCGCCGTGATGTCGTACGGGAAGAATTCGCGGTCGAGCAGCACGTCCTCGCCCGCCAGGAAGCGCATGATGCGCTCGTCGACGGCCACGCCGGGTTTTTGCCAGAGCAGCTCAGCCATCGACGATGCCCTCGAGTTCCGCAAATCCTAGCGCACGATTGAGGTTCTGCAAGGCCTGCGTCGCGGCGCCCTTGAGCAGGTTGTCGAGCGTCGCGACGACGACCACGCGCTTGCCGCCCGGCGCGAGCGCGAAGCCGCCGATCTCGGCATGGTGACGGCCCGCAATGCGGCTCACCCACGGCGCTTCCTCGACGATGCGCACGAGCGGCTCGCCGGCATAGAAGTCGCGATACCGATCGGCGATTTGCGACGCGCTCCTGGCCTCGTTGAGCCATAGATTGCACGTCATCGTGATGCCGCGAAAATGCGGCGCGACATGCGGCATGAACTCGACGGGAAACCCGAGCTGGCGCGCGACTTCGCGCTCGTGCACATGGCCGACCAGCGAATACGGCATCAGATTGTCGCGCAGCTTCTCGGGGTCGTTGCGCTCCGAAGGCGTAGTGCCGGCGCCCGAGTAGCCCGACACGCCGAAGCACGCCGGCGGCGCGGCGAGTTCCTGTTTGAGCGGAGCGACCGCGAGCTGCATGGTCGTCGCGTAACAACCCGGATTGCTGATGCGGCGCTGCCCCGTGTACCGTTCGCGCGTGAGCTCGGGCAGACCGTAATACCAGTTTCCATCGAAGCGATAATCGGCAGATAAATCCACAATGATGCATTGTGGATTCGCGGCATCGATGGCGGCGACGTAGGGCGCTGCCTTGCCGTTCGGCAACGCGAGCACGACCGCGTCGGCGCCGCGCGCGGCGGCCGCTTCGGGCTCGAGATTTTCGAAAACGAGATCGCCGCGGAAATCGGCCACCTGTTCGGCCACGCGCCGGCCGGCGAGCTCGCGCGACGAGGCGAACGCGAGCTCGAGGCCGCGATGCGCGGCGACGAGGCGGATCAGCTCGGCGCCCGTGTGGCCGCGCCCGCCGACGAGGCCGATGCGCTTGACCGTCATGCCGCCGCCTCGGCGAGCTTGGCCGGGGCGTCCACGAGCGTCGCCGGCCGCTCGCGGCAGTGCTCCACGCAGCGCGCGATGTCGTCGAACTCGTCGTAGCCGTACCAGAACAGCTTCCAGCCGTTGATCCGATAGCAGCCGTCGGCCTCGCCGAAATAGAACTCGTTGACGACGTTGTTGTGCCGCGAGCGCCAGAACAGGCGCGGATTCTCCTCGCGCATGACTTGCCAGACGGCGCGGCCGAGTCCCTCGCCCTGCGCGTCCTCGAGCACGGCGAACTTGTCGAGATACGTGCCCGCGGTTTCTTCGGTCAGGATGATGGCCGCACGGTAGTTCTCGCTGACGTAGGCGCGGTGAAGGCGCGTGCGCTCGAAGTAGTTCGGCACGAGCACGCGGCCGAAGCTTGATTCGATCAGCGCACGCAGGCGTGCGCGGTCGATTCTGTCCCACGAGGTATACGTGTGGATTTTTTCACCGCGCCGCACGAGCGTGCCCGATCCCTTATGCGTGAAGAGCTCCTTGGCGAGCTCCGACGGACGCGTTATCGATACCGATGAGGTCAGCGGCAGCTTGTCGAGCAGTTCCTTGATCTGCGCGATCTTCACGCGCATGCCGGAGTGCAGCCAAGGCTGCGCCATCAGGTGCTCGTACTCGCTCGAGAGGTTGATCGAGTCGATGACCTTGCCGGCGCCGTCGAGCAGGCCGCCGGTTTCGGTCAGGAACACGATCTTGTAGGGCTCGAGCGCCTGCACGAGCTCGTTCGCCGCGAAATCGGCGTTGACGTTGAGGATCTGGCCGTCGGGCGTCTCGCCGAGACTCGCGATGACCGGGATCGATCCCGCCGCGAGGCTCGCCTCGATCGGCGCGAGATGGACGTTCACGACCTTGCCGACGAGGCCGTATTTCTCGCGCTCGAGGAACTCGGCTTCGAACACGCCCGAGACGATCGACGTCGCACGCGCGTCGGCCGCGCGCAGCGCGGCCACGAGGGCGAGGTTCTGCGCGTGGAATACGCGGCGTACGATCGCGAGCGCCTGCGGTGAGGTCACGCGCAGGCCGTCGACGGTCTGCTTGACGATGCCGGCCGCCGAGAGCTCGGCATCGAGTTGCGGACCGGCGCCGTGGACCACGATCGGCGTCAGTCCGACCTGCTGCAGGAACGCGAGCGACGAAGTCAGCGCCTCGAGGTCGTCGCGCAGCACCGCGCCGCCGACCTTGACCACGGCGAAGCGTTTCGCATCGAGCTGCGAGAACCGCTTCAGATACTGCGAGATCTCCTTCGCGCTGGCCATGCTCGAGAGCAGGCGCACGATGGTCTGGCGGGTTTGCTTATGCGTGTCCATGATCGATGATCCCGAGATAGGCTTCGGTGATGTAACGCAATTGGGACAGCTCGACGAATTCGTCGGCTGCATGCGCCTGAGCGATGTCGCCCGACCCGCAAACGAACGCCGTGTAGCCGGCTTCGGAGAACAGCGCGGCCTCGGTCCAGAAATCCACGGCGTGGCCGATGACCAGGCCGAGGGACTCGGCGAAATCGCGCGCGGCGAGCCGGCGCGCTTCGGCTTCGGCGGTGCCGCCGGCCGGCAGCGGGGCGCCGAAGAAGGTTTCCGCGAACTCCTCTGGCGGCGGCTCGGCGCAGGCGCGGAACGCCGCGAGCAGCGCCGCGTGATCCATCGACGGCAGCGGCCGGAAACCGAAGCGCAGCTCCGCCGACGGGGCGATGACATTGGCCTTGATGCCGCCCTCGATGCGGCCGATGTTGAAACGCAGTCCCGTGAGCCCGCCGAAGCGCTCGTGCGCCTGCGCAGCCACGAAGTCGAGCGCGCGGCCGCCCCAGCGCACAGCGCGATGCAGCGCGTTGTCGCGCATCGCATTGCCGCCCGACGCGTGCCCGGCGCGTCCCGCGAAGCGCATGAGCACCGAACTGATGCCGCGGTGGGCGAGCACGGCTTCGCCGCGCGTCGGTTCGGCGACGATCACCGCCTCGTACGGACGCCGTTCGGCCAGGAACGCGGCGATGCAGCGCGCGTCGTTGGCCTCCTCGTCGGTCGTGAACAGGAATGCGGCATCGCCGTCGCAGCGCGCCGCAGCGGTGAGGAGCGCGGCCGCAGCGCCCTTGATGTCGCACGCGCCGAGGCCGATCGCCCGGCCGTCGGCGACGGCGAGCGTGAACGGATCGCGCGTCCACGTCGGCGAGGCCGGCACCGTATCCAAATGCACATTGAACAAAATGCGCGGTTTGCCGCGTTGTGCAAAAAGGCTCACCGCACCGGCGCCGTGATCGGTCACGCGGCAGTCGAAGCCCGGCAGATTCGTGCAGAGATAGTCGAAAATGCCGCCCGTGCCGATCGCGCGCGGTGGATTGCGCGTGTCGAACGCGACGAGCGCGCGCAAATGCGCGAGCGTGGAGTCGAGCAAAGAAGGCGTTGCGACGACGTCATCCATGTCGATTCACCTCGGCCCACAACGTCGAGCTCATGCCGTAAAGACGGATGAAACCCTCCGCTTCGGCGACGCCCCAGTCGGCCGACTGCGCATACGTCGCACCTTTCGCGTTCAGGATGTGCGGCGATTCGACGGCCACCGCATTGACGACGCCGCCGGTCGTTTCTAGCGTGACCTCGCCCGTCACCGTCGCCTGCGAGGACGCGAGGAACGCTTCGAGATCGGTCTTGAGCGGATCGTGGAAGAAGCCTTCGTAGACGAGCTCGACCCACTTGCGCGCGACATCGGGTTTGAAGCGGTTCTGCTGCTTGGAGAGCACGGCTTCTTCGAGCGCGCGATGTGCCGTGAGCAGCGCCGCGAGGCCCGGCGCCTCGAACACGATGCGACCCTTGAGGCCGATCGTGGTATCGCCCGTGTAGATCCCGCGGCCGACGCCGTAGCGCGCGAACTCGCGATTGAGCGCAGCGAGCAGCGCATGCCCCGGCAGCCGCTCGCCGTCGCAGGCGACCGCTTCGCCGCGCTCGAAGCGCAGCCTCATGCGCAGCGGCTCGGCCGGCCACTGCGGTCGCGGCGCGCACCAGCCGCGCGCGCCTTCGCCCGGCGCTTGCCAGCGATCGATTTCGCCTCCCGACATCGTCACGCCGAGCAGGTTCTCGTTGATCGTGTAGCTTTTTTGCTTGGCGCGCACGCCGAAGCCAAGGTTTTCCAGATACTTCTGCTCGTAGGCGCGCACTTCGGCGTGCTGCTTCTGGATTTCGCGGATCGGCGCCACGATTTCGTAGTCGCCGAGCGCCTTGACGGCGAGATCGAAGCGCACCTGGTCGTTGCCCATGCCCGTGCAACCGTGCGCGATGGCGCGCGTGCCGAGTTCGCGCGCGCGCGCCACCGCGGCGTCGACGATCAGGTACCGATCCGACACGAGCAGCGGATATTGTCCCTGATAGCCCTCGCCCGCCCACACGAACGGCTTGACGAAGCCGCTCCAGATCGCCGGGCCGCCGTCGACGGTGGTGTGGCTCGCGACCCCGAGCTCGTGAGCCCGCGCCTCGATATAGGCGCGCTCTTCGGCGTCGACGCCACCCGTGTCGGCGAATACCGTGTGCACGGCCCAACCGCGCTCCTTCAGATACGGCACGCAAAAGCTCGTGTCGAGACCGCCCGAGAAGGCGAGGACGATGGCTTTCGAGGCTTCGGCGCCGACGACGGAGAGCTGGGCGGACATGGCGGTTTTCCTATGGATGTGTATATCGATGTGTATGACGTCGCGGGAGGCGTATCAGCTTTGCGGTCGTGCAACGAGCGCCGCCATGATCGCCTTCTGCACGTGCAAGCGGTTCTCGGCCTCGTCGATGGCGATGCAGGCGGGCGAGTCCATGACCGCGTCGGTGGCTTTCACGTTGCGGCGGAGCGGCAAGCAGTGGCTGAACACGGCGCGGTCGGTGAGCGCCATCTTGGCCTCGTCGACGATGAAGTGCTTGTGCTTTTCGCGGATCGGCTTTTCGTCTTCCCAGCGGCCGAAATACGGCAGCGCGCCCCAGCTCTTGGCGTAGACCGCGTGGGCGCCGCGATAGGCGTCCGCAATATCGTGGGAGACACGCAGGCTGCCGCCATTCTCCTGCGCATTGCGGCGTCCGAACTCCATGTAACGCTCGTCGAGCACGTACTCGGGCGTCGGGCACAGCAAGGTGACGTCCATCCCGTAGCGCGTGGCGATCGTGAGCGCGGAATTCGCCACAGCGGTGTTGAGCGGCTTCGGGTGATAGGTCCACGTCAGCACGTATTTCTTGCCGGAAAGATCCGTCGTGCCGAAATGCTGCTGCAGCGCGAGGATATGCGCGAGCTCCTGGCACGGATGCGTGATCGTTTCCATGTTGATCACGGGCACGGTCGCATACTGCGCGAACGCGCGCAGTACGCGGTCTTCGCGATCGACGCTCCAGTCCTTGAATTTCGGGAATGCGCGCACGCCGATGAGGTCCACGTAGCGCGACAGCACGCGCGCAACTTCGGCGATGTGCTCTTCGGACTCGCCGTCCATGACGGTGCCGACGTCGAATTCGACGGGCCACGCGTCCTTGCCCGGCTGCAGCACGATCGCATGTCCGCCGAGTTCGAACGCGCCGAGCTCGAAGCTCGTGCGCGTGCGCATCGATGGATTGAAGAACAGGAGGGCGATGCTGCGTCCAGCGAGCTCGCGCCCGATGCGCTCGCGCTTGAATGCGGCCGCGCGTGCCAGCAGCGCGTCGAGGTCGCTGCGGCTCCAGTCCTGCGTATTCAGAAAGTGTCTCGGGCTCATCGTGATTCCGTAAAAAGGGCGAAAAAAAACCCGGCCTGGGCCGGGTTTTCTAGTCGATGCGTATGAATCGCGTGCGACAGCTACCCGGCCGATGCCTGCGGAAGCGGTCGACGCGCACGCGACGTCATGCCAGCGGCCATGCGGGCGCTGCTCAGGATCACGACAGTGGCGGCATTGCGAATCATGCGGAGGACGATAACACGATAGTTTTGCGCAGCGCAACAACCGCGGTGGATGAGCACACCGACCTACGTCCGCTGGAACACCAATACGTATGGCCTAGCGAGGGAGGCTGCGTGGACGGTCATCGTCAGGACTTTCCCGTCGGCTGAGAGCACGAACTCTTCGGCCACCGTCGCTTTTCCGTTGACTTTATCGGTGACCACCAGCGTGCGCTCGTTGACGCGCCGGAATGAGGACGAACGACTTTGCCCCGCGTTCGGGGGGACAGCGTCGTTGGGCGCATCCGAACCGTCGGGCTTCACAGTTTTCGTCCGGTGCTCGACAGGATCTGAGATGGACAGCCCGCCGCCCTGCAGCTCGTTCACGTCGAGGAAATAAGGCGAGTTGACCGTTTCTTTGACGCTTTGCCAGTCGCCCGCGAACCCCGATCCACCACCGTTGCGCCGGTAGACATAATCCAGACTGGTCGTGGAACCGTCGGTTTCGAACTGGCGAAAATAGTCGGTGAGCGTGCTGCCATCGCCCGAGAGCTTCCATGTTGCCTTGATCACCAACCGGCCGCCGTTCTTGCGCTGCACGATCCAGGTGTCGGGTGCTTCGGCATTTACCGACAGGAGCGTTCCGCCGATACCCGCTTGGTCGGTCCCATCGACGGCGATGGTTTCCGCGCCGCCGCCAAAATCGAACGTGTAGGTGTTGCCATCCTTGAGCTGCACCATCATTTCGTCGGGCATTCGGCTTTCCGACGCGACGAGTTTCCATTTGCCGACAAATGGATTCCCCGACGCGCACGCCGTATCGGCCGCCAACAACGAGATTGCCGACAGGACCACGATGCATGGCTTCACGATATATCCCCCGTACTCCCCGTAGGACTTCACGCTGTGTCACAGTGCCGACAGCAAGCAGCAGCGCGTTATCGGACGGACGCACGATAGGCTGCCAAATCCCCTGTCGGCAGCGAAGTGCTTTTAGTCATTGCCAAGCATCTTGCACCGCGGTCAGCGGTCAGCCGGTGACACCGAAAACGAGCTTTTATTCAGCCGGCGTGACGCTCACGCGCACGCGCATGCGGTCGCCCGGATCGTAATTGAGGCGCGCCGAATACACCTCGCCGCGATACCGGTATTCGACGTCGTAGGCGACCACTTTGCGCTGGGCCGACGCGGCGCCGTCGACCTGGCGGCAGCGGCGCTGAGTCGTATACTTTGCCGGCGTGGCGGCGCGCGCGTCTTGGCTCGCGCCCACGCTGTTGCCGATCGCACCGCCGGCGAGCACGCCCGCCGCCGTCGTCGCCTTGCGGCCATCGCCTTTACCGAAACGATTGCCGATGATGCCGCCGATGATCGCACCGATGACGGTCGCGCCCGTGCGCTTGCCGCTGTCGCTCTGGCCGGCGGGTTCTTCGAGCACCTGTTCCTCGTAGCACTCTTCGTGCGACTGCGCCGCGGGCGCGGCGTCGCCGGCCTGCGCGATCTCCTCGAAGACAGGATCGACGCGCAGCACATCGGCCCAGCCGTAGTGGGCCACGTCCTGCGCATTCGGGGTGGCGGCGGGCGCGGGGCGATCCTGCGCGAACGCCTGCGCCGCAAGCAGCATGCCTGCCATCAGGATGCCGATGATTTTCATATTTCCTCTCCACGCCATGCGGGACATCGCTATCCCCTTCTGGCCATACGGCACGTTCGCGCTCCCGGTTCCCGGCGGTGGACCGAGCTTCGGTCCTACGCGCGCCATGCCAACATTTTGGCGTCATTAGAGCATCGGCACGCTGAACGTACCCTAAGGCGAAAAGCCCGCAGCCGCGCGGACTTGCGCGTGCCCACGGCCGTCGTTGCCGCCCCTTGCGATACAATGCCACATCGTTCCGGAAGCCGTCATGCAATTACGACTCCACAATTCACTGACCCGCCAAGTCGAAGCCTTCGTCCCGCAAGATCCTCGACGCGTGACCATGTACGTATGCGGTCCGACCGTCTACAACTACGTGCACATCGGCAACGCGCGCGGTCCGGTCGTGTTCGGCTTGCTGGCCCGGCTGCTGCGCCGGCTCTACGGCGCCGCGCACGTGGTCTACGCGCGCAACATCACGGACGTCGACGACAAGATCAACGAGGCGGCCGCCCAAGGGCGCGTGCCGATCGGCGAAATCACCGACCGCTATGCCCGCGCCTACGAGGCCGACATGGCCAAGCTCGGCGTGGACCCGCCGGATATCGTCCCGTATGCGACGCAGCACATTCCGCAGATCGTCGCGATGTGCGAGCGACTCATCGCGAACGGCCACGCCTACGCGGCGGAAGGCCACGTCTTGTTCGACGTGACGACGTATGCCGACTACGGACACCTTTCCGGCCGCTCGCTCGGCGAGATGATCGACGGGGCGCGTGTCGAAGTCGCGCCATACAAGAGGAACCCGGCCGATTTCGTGCTTTGGAAGCCCTCGACGCCGGAGCTTCCGGGCTGGGACAGCCCTTGGGGCCGCGGGCGGCCGGGCTGGCACATCGAATGCTCGGCGATGACCGAAGCCCACCTCGGCGAAACGATCGACATCCATGCTGGCGGCAACGATTTGCTGTTCCCGCACCACGAGAACGAAGTCGCACAATCGACGTGCGCGCACGGCGGCAACGTATTCGCGCGCTATTGGCTGCACAACGGCATGCTGACCTTCGACGGCCGCAAGATGTCGAAGTCGCTCGGGAATACGCTCGTGCTGCACGAGCTGCTCGAGAAACACCCGCCTGAACTCTTGCGCTATATGCTCATGAAAGCGCACTACCGGCAACCGCTCGACTGGTCGCCGGCGGCGCTCGAGCAGGCCCGCAATACACTCGACGGCTGGTACGGCGTGCTGCGCGACCTCGCCGATGTCGACGCAACCGCAGATGCGGAACACGTGCCTGAAGAACTCTTGGCGGCACTATGCGACGATCTCAACACCCCCGAGGCGTTCGTGATCCTCGCCCGTTCGGCAACGGCTGCGCGGCGTCAAACAAGCCCCGGACACAAGAAGGCGGCGAAACAGCTGCTGCTCAGCGCCGGCGCGATGCTCGGCTTGCTGCAACACGATCCGGAAGCCTGGTTCAAGCAGTCCGGAGCGGATACGCGCATCGACGAGGCCTGGGTCGAACGCCTGCTCGGCGAGCGCACGGAGGCGCGCAAACGCCGCGATTTCGCGAGCGCCGACCGCATCCGCGACGAGCTCGCCGCGGTGGGCGTAGTCATCGAAGACGGCCCGCAGGGCGCGCGCTGGAAGTTGGCTGCGCCCGTTGCCGAAATGCCATGAACGCCCGACCCGATTTCGCGCATCCGGACACTGCGCAAGCCGCGCAGGACGCGATCGTCGAGGAATTCGCGTTCTTCGCCGACTGGACCGAGCGCTACCAATACCTCATCGATCTGGGCCGCAAGCTGCCGCCGTTTCCGGAGGAGTTCAAGACCGAAGCCAACAAGGTCCAGGGCTGCCAATCGCAGGTGTGGCTCGTGGCGAGCGGCGACGCGCATCGCCTCGAGTTCCGCGCGGTCAGCGATTCGGCGATCGTGTCGGGCTTGATCGCGCTCCTGCTGCGCGTCTATTCGGGACGCTCGGCCGAGGAAATCCTCGCGACCGAGCCGCGCTTCGTCGAGGCGATCGGCCTAGCCAAGCACCTTTCGCCGACGCGCAGCAACGGCCTCGCCGCGATGTTCAAAAGTATACAGGAGCATGCGCGCCGCGCATTGGCGGCGCGCTGAGGGTCAGTCGCCCATCTGCTTCTGGCGGTGCTCCCAACGCTCCTGCGCGTCGAGGCACAAAGTGGCGATCGGCCTCGCCTCGAGGCGCTCGATGCCGATTTCCTCGTCCGTTTCTTCGCAGTAGCCGTAGCGGCCTTCCTCGATGCGCTTGAGCGCCTTGTCGATCTTCGCGATGAGCTTGCGGTAACGGTCGCGCGTGCGCAGCTCGAGCGAATTCTCGGTTTCGCGCGTGGCACGCTCCGCCTCGTCGCCGACGTCGCGCACTTCCTCTCGCAGGTTGTCGATGGTCTGCTTCGATTCCTCGACCAGGTCCTCGCGCCACTTCTGCAGCTTGGCGCGGAAATACGCGAGCTGGCGGGGACCCATGTACTCCTCGCGGGGCGACGGGTGGTAGCCCGGCGGGAGGTCGATCACGGTGGTGCTCGGGAGAGCGTAGCGTCCATCTTCCCGGGTGATGCTGTCCTTGGATGCTGCCGATTCCATTTTTACCTTTTTCGATGCGTTGGTTGCCTGCTGCGCCACCGGTTTGACCGATTTTGCCGCTGTGCTCGACTGCGCCGTCGCCGGCTTGGCCGCTTTCGCGGCGACCGCCGGCTTGGGAGCCGGTTTGACCTGCTTCGGGGCGGCGTGCTTCTTCGCCGGCGGCGCCTTGGCGGATTTCACCGGCGCGCGCGCCGGCACCTTCTTGGCCGAGGCCTTGGGCGGAGCGGCTTTCTTCGCCGCCGGCTTCGGGGAAGCAGCCTTCTTCTTCGCGGGCTGCTTCTTGCCAGCCGTGCCCGGTTTGCGTTTACTCGTCGCCATCTGGTTCACCATTGTCCCTCGGCGGTCGCGTGTTATAGCCTAAGTGCCCGTGAGCAGCAACCGTCCGGTTCAGCCATCCGTTGTGGATACCGGCCGAAAATGCAAGCGCTCCCGCTGCAGGCGAACCGCCGCCCCTATTCCGAGCCGCTCCGGTGACCCGACTTCTGCTTGTCATGCTGACCGGCTACAAGCGGCTCCTGAGTCCTCTGCTCGGGCCGCGCTGCCGCTTCCATCCGAGTTGCTCGGACTACGCGCGCGTCGCCGTGGCGCGTTTCGGGCCATGGCGCGGCGGGCTGCTGGCGCTCTGGCGCATCGCGCGTTGTCAGCCTTTGTGCCGCGGCGGGTTCGATCCTGTCCCTGAAACGTTTACCATGCGCCGGCACGCCTGCGCCGCCCACTCGAGCAAGGAACCGCCCGCATGACCGACTGGCTCATCGTCAACGCCG
>DASRGX010000241.1:0-16880 GCA_035650835.1 Rudaea sp. | reverse complement strand
GCAGACCGAGAAAGGCGCGCCGTTCAAACGGATGCACGTCCCGCTCAACTACGTTCACGCCGACGGACTCGATTATCTCGTGATCGCCGATACGAGCCTCAAGGGTCTCGTCGAGCTCCCGCCGATCTACGGCGTGAAGCCGCCGCCCGACAAGGCGTTCTTCTTCGCGCATTATCGCGCGCGCCAGGACCGCATCGACGTCTTCCAGGTCGACGACCGCCGCGTCGCCGACGCGGTGATCGCGGGCAAATTCGAAGGCACGGTCAGCAAGACCGCGAACGAGCTGCACGTCTTCGTGCGCGGCGACCGCACCAAGATGCTTGAAATCCTGCGTCACGGCGACATCTTCGTCGACAAGACCGATCTCCATCTCGTGCGCGTCAAGCAAACGCCGGCCGATTTCGAGCGCGCACTGATCGAACAGCAGCACAAAACACCATGAATATTCCGAATGTCGTTCGCATCGTCGAAGTCGGGGCGCGCGACGGCCTGCAGAACGAAAAGACCATCGTTCCCGCGGCGACCAAGATCGAACTCATCGACCGCCTTTCGGACACCGGCTTGCGCACCGTCGAAGCCACGAGCTTCGTGAGCCCGAAATGGGTGCCGCAGCTCGCCGACGCCGCCGAAGTGTTCGCGGCGATCCGCAAGAAACCCGGCGTGCGCTATCCGGTCCTCGTACCGAACTTGCAGGGCTACGAGCGTGCACGTGCAGTCGGCGCCGAGGAGATCGCCGTGTTCACGGCGGCGAGCGAAGCGTTCAACCGCAAGAACATCAACGCCTCGATCGACGAATCGATCGAGCGCTTCGCACCTGTCGTCGAACGCGCCAAAGCGGACGGCGTCGCGGTGCGCGGCTACGTGTCGACGGTGCTCGGCTGTCCGTATCAGGGCGAGGTTCCCGTCGCCGACGTCGTGCGCGTCGCCGAACGTCTCCACGCGCTCGGCTGTTACGAGATTTCGCTCGGCGACACGATCGGGGTCGGCACGCCGGCAAAAGCGCGCGCCATGCTCGCCGCCGTCGCGGAGCGCGTTCCGATGTCCGCTCTCGCCGTGCACTTCCACGACACGCGCGGCCAGGCGCTCGCGAACATTCTCGCCTGCCTCGAGCTCGGCGTCGCCGTCGTCGATGCTTCGGTCTCCGGCGCCGGAGGCTGTCCCTATGCGCGCGGCGCGACCGGCAACGTCGCGACCGAGGATGTCGTCTACATGCTGCACGGCATGGGCGTCGAGACGGGTATACAATTGGACAAGCTCGTCGAAACCGGGCGCTGGCTCAGCGCTTGCCTCGCGCGCCCGAACAACAGCAAGGTCGGGCTCGCGGCGGCGTGACGTCGCGCGGGGGCAAACGAAGCCCGGGAAAGCCGGACCCGGCCCAATCCTTCGCGCTTGCCGAAGCAGCGTTCAAGCGCGCCGATTACGCGCAAGCATTCGCGCTGGCGGATGCCGTGCTGAAGCATGTGCCCGCGATGCAGCCGGCTCGCATTCTGCATCTCAATTCCGCACTCAAGCTCGAGCGGTGGACCCAGGCGATCGCGGACCTCGAGACCCTGCTCGCCACCGCACGCGACGCGCCGAAGCTCAACGCCACGCTCGCGGAATGCTGGCTGCGCCTCGGCAACTCGCTGCGCGAGAGCGCGCCGGATCGAGCGATCGTCGCGTACCGGCGCGCGTGCGAAGTGCAGCCGATTCATCCCGACGCGCACTTCAATGCCGGCGTGCTGCTCGTCGAACTCGGCCGTGCGCGCGAGGCGATAGCCGAGCTCGAGCGCGCCGTGCAGCAGCGGCCCGACGATATTGCGGCGGTGCTCTGGCTCGCAGAGGCGAGGGTCGCCTGCGGCGACGATGCTGCCGCGCTCGCGATGCTAGCTGCCGCTCCGCTTCACGACGGCGGCCTGCGCGAACGTGCCGCCAAGCTCGCGCTCGACGCGGGAGCGCCCGCGCTCGCCGCGCGCATAGCGCAAGAAGCCGCCGGCGCTCCGTGGCTCCGCGTGCTTGCGCGGCGCCTGCGCGCGGACGGCGAGGCGGCTGCCGCGCGCGCCGTGTTCGCTGCCGCGCGCGATTCCGCACGGGACCCGATCGAGCGGCTGCGTGTCGACCTCGACGATGCGTTGGCCCTGCCGGCGATCCATGCCGATCGCGACGCGCTCGAGGCGGCGCGTGCGGATTTCTCGACACGGCTCGCCACGCTGATCGCGGACTACCCACCGCCGCGTCTCGTCCGCCTCGGCGCCGGAGCGGACGATGTGCTGCGCGACATCTTCCTGCTCGCCTACCAGGGCGAGAACGACCGCGCGCTCGCTCGACAGTTCGGCGAGTGGCTCGCGCAGTCGCTCGCGGCGTTGCTGCCGCCGTACGCGTCGGCGCCCGCGGTGCCTGCGCGCTCACGACCGCGCATTGCGCTCGTGTCGAGCCGCTGGCACGAATGCACGGTCGGTGCGTATTTCGGCGCCTGGGTCGAGCACCTTGCGGCGAGCGGCTGGGAGCTCGTGCTCGTGCATGTCGGCACGCAGCGCGATGCGGTCACCGAACGTCTCGCCCGCCATGCGCGGGCCGAACTCACGTTGGATGGCGGCATTGTGGACAATGCGCAAAAGTTGCGCGAGCTCGCGGCCGATCTGGTCGTCTATCCCGAAATCGGCATGGACTACCGTACGCTCGGCCTCGCTGCGCTGAAGCTCGCGCCGCACCAAGCCTGCGCCTGGGGTCATCCCGTGACGACGGGGTTGCCGACCGTCGATGCGTTCCTGTCCTGTGCCGAGATGGAGCCGGGGGACGCGATCGAGCATTACGCCGAGCGCTTGCTTCTGCCGCTCCCCGGTCTCGGCACGCGCTACGCCAGCCCGGATATTCCGCCGCGCTCGTCGCGCGAGGCGCTCGGCCTGCCTTCGGGCCGGAATTTGTACCTGGTGCCGCAGTCGTCGTTCAAGCTGCATCCGGACAACGATATCGTCTACGCACAGATATTGGAGCGCGACGCACACGCAACGCTCGTGTTCTTCGCCGATGGCGATCGCCACGCTCAGCGTCTTTTCCGCGCGCGCCTCGTCCGTGCGTGTGCGGCCGCCGGCGTGCCGGGCGACCGCGTGCTCCACGTGCCCCTGCGACCGCGCCGCGAGTATCTGGCGCTCAATCTCGCCTGCGACGTGATGCTCGACAGCCTGCACTGGTCCGGTGGCAATACGAGTCTCGACGCCTTACACTGCGGTCTTCCCATTGTGACCTGTCCGGGTCGTTACATGCGCGGTCGACAAAGCATGGCAATGCTCGAGCATCTCGATTGCCGCGACCTGATCTGCGCTTCCCCGCAAGAGCTCGCGGCGCGCGCGGTCGCGATCGCAAGCGATCACGGCCTGCGCGCCGAGCGGAGCGACACGATAACGCGCAACCTGTCGAGTCTCGTCGCCAGCGACGAACCGCTGCACGCGCTCGACGCCGCGCTGAAGCGTCTCATCGATCACGCCTGACCTGCCGAACGACCATGCCTGCACGCCTCGCTCCCGACCAATCCCGCGGCTATCTGATCCCGATGGGTGTCAGCGTGCGCGGCCCCGGCGAGACCGGAATTTTCAAGCGGCTCATCGCCCTCCTCGGGCAGCGTCCGAGCATCGTCGTGATCGCCGCGATGGCGGCCGACGATGCGTCGCTCGACGAGCTCGATGTGCGGCTCGTTGCGAATGGCGCAGGACAAGTGCAGCACCTCATCGTGAGCGCACGCAGCGATTGCGAGATGCAGACCTCGCTCGCCCTCGTGGAGCGCGCCGATCTCGCCCTGCTCTGCGCCGACCAACCGCTGCGCTTGTCGACGCTGCTCGGCGGCACGCCGCTCGCGCGGCTGCTGCGCCGGCGCAATGCCGAGGGCATGGCGGTCGGCGGTTTCGGCGCGGGCGCTGCGATCCTCGCCGAGCACATGCTGGCCGGCGGCGCGCACGGACCGACGCCGCGCATGGGCAGCGTCACGTTGGCGCCCGGACTCGGGCTGTCGAACCGGCTCGTCATCGATCAAGGCGGCGCGAGCGCCGACCGGCTCGGCCGTCTGCTCGGCGCGCTCGCGCTCAATCCGTTCGCGCTCGGCATCGGCATCGATCCGGACACCGCGGCTTTCATCGGCCCGGACAATGTCATGGACGTGGCCGGCACGGGCGGCATCACCGTCGTCGATCCCGCCGACGTCGGCCATTCCAACGTGGCCGATGCCGGTCCGAGCGGGCCGATTTCGATTACGAATCTGCGCGTGCACGTGCTCGTGCACGGAGCGAGGTACGATCTCGATTTCCGTCGGCCGCTGTGACGGTCGACGCAGGTAAGGGAGTACCCGATGAAGATTTTCGCGATGTTCTTGTTGCTCGTTCTCGCCTCCGGCACGCAGGCGGCTGGCTGGCCGGCGCCCGCCGAAGGCGATTACACGATCAAGGGTTTCCGCTTCGGCAGCGGCGAGACGCTGCCCGAACTGCGCATGCACTACCGCACGCTCGGCGAGTTGAAAAAAGATAAAAGTGGACACGCGGCGAATGCCGTGCTGATCATGCACGGCACGGGCGGATCGGGGACGCAGTTCCTGCGCGACATCTTCGCCGGCGAACTCTTCGGGCCGGGACAGCCGCTCGATGCGGCGAAATATTACATCGTGCTCATCGACGACATCGGGCACGGCAAATCGAGCAAGCCGAGCGACGGCCTGCATGCGAAATTCCCGCACTACGATTACGACGACATGCTCACGGCCGAGCACGCCGTGCTCGTCGACAAGCTCGGCGTCGACCATCTGCGGCTCGTCATGGGCACCTCGATGGGCGGTATGCACACTTGGCTGTGGGGCGAAAAATATCCCGAGTTCATGGATGCGCTCATGCCGCTCGCCTCGCTGCCCGTGCAGATCTCGGGACGCAATCGCATGATGCGCAAGATGCTCATGGATTCGATCCGTACCGATCCCGAATGGAACCACGGCGAGTACACGCGCGAGCCGCACGGCCTCGTCGGAGCGCTCGACATCTTGCTCATCATGGGTTCGAGCCCGCTGCAGTGGCAGAAGGAAGCGCCGGATCGCGACAGCGCGGACAAGTTCCTCGACGAGCGCATCGCGCGTTACCTGAAGGAAGACGACGCCAACGATCTTCTCTATCAAGTCGATTCCTCGCGCGACTACGATCCCCAGCCGAAGCTGTCGACGATCAAGGCGCCGCTCCTAGCAATCAATTCCGCGGACGATCAAATCAACCCGCCCGAGCTCGGCATCCTAGAGCGCGAAATCCGCAACGTGCCGCACGGACGCGCCGTCGTGATTCCGATCAGCGACGCGACGCACGGTCACGGCACGCACACGTATGCGGCGGTCTGGAAGAATTATCTCGTGCAGCTGCTCGAAGCGTCCGCGCACTAGCCGGCGAGCTGTCGATCAATCCTCGGCGACGTCGGCGAGACCCGGGAACAGCACCTCGGTGAAGCCGAACTTCGAAAAATCGGCGATGCGCGAAGGATACAGCCGACCGATCAGGTGGTCGCATTCGTGCTGCACGACGCGTGCGTGAAACCCTTCGGCCATGCGGTCGATCGGCGCACCGGCCGGATCGACGCCGCGGTAACGGATGTGTGTATACCGTGGCACTGCGCCGCGCATGCCAGGTACGGAAAGGCAACCTTCCCAGCCCTCCTCCATCTCAGCCGACAGCGGTTCGATCGTCGGATTGAGCAGGATCGTGCGCGGCACGGGTGGCGCGTCCGGGTAGCGGTCGCTGCGCTCGAAGCCGAAGATCACGAGCTGCAGATCCACGCCGATCTGCGGCGCCGCCAGACCGACGCCTCCGGCGGCTTGCATGGTCTCGAACATGTCCGCGACCAGCGCATCGAGTTCCGGCGTGGCGAACGCCGTCACGGGCTTGGCCACGCGCAGCAGGCGCGGGTCGCCCATTTTGAGGATGGGATGGATCATCGGCCGCTTTTCCGAGTTTGCGGGGATGCTACCCGATCCGGCCCGGACCGGCAGCAGGCAACCCCGCCGGACGCCGCTCAGCGTTTCACGCAGCATGAAACCTCCTGCCGTCCATGTCCTCGCCTCCGTTTTCGAGCTCGCCGCCCCTTATCGAGCGCACCGATTTCCCGTACGCTGCACGCATGACGGGGGCGGCGAAAACCGACGAGGAGCTCATGCTTGCGTACGCGCAGGGCGACGTGCGCGCGTTCGAGACGTTGTACGCGCGCCAGCGCGGGATGCTGTACCGGTTCATCCTGCGCAGCCTGAGCGACCGTGCAGCCGCCGACGAGGTGTTCCAGGAGACCTGGAGCCGCGCCATCGCGTCGCGTGCGCGCTACCGCGCCGATGCCAAGTTCACGACGTGGCTCCTGCAGATCGCGCATAATCTGATCGTGGACAGCTTCCGCCGCGCGCGCCCGCAGGCGGGAGCGGAAGAAACCGAGGCCGTATTCCGCGAGCTCGACGCCCCGGAAACCGACCAGCCCGAGCGCGTGCTCAGCGAATTCGAGCAGCGACGCCGGCTGCAACTGGCGCTCGAGGCGCTGCCCGAGGTGCAGCGCGAAACCTTCGTGCTGCGCATGGAAGGCGGCTTGAGCCTGGAGGAGATCGCCGCCATTACGAACGCAGGCCATGAAACCGTGAAATCGCGCCTGCGCTACGCGTTCGCCAAAGTGCGCGAACGCTTCGCCGAAGAAAAAGTGACCGAGTGATGAGTTCCGGCAACGACCAATTCGAGCGCGATTTCGAGGAATTCCTCAAAGCCGAGGATTCCTCGCTCGACGCGCTTTATCGCAAGCTGCCGCAGCCGGAACCCGACGCGCGGCTCGACGCCGCCGTGCTTGCGATGGCGCACCGCGCGCTGAATCCCGGGCTGGTCGCGACGCCGCGTGCACCCGCGGCGGCGCGCAAGCGCGTGCGCTGGCTGCCGGCGCTCGGCGCGGCGGCCGGGGTCGTATTCGCTGCAGGCATCGCTCTACGCCTCGCACCGCAAGTGTGGAACGAGCATCGCACCGCCGCGCCGCAGGGGGCTCGCGACCAAGGGGTGATCCACGTGCTGCCGGTCGACGCGCCTGCGATATCTTCGCCGCCACCCGCCTCGCCGCCTCCGCCACCGTCCGCCGCGAACACGACCACCGCGGTCCCTCCGGCTGCGCTGGCTGGCAAGACCGGAGCTACGCCTGCCACGACCCCACCCCCGTTCCCTGCTGCCCCGGCTCGTGAACTTGCACGCGCGCGCAACAACCAAGCGCAGCCTGCTCCCGCGAAACCCGAGGTTCGGGCCGATGCGGAGCAACTCGACGCGAAGAAAGCCGAGATCGTCCAGAACGCCGAGCCAGCACCGCAGGCCTTCCCCGCGCAGCCGAAAGCCGAGCACGAGACGATGGACGCCGTCGAACGCACGCAGGCCGTCGCGCGCGGCGCGTGGTGGGATCGCGTCGAGCCGACGGGCAAGGAGGAACCCAAGGCGGAAGCAGCGGATACGGCCTCAGCGGCGTCGAATTCGGCCAGCGGCTTCGCAGCGGCGCCGGCACCGAGCGCGCCGGTCCAGGCCGCCGCGCCGACGCCGCCTCCCGCCGAGCGCGCCACTGCGGCACCGGCGGGTGCCGCATCGAAGATGCGCGCTCCTTCGACACAAGCCCCGAGCGAGGAGTCGTCATACTCGCCGGAGGTCCGACGCAACTCGCATCTGTATCCGGAATCGTGGGTCGCGGCGATCCAGAAGCTCGTGCGCGACGGCAAGCACGAAGAAGCCCTGGAAAATATCGAGCTGTTCCGCAAGAAGTACCCGGACTATCGCCTGCCTGCGGATTTGAACACGCTCAAATGAGCGGCTGCTCGACGCTCGCCGCGCCTGCGCATGTCGTGCTCGAGGTCCGCAAGAGCAAGTTCGTCGCAAACGCCACCGCAATCGCGACACAAGAAGACGCAGCAGTGTTCATCGCCCGCGTTTCCGACGCCACGGCAACGCACAACTGCTGGGCGTGGCGCCTCGGCCAACGTTATCGCTTCAGTGACGACGGCGAACCCGGCGGCACGGCCGGCAAACCCATCCTGGCGGCCATCGACGGGCAACGGATGGATCGCGTCGCCGTGGTCGTCACGCGCTGGTTCGGCGGAATCAAGCTCGGCGTGGGCGGCCTCGCGCGCGCCTACGGCGGCTGCGCGGCGGAATGCCTGCGCACTTCGGCGCGCGTTGCGATCGTCGATACCGCCACCGTCGAATGCCGTGTCGACTACGCCACCGTTCCGCGACTGCGCGCGCGCTTCACGCTGCTCGATGCGGCGGTCGAGCACGAGATGCCGGAGGCCGCCGGCGTGCTGCTGCGCCTGCACCTTCCTGTCGCCCGGCTCGATGCCTTGAGCCGGCTGCTCGCCGACCTCACCCGCGGTCGCGGCGAGCTGCGCCGTATCGATTGAAATCGAGCCGGACGCCTCCATGCAGCAAGGCGCAACCGCGAGATCGCCCATGACCGACACCGCTGCATCCGCTGCGCCGCCCCCGGCGCGCCGCCTCGAGGCCTTGCGCCTGCTGCTGCCCTACTTTCGCCGCTACCGCGGCCTGTTCGCGGGCTGGCTCGCGTTCCTGGCCTTGTCTTCGCTGGCCACGCTGTCCTTGCCGCTTGCCGTACGCGTGATGATCGACCACGGTTTCGCCCATGCCGATCCGCAGTCGGTCAATCGCAGCTTCGTCGGACTCTTCGTCGTCGCCGTCGTGCTCGCCGCGGCCACGGCGGCGCGTTATTTCTGCGTGACCCTGCTCGGCGAACGCGTCGTCGCGGACCTCCGGCGCCAGCTCTACGCCCATCTCGTGACGCTCGATCAAGCCTTCTTCGAGCGCACACGCGTGGGCGAGCTCATTTCACGGCTCGGCAGCGATACCGAGCTCGTGCAGACGGTCGTGAGCTCGAGCATGTCGGTGGCGCTGCGCAGCATGGTGACGGCCGCCGGCAGCGTCGCGATGCTGATCACCACGAGCCCGCACCTTGCCGGCTACGCAGCGCTCGTGATCCCGCTCGTGATCCTGCCGATCGCGTTCGCCGGCCGGCGCCAGCAGCGGCTCGCGCGCGCGAGCCAGGACCGCATCGCCGACGCCGCAGCGATCGCGAACGAAACCTTGAACGCGATGTACACGGTGCAGGCCTACGCGCGCGAGCCCGTCGAAGTGGCGCGTTACGACGGCGCGATCGCGCGTGCCGTCGCCACGGCGCGCCGGCGCATCGGACAACGCGCCGGGCTGACGTCGCTCGTGATCCTCTTGATCTTCGGCGCGATCACGCTCGTGCTCTGGGCCGGAGCGCGCGAAGTCATGGAAGGTTCGCTCGGCGCCGGGATCCTCGGCCAGTTCGTGCTGTACGCCGTGATCTCGGCCGGATCGGTCGGCGGGCTCACCGAAGTGTGGAGCGAGATCTCCCGCGCCGGCGGCGCGCTCGAGCGCATCGGCGAACTGCTCGCGACGAAGCCCGGAATCGCCTCGCCCTCCGTTCCGGTTCCGCTGCCGACGCCGGTGCGCGGGGAAATCCGTTTCGATCACGTCGAGTTCCGCTATCCGTCACGACCCGAAGCGCCGACGTTGCACGATTTCAGCCTGCGCGTGGCTCCCGGCGAGACGGTCGCCCTGGTCGGGCCCTCGGGTGCGGGGAAAAGTACCGTTTTCCACTTATTGCTGCGCTTCTACGACCCTGAGCGCGGCACCATCGCGATCGACGGCGTGGATCTGCGCGCGCTCGCGCTGCCCGAATTGCGCGGTGCGATCGCTCTCGTGCCGCAGGATACGATCATCTTCGGCGCCTCGGCCGCCGAGAACATCCGCTTCGGCCGCAGCGATGCCGACGAAGTGGCCGTGGCGGCCGCCGCGAGCGCCGCCGAGGCGCACGATTTCATCATGGCCCAGCCCGACGGCTATGCGACGCATCTCGGCGAACGCGGCGTGCGCCTCTCGGGCGGACAGCAGCAACGCATCGCGATCGCTCGCGCGCTGCTCAAGAGCGCACCGATCCTGCTGCTCGACGAGGCGACGAGCAATCTCGATGCGCAATCGGAAGCAGCGATCCAGCATGCGCTCGAGCGGCTCATGCACGGGCGCACCACGCTCGTCATCGCGCACCGTCTCGCGACGGTACAAAAGGCCGATCGCATCGTCGTGATGGACGGCGGCCGCATCGTCGCGCAAGGCACGCACGCAGAACTCCTGCGCAAGGGCGGGCTCTATGCCGAGCTCGCCCGTCTGCAATTCGCCGCGTAAAGCCGCCGCGGATTTTGCGGCGCGGGCGCCCAACCGCCCGCGCCGCATCGAATCACTGTTTGATCGCGGTGTAAGCGGTGCTGGTGTCGCGCAACAGATCCCGGTAGACGATTTTCATGCTCTTGCCGTCGGGCGCGACGGTCATGGCCGTGACGGCAATCGGCTTGCCGTCGCGCTTGTCGGTTTCTTCGAGCACGTTCTTCCCTTGCGTCTTGATCGAGACCGTGGTGATGCCGGGGTCGCCCTTGTACGGCGCCTCGGTGCCATCCGTCTTGGCCGTGAATGATTGGCCGGCGGGCGTCGTCATCGCGAGGCTGTCGCCTTGCGTGCGGAAGGTCACGATCAGGCCATTGTCCGATATATTTTCGTAGCGCGTGGTCCGCCACGAGCCGGATATCGCATGCGATCCCGCAGGTCCGGCCTCAACACGCGTATCGATGGCCTTGCCCGTGACGGGTGCCGTGTTGGGATCGCTCGCGTAGTCGAAATCGTAGCTTGCCGTCTTGCCGTCCTTCGCCACCGTGAACGTGCTCTTGCTGATGATCCTGCCATCCTTCTTGTCCGTCTCGTGGATCGTGTGATCGTCGACGACTTCCACCGCGACCGTGTCGGCATAAGGATTGTCGCTGACCGGCTGTTCGGTGCCGTCGGCTTTGACCTTGTATGTAGGCACACAGCTCTGGCAGTCGTAAACGCCGTCCTTGAGCACGAACACATAGGGCTTCTTCGGCAATTCCAGCTTGCCGAGGTCGATCTTCCACGTGCCGTCGAAAACGCTCTGCGCCATCGCGCACGCCGGCAGCAAGCTCGCCGCCAGGCCAACGTTCAACCATCGCTTGTTCATCGCGCATCTCCGCTGCTGTCGAGTGGGTGCCGGTTGACGCTCGGCGCCGCGCGCGCCGCTCCCCGGTCCGGCTTCGTCATCGTGCTCGGCCGGCCGTGCAGCGAATGTGAAGCGATCGCGCTGCGCGAAGCGGCCGCGGGCACATGGGCGGTTGACAGCTGGCGGCGCAGCATCGACGCTAGGTGCTTCCAATTAGGAACCCCACATGAATCAAGCGCCGCACGCCGACGCGATGCTGACCCGACTGCGCGCGATTGAAGCCGATATCCGCGCAGGCCGATTCGACGCTGCGGTCGCGGCGATCAATGCCGGAATCGCGGCGACGCCGCGCGATCCGCGGCTGTACCTGACCGCGGCGATGCTTGCCAATGCGCTCGGCAAGCCGGGGCGCGAGATCGAAGCACTCGAACACGCCGTCGGCGCGGCGCCGGCCTGGGCGCCCGCGTACATCGAGCTCGCGAAGGCGCTGTCGCGGCAAGGCAGGCATGTACAGGCGCTCGAGATCGTCGCGCGAGCCGTCGAACTCGCGCCGCGCGACCTCGTAATCCTCGAAGCGGCCGTAGGCGTGGCCAATGCAGCGGGCGACCTGTCCGCCGCGGAACGCAACCTGCGTGCGGCCGCCGAGCTTCGCCCGCGCGATCGCACCATCGTGCGGGCGCTCGCCATCTGTCTCGACAAGCAACACCGCTATGCGCAAGCCGAGCCGTTGTGGCGAGAGCTCGTAGTCGATGCTCCGAACGACGTGGACGCCCTCGCGAACCTCGGCAACTGCCTACACGCGCTCGGTCGCAAAGACGAAGCGTGCGCGGCGCTCGAACGTGCGGTGGCCATGGCGCCGCACTATCCGGCGCTCGCGTTTCACCTTGCCATAGCGCGCGGCGAAACACCGGCCACGCAACCGCTCGGGCTGGTCGAGGAACTGTTCGACGAGTATGCGGGGCGCTTCGATACGCATCTCGTCGGCAGGCTCAAGTACCGCGTGCCCAAACGAGTCGCCGCGATGATCCGCGAGCACCACCCGGCGCTCGACATCAGCGTGCTCGATCTCGGCTGCGGCACAGGCCTGCTCGGCGCCTGTCTCGGACCCATCGGCGGTGCGTTCGTGGGGGTAGATCTTTCGGAAAAAATGCTGCACCAGGCCATTCCTCACAACGTCTATTCGAAGCTGCGCAAGAACGAGCTGCATGCGGAGCTCGGCGAGACGCGGGACGGCAGCTTCGATTATGTGGTGGCGAACGACGTGCTCATCTATCTCGGCGATCTCGGCCGGATGATTCCGGAATCCTTTCGCGTGCTGCGCGACGGCGGCGCGCTGATCTTCACGTGCGAAACGGCCGAAAACGGCGAAAGCTTCGTATTGCAGCCGAGCCGGCGCTACGCGCACGCGCCAAGCTACGCCGAACGCTTGTGCCGCGATGCGGGATTTGTCGACATCGCGCTCGAGCATCTCGAACTCCGGCTCGACAGGGACGGCGTCGTCCAAGGCTTCATCGTCATCGCCCACAAACCGAACCGCTAGGTTCCCTAGGACTCAATCGGCCGCGGCGGGCGCGATCGTGAACCCGACCTGCAGCCAGCCCAGATTGAGCCCGATCGCGGTCGCTTGGGGGCTCGTCCACGCGTAGTCGAGCACGCGGCCGCTCGCGTCCTCCACGACGCTGAGCTCGAGTACGCTCAACTTGCGCTCGGTGTACGTGCGCCGCTCGAGCTCGAGCGAGTAGCCGCTCGGCGCGCCGTCGCGCCAGCGGATCGGTATCCGGCCACCTTCGCTCGACAGGCGCAGGTTCTGCTGCGTGTGCCAGTCCTGGTTGTCGGCACGGGCGCTGCGTCCGCCGCCGCTGATCGCGCTCCAGCCGTTGAACCAGACCACGCGCCGCGCTTCGCTCTCGGCGGCGCCGCCCCGGGCCTGGTCGGCGAACGTAGCGATGCGCAGCATGTCGCCGTCGAAACCGATGCGCAGCGGCAGCAAGGCCGCCGAAGCGCCGAGACCCGGCAACAGCGCGCTGCAGGCCGCGGCGTTCGCCGTGGCGCTGAATTGTCCATTTTTCCACTCGCCCGATTGCGCACACGGCGCGAGCTCCGCCCATTGCGCGGCGACGAACTTGAACTCGCTGGTGCGTTCGTTGAACGCAGCCGCAGCCGCGGCCGGATCGAGCCCGCGATAAGGCGTCAGCACGACGCGCCGGCCGCCGTCGGCCGAGGAGATCAGGTAGAGCCAGACGGCGTCTGCATTGGCGCTCGCATCGAGCGTCTTCAGCCGCGCGAGCCAGAGTCCCGAAGCGCCGCGGTCGCTCGAGACGAGACGCCATTCGACATGCACATGCGGCACGGCGAGCGCCGCACCGTTGCTCGCCGCGGCCGCCGCACGTTGGACCTGCTCGTGATTGTCGTACTCGCCCGCCAACGTGCCTGCGAGCCGCGCCAACGCGTCGTCGCCCTCGCCCGCCGCCGCATGCGCGCCGCTGCGCGCCGCCGGTGCCTGACAGCCCGCGGCAAGCGCGAGCAAGGTGAACCACCAATATCGTCGCATCTGTCGTCCTCCGCGGCAGAGCATAGCGTTTCCCGGTGCATCGGCACAGGCGTGCGTTCGCGGCGACGAACGGCGCGCCGTCCGCACGCAATCGGGTTATGCTGATCACGCCCAGGGAGGACGCGTTCATGGAGATCCAGCCTGCCGATCTCGCCCAGCGCCGGCGCGTCATGATCGTGCTCGGCGCGGCTGCCGTCGTGTTGATCGCCATCGCGATCGCATTCGAGTATTGGCTGCGTCACGCACTGACGAGCTATACGCCGGCCGAGCTGGTCCTGCGCGTCAAGGACATGCTGTTCGTCTACGTCGTGCTCATCGCGATCTGCCTCGTCGCCCTCGGCGTGCATTTCGTGCTGCGCGGTCGCCGCATCGTCGCCGACGGGCGCTATCCCGCGCGCGATGCGCGCGTCGTGCGCGACACGCCGGTGCGCGAGGGCGCCGAGGCCGTGCGCATCGGCAACGTCTCGCAGGCGACAGGCGCCGCGCTGTGCATCGCCGGGCTCGCCGTCGCATTTGGCGGCATCGCCTGGGTCGCGCATTTCGGCTGAGAAGGGCTCATTCGACCGCTTCGATGCGCAGCGCGCGCACGTCCGCACGGCCGCGGTCGTCGACCGCCCGTACGGTGAATTCGCCGGCACGCTGCGGCTGCCAGAGCAGCGGCTCGCCGGCGCGAACCGCGCCGACGAAACCGTCGTCGACGAACCAGTACACCTGCTGCACGCCGGCATCCACCGTCGCGTTGAACGCGATGCGCTCCTCGCCGGCGCGGCTGAGCCGATGCGCGTAGGTTTCGCCGCGCAGCGGAGACACGATCTGCGGCGGCGCGCCGTCGTCGGCGGCGGCGGAGCAATCGGGCAACGGCGGCGGTGCGCGGCGTGGAATGCCCGCCTGGCGGAAGACCTTGGCGAGATCCGACGGCCAGTATTCGTAGACTTCCGTATGGGTCGTGCCGGGATCGAACGGCGGGCAGGCAACCCCGCCTGTGGCATTGTCGATCGTAAGCGGTCGATGGATGCTGCTCACGCGGATCGGCGATTTGCCCGGGATGAACCACGTCGCCGCGCGGCGCGGACACCAGGCGTTCGGCAGGTCGCCACTCGCCAGGCAGATCTCGACGCGCTTGATGTTGCGCGGCGGCGCATGCGGAGGCTCGCTGAGTTTCGGATCGCGCGCTTCGAGCGCATCGACGATGTGGAAGAACAACGGCGCGGCCATCTCGATGCCGACCAGGGCCGGGTTGCCTGCGCCGTCGAAATTACCGACCCAGACGACGATCACGTACGGACCGACGATGCCCGCCGTCCAGGCGTCGCGGAAGCCCCAGGACGTGCCGGTCTTCCAGTACACGGGTAGACGGCTCGGTTCCGCGAGCGCAGCGTCGTCCGGACGCGGGTTTTGGCGCAGCATGTCGAGCACCATGAAACTCGACTCGTCGCTGAGCACGTGCGCATCGGTTGCGCGCGGTTCGTCGGCGAGACGCCGCAGCGGCGCCAGGCTGCCGCGATTGGCGAGCATAGCGTAGAGACGCGCCAGCTCCTGCATCGTGACTTCGCCCCCGCCGAGCACGAGCGAAAGCCCGTAGAAGTCCTCGTCCGCCATGCGCGCGACGCCGGCGTCCTTCAGGAACTGGTAGAAATCTGGATTTTTCAACTTCGATGCAACGTATACCGCCGGGATGTTGCGGCTGCGCACGAGCGCCTCGGTGGCCGTCACCGGCCCGAGGAAACGGCCATCGAAGTTCTCGGGCGTGAACGGACCGAACGACGTCGGCACGTCGCGCAGCACGGTTTGCGGATGCAACACGCCCTGATCGAAACCGAGCGCATAGATGAACGGCTTGAGCGCCGAACCGGGCGACCGTTTGGCCAGGGTGCCGTCGACTTGGCCCGCGATCGAAGCGTCGCCGTAATCGACCGAACCGACCAGCGCTTTGATGCCGAGATCGCGCGTGTCGACGATCATCGCGACCGCGTTGCGCACACCGCGGTCGCTGTGGCGCTGGACGTGCTGCACCACTTGGCGTTCGAGCAGATGCTGGAGGTCGAGGTCGAGCGTCGTGCGCAGCGTCGGCAGGTGCGCGCCGCGCAAACGCGCATCCGCGAGCACCTCCTCGACGAAGTGCGGCGCGGCGAACGGCAGGCGTTCCGGCGGGCGCAGCGCGAGCGGCAGTTGGAACAAAGCCGCCTGCGCGGCGTCATCGGGGTGGGCGCGCAGCCAGCGGCGGAACAGCCGTGCGCGCGCCGCGACGAGCCGCGGCCCGATCGTCGTCTCCCCGGCTTCCTCGCGCGCGCGGCGGCTCGGGTCCTGCGGCAGCACGGCGAGCGTCAGCGCTTCGGGCAAGGTCAAATGTGCGACGGGCTTGTCGAAGTAGACGAGACTCGCCGCGCCGGCGCCTTCGATGTTGCGGCCATAAGGTGCCAGATTCAGGTACGCCTCGAGGATGGCGTCCTTGGAGTAGAAAAGTTCCAGTTGTATAGAACGCAGCACTTGCACGAACTTGCCGCCGGGCGAGCGCGTATTGAGCCGGTACATGAGCCGGGCGAGCTGCATCGTGATGGTCGATCCGCCCTGCCGGTTGCCGCCGCGCAAGTACGTCACGAAGGCGCCGCGCGCGAGGCTGACGGGATTGAAACCGGGATGCCAGCGAAACCAAGCGTCTTCGTGCAGCAGCACGCCATCCACGAGCGCCGGCGGCATCTCGGCCAGCGGCACCCAGAGCCGGTAGCGCTCGTCGCTCGCAAGCGTGAGCCGCAAGAGACGCCCGCGCTCGTCGTAGACCGCGGTGGAGCTCGGCGCGAATTGCGCAAGCGACGGGTGCGGCCAGAGCCGCACGCCGACCACGCCGATGCCGAGCAGCAGCAGCGCCATCAACGTGTTTTGCCAGCGGCGGATGAATTGCAGCAGCATCGGAGCGCCGTCGCGCACGTTCACCGCGTCATTTCTTGACCACTTCGATCTTCGTGCCCAATGCACGCGCCTGCACCGTGCGGTCGTACATCGACTCGCCGTACGCCGGCGGCACCACGAACGTACCCGCATTCGTCGCCCGGATGCGGTAGACGAACTGCTGCACGTCGCGCGTCGCCGTGCCGTAGATCACGACGCGATCGTCGCGCACATCGGCGTACTCGGGCGCCCATGTCGAATCGGGCGTACCGATCGGCGATTGCCATTGCGGGACCGCAGGCGCAGCGTCTCCGCTTTCGCCGTTCGCGTTGTCCTCCGGCAGTTTGGGCGGCTCGATCACGGGTTCGAAGCCGCCCGGCAGAAGATCGACGATCGCGACGTT
>DASRGX010000240.1:0-8547 GCA_035650835.1 Rudaea sp. | reverse complement strand
CGACGGCCTCGATCTCGCTGCCGGTTACGAAGCGGTCGCGCGCGCGGTCTACCATTGCCGTACGACGCGCCGGCCTACGTTCCTGCACCTGCGCACGACACGCATCATGGGCCACGCAGGCACCGATTTCGAGATCGAATGGCGCAGCGTCGAAGAGCTCGTCGCCGTCGAGGCGACCGATCCCTTGCTGCGCTCGGCGGCGATCGCGCTCGAAGCCGGCGTGTATACAAAGGAACAATTGCTCGCGCGCTACGAGGACATCCGCAAGCGGTGCTTCGCCGCAGCCGACGAAGCCGACCGCCGGCCGAAGCTCACGTCGCTGGCCGAGGTCGTCGCGCCGCTCGCGCCGTATCATCCCGACGCGGTGGCCGCGGAGGCGAAGCGTGCGGATTACGACGAGCGGCGCACGAAGGTCTTCGGCGGTCCGGAAAAACTGCCTGAGAAGCAGCCGGCGCGCCATCTCGCGATCCAGATCAACAACGCGCTGCACGATCTCTTCTGCAAGCATCCCGAGGCGCTCCTGTTCGGCGAGGACGTCGCCCAGAAGGGCGGCGTGTACACGGTGACCAAGGGCCTGCACAAGGCCTTCAAGGGCACGCGCGTGTTCAATACGCTGCTCGACGAGACGCTGATCCTGGGCCTCGCCCAGGGTTTTGCGAACATGGGCATGCTGCCGATCCCGGAGATCCAGTATCTCGCGTATTTCCACAACGCCTGCGACCAGATCCGCGGCGAGGCGGCCTCGCTGCAGTTCTTCTCGAACGCGCAGTACCGCAACCCCATGGTCATGCGCATCGCGAGCCTCGGCTACCAGCGCGGTTTCGGCGGACACTTCCACAACGACAATTCGATCGCCGCCCTGCGCGACATCCCGGGCCTCGTGATCGGCTGTCCCTCGCGCGGCGACGACGCGGCCCGCATGCTGCGCACGCTCGCGGCACTCGCCAAAGTCGACGGTCGCGTGTGCGCGTTCCTCGAGCCCATCGCGCTCTACATGACGAAGGATCTCTACGCCGCGGGCGATGGTCAGTGGCAGTTCGCCTATCCGCCCCCCAGTGAAGCGCTCACGTTAGGCGAGGAGCGCGTCTACGCGCCCGAAGCCAAGGATCTCGTGATCTTCACGTTCGGCAACGGCGTGCCGATGAGCTTGCGCGCCGCGCGTGAGATCGAGACGGCGCTCGGCTGGAAGGTGCGCGTGATCGATCTGCGCTGGCTGCTGCCGCTCAACGAAGCGGCGATCGCACGCCACGCCGGCGACTGTGCGCGCATCGTCGTCGTCGACGAAGGCCGCCGTTCGGCCGGCGTCGGCGAAGGCGTGATCACGGCGATCGTCGAGGCCGGCCACGGTGCGAAGCCGCTCAAGCGCGTCGTCGGCGTCGATACCTACACACCGCTCGCCGGCGCGGCCCTGCTCGTGTTGCCGAGCGACGGGGACATCGTGGCGGCGGCCAAGGCGCTCGCCTGACGGGACGCGTTTTGCTTTTTTATACTTGTGGATAAAGCTGCGTTTGGCCTGGGCGTTGAGCAGAGCTTCCGCTCGTCCTGCGGCCGAGCGGGTAACTTCTTTGCTCGTGCAAAGAAGTCACCAAGAAACACGTTCGAGCGGCGTCGGGGCTAAGATCCGTACGGGATGAAACGCTGATCGCATCCACAAGTCGCTTCGGCCGTCGATACCGCTCCAAGACGAAATCCTAGAGGTCCTATCCAGGCACGTAGAAGCAGATCGCGGACATGTGAAGTCGTAGCACCTCGACGGTGCAGCGTTGGAGCGGTATCGACGGCCGAGCGAATGGTGACCGTCTAAGAATGTCATCCCGTACGGTTTTCGCCTCACGGCCGCTTGCACGCGTTTCTTGGTGACTTCTTTGCGCGATGCAAAGAAGTTACCCGCTCGGCCGCAGGACGAGCGGAAGCTCTGGCTCTAAAGAGAACAATATCTGAGAAGAGCAGATCGTCATTCGCCCTCCGGTTTCCATTGCCCGCTCAACTCCTGCCATAACCGATCGATGGCCGGCTGCCCGATCATGTAGTCGAAGTTGATCTTGATGAAACGTTCGCCGTGGCTGAAGCGATCGCTGAACGCGGAAAAATCCACTTTTGATCGAAGCTCGTCGGCGGTCATGCCGGGCCGGTACGCCGCGTGCGCCTGCGCGCTCAGCGCATCGAGCAGGGCGGCGACGTCCTCGAGATAGCGTTTGTCGTGCATGACCGGGCCGTGTCCCGGCACGATCGTCGTCGCATCCAGCGCGTCGAGCTTGTGCATGACGGCCGCCCACTCGGTGATGTACGACTGCGTGGCGAACGGAAACGGATGGACGAGAAGATCGCCCGTCAGCAGTGTTTTCGATTCGGGTAGCCACGCCACGATGTCGCCCGCGGTGTTGCCGCGGCCCAAATGCATGAGCTCGACCGTGCGCCCGCCGAGGTCGATCGCGAGCTTCGATTCGAACGTGAGATCGACGCCACGGAAGCGCATCTGGTCGCACTCTTTCTCCTGTTCGTCGAAGCCTGCGGCCTCGACGGCGAGCGCTTTACGCCGCTCGTCGCTCACCGGGCTGCCATCGGCCTTCTTGCCGCTCGCGAGTTCGTCGCGCATGGGTTTGACCTGTTTTTCGAGCAGGGCCTTGCACGGTGCCCCGGCGAACGTGGCACGCCGCTCGGCGATCTGCGCGGCCGTGAACGGATGCGCGAGCACCTGCACATCGGGGTACACCGCGGCGAAGTCCGCGTTGCCGACCCAGTGATCGTCGTGCCAGTGCGAGACGGCGATGTAGCGCACCGGCTTGTCGCTCAGGCGCTTGATGTCTTCGGCAATGGCATGCGCCATCGGCGGGTGCTGGCCGGTGTCGAAGACGAGGATCGAGCGCGTGCCGATCACGGCAATCACGTTGCCGCTGACGATACTGTGCATCGTCTCGATGAAGGCGTACACGCCGTCGCCGACTTTCACCGTGTCGTACGTGTACGGTCCCCAGGATTTCTGCGGCGGCGTTGCGATGCCCGCGTCGGCGGCGGCGAGTGCGGCGAATGCGATCAGGCCAAGCATGGTCGTCTCCTCAATGATCGGTCACGACGGAGTCGCGCCACGCCGATTCGACGGCCGGCGCGGCGACGTAGTTGTCGAACAGGAATTGGCGCACTTTGGAATCGCCGCCGAACCGCACACGGAATGCAGCGAGGTCGACGCGTTTGCGCACGTCTTGAAGCGTGCCGGCGCCGGCTGCGCGCGCGGCGTCCACTTGCGTGTCGATGTCCGCGAACAGATCGCGCATCGCACGCGGATAGTCGGCGCTGCGCAGCACGGGGCCGTGCCCCGGAACGAACACCGCCGGCGACAGCGCGAGCAGCGCGTCGAGCGTCTGCGGCCAGTCGCGCACGTGGGATTGATCCGCGCCGACGAGCGGCACGGGCCAGACGACGAGGTCGCCGGTCGCGACGATGCGTTCCATCGGCAGCCAAACGACGAGATCGGCGGCGGTGTGGCCGCGCCCGAGATAGCGAATCTCGATGCGGCGGCGTCCGCGCAGCAGCACGATGCCGTCCTCGACGTCGAGGTCCGGCAGCACGGTTTCGGCTTGCGGGACCACTTGCATGTAGCGCCGGACGAGTGCGATGTCGCTCGTATAGCTCGCACGCTCCTCCGCGGTGATCGGCTCGCCGCGCAGATTCTTGCCTTGGTCCATCTGCGCCTGCATTTGCGCCGCGAACGGCGGTGCGCCTTCGATCATGTGGCGCCGGTTGGCCGCACCGGTGGACGCCATGTACGCGCGCAAGCTGGCTTCGGCGACGATGCGCACGCCAGGATACGCCGCGCGCCACGCCGCATTGCCGATGACGTGATCGTCGTGCCAATGCGTGTTGACGAGGTACGTCACGGGTTTGTCCGTGAGCTTGCGCAGTGCCGCGATCATGTCGGCGGAGGCTTCGGGGGCGTCGACGACGATCACGTCGGCCTCGTTGACGATGAACAGGCTGTTGGCATCGACCATGAGTCCCGGCGGGTCCGTGCGCACGGCGGCGTAGATGCCGCCGCCGAGCGGCTCGATCTTGAAACCGGGAGCGGGCGGCGCGGGGGCGGCGAGCGTCATGGCCGCGGCGGCGGCAAGGGCGAAAATCGGCATGAGGGTTCCTGAGGTTCCTGCGGCATGACTGGGGACACTGTTCGTGTCGAGAGGCGCCCGCCATGCTCGCGCTCGACAGCCTGGGGCGGCGACGTATGAACGCTCAAGTCGCGGAATCTGATCCGAATCTGATCGCGCCGGAAAACGCCGTCGCGCCGGCCGGTTGGCGTGCCGGCAACCTCGTCGTCGACCTCGCACTGCGCCGCGTGTCGCGCGACGGTGAGCGCGTCCCTGTGCAGGAGATGCCGCTGCGCCTCTTATGCCTGTTGCTCGAGCGCGGCGGCCGGCCTATTTCGCGCCGCGAGCTGCACGAGACGCTCTGGCCGCGCTACGGCTGGGACAGCGTCGAACGCAATCTCAACACGGCCGTGCGCAAGCTGCGCCGTGCGATCGGCGACGACGCGCGCCCGCCCATCCTGATCGAGACCTTGCGCGCGAACGGGTATCGCTGGATCGGCCCGGCGCCGCAGGCGCTCGCTGCGAGTGCCCTGAGCAGCGTCGCAGCGCCCGTGCCGAACGTGGCGCGGCGATTCCTGGCCTGGGGAGCCTCGGCGCTGCTTGTCGCAGGCCTGGCAATTGGCGTTGCGGCGATTGCGCTCGATGCCGACCCGTTCGCTAGCGAGCGCCTGCTTGCGGAAGCGGCCGGATGGCTGCCCTCGGCCGCGCCCGACAGCGCATTGCCCGCGTCTGCGCAGCGCGATTTCGCCGATGCCGGCAGTCTGCTCTCGGCGCGCGATCCTTCGCGTGCGAGCGTCGAGCGTGCGGTGGCGTTGCTCGACGGCGTGCTGCACGCCGCGCCCGCACACACGGGCGCGCTGCGCCTTTACGCGCGTGCCGAGCGCCGGCTGGCGCTGCTGCAGCGCGACCCGGCCGCGGCGCGCGACCGCCGTCTCGCTGCGCGCGAGGCGCTGCGGCGCGCGTTGCGCATCGACCCCGGCTCCGCAGCGCTCGCTGTCGATGCGGCGGCGCAGCTCTATTGGGGCGAGTGGAACGGCCGCGCGGCGGCGCGATGGTTCGATCTCGCGCGCCGCGAGGCGCCCCGCGACGCGGCCGTACTCGAAGCTTACGCGTGGTTCGCGCTGGCCGAGCGGCGCACGTCGGAGGCCGTCGACACGATGCATGCCGCGCTGGCGGCGGCACCGGCCGACGCGAACCTGCACTCGAATTTGGGCTGGTTCTATTTTCGCACCGGCAGTTATGCCGACGCGTTGCGCCAATGCCGGCTCGCGCTCGAAATCGACGCCGCGAACGCCTCGGCGCAGACCTGCGAAGAGCGCAGTCTCGCCGAGTCCGGACGCATGGACGAGGCCTGGCGGGCGCTGCGTGGACACGCGCCGGCGTGGCTCGCGGGTGCCGAGGCGGCGCGCCTCGACGGCATGCCGGCCGAACAGGCGTATCGCGCCGCGATGCACCTCGCGGCGGCGGACGTGCGCATACGGCTCGGCAAGGGGTATTTCAGCGCCTGCCTCGAAGCGATCGCCGGCGATCGCGTCGCCATGGCCGAGGATCTCGCCGCCGCCGTGGCGATGGCCGACCCCGGCCTGCGTCTGGCGCCCGTGACGCCCGAACTCGTGCGCCTGATGGGCATCGCCGAGGCGCGTGGGCTGGCCGACCGCGTGCCGTCGGCCCTGCGGGACCGCGCAGGCTGATTCCCGGCTGGAGCTTGGGTGGGTGAATCGCCTATGATTCGGGGGCAATGACTCAGAGCCAGCCTCTTACCATCCTGTTCGCCGATGTCAGCGGCAGCACGAAGCTATTCGAGACACGCGGCGATCTCGAGGCGCGGCGCCTGATTGCAGCGATCCTGAACGCGCTCGCCGAAGTCACGGCGCGGCACGGCGGACGGGTCATCAAGACGATCGGCGACGAGATCATGTGCACGTTCCCGGGCCCGATGCAGGGGCTGCTCGGCTCGGTCGACATGCAAAAGCGCATCGCCAACGACCCGTCGTTCGCCAAGGACAAGCTGGCGATCCGCATCGGCCTGCATCACGGCGAAGCGCTCATCGAGGACAACGACGTCTACGGCGACGCCGTGAACACGGCCGCGCGCATGTCCTCGCTCGCCAAGCGCGAGCAGATCATCACGACCGCCGGCACGCTCAAGCTGCTCACGAACGCGGGCATGCTGCGCACGCGTTCGGTCGGCCAGGCGCGCGTCGCCGGCAAGCAGCATCCGATCGACATCGTCGACGTGCAATGGCAGGAGGACACCTCCAACGTCACGATGGTGCAGCGCGCGATCCGCCTCGACGCCGTCGCGCCGCAAAAAATCAAGCTGCTGCTGCGCTACCGCGGGCAGGTGCTCGAACTCGACGAACTGTCGCCGCCGTTCACGCTCGGCCGCGACGCCAACAGCAGTCTGATCGTCGACGCCGAGTGGGTGTCGCGCAATCACGCGCTCATCGAGTACAAGCGCGGCTATTTCATGATCTCCGACCGTTCCACGAACGGCACCTACGTCAAGCTCGGCGACGACGACGAGCTGCGCCTGCACCGCGACGAGGTCCACCTGCGCAAGAGCGGCGCGATCAGTCTCGGCCAGACGATCGCGCTCAATCCCGACCACGTGCTGTACTTCCAGTGCGAGGGGCAGGCGTAGCCCGCCCTCGCCGCATCACTTCAGCACGCCGAGCTTTCTTCCGACCTTCACGAACGCGTCCACGGCGCGATCGATGTGCTCGCGCGTGTGCGCCGCGCTCATTTGCGTGCGGATGCGCGCCTGGCCCTGCGGGACGACCGGGTAGAAGAAGCCGATCGCATAGATGCCTTCGTCGAGCAGCTCCTTGGCGAAGGCCTGGGCGAGCTTGGCGTCGTAGAGCATGACGGGCGCGATCGGGTGCGTACCGGGCTTCATGTCGAAGCCGGCGTCGGTCATGCGCTTGCGGAAATAGAGCGCATTGTCGTTGACCTTGTCGCGCAGCGCCGTGCTCGCGCTCAGCATTTCGAACACCTTGATCGAGGCCGCGACCAGCGGCGGCGGCAGCGTGTTCGAGAAAAGATAGGGGCGCGAGCGCTGACGCAGGAGGTCGATGATCTCCTTGCGACCCGTGGTGAATCCGCCCGAACCGCCGCCGAGCGCCTTGCCGAGTGTAGAAGTGAAAATATCCACTTTGTCCATGACCCCGTGCAGCTCCGCCGAGCCGCGGCCGGTCGGGCCGACGAAGCCCGTCGCGTGCGAATCGTCGACCATGAGCAGGGCGCCGTATTTCTCCTTGAGCCTGACGATCTGGTCGAGCTTGGCGATGTAGCCGTCCATCGAGAACACGCCGTCGGTGGCAATGAGGCGCGTGCGCTTGCCTTGCGTCTCCTGCAGGTGCTTTTCGAGCTCGGTCATGTCGCCGTTCGCGTAACGGCGCCGTTCGGCCTTGCACAAGCGGATGCCGTCGATGATCGAGGCGTGGTTCAGCGCATCGGAGATCACCGCGTCCTGCTCGTTGAGGATCGTCTCGAACAGACCGCCGTTCGCGTCGAAGCAGCTCGTGTAGAGGATGGCGTCCTCGGTGCCGAAGAACTTCGCGACGACCGCTTCGAGCTCCTTGTGCAGATCCTGCGTGCCGCAGATGAAACGCACGGAGGCGAGGCCGAAACCGTGCGTGTCGAGCGCCTTCTTCGCGGCCGCGACGATCTCGGGATGGTCGGCGAGACCGAGATAATTGTTCGCGCAGAAATTGAGCACCTCGCGGCCTTCGGCAGTGCGGATCTTGGCCGACTGCGGCGTGGTGATGATGCGTTCGTTCTTGTAGAGGCCCTGCTCGCGGATCGAATCGAGCTCGGAGGCGAAGCGGTCGCGTGCGGCGTAGTCCATGGTCGCAGTCTTTCTCGCGTCGTAAAATCGAAAGCGTACACCAGAAGAGAAGATTGAACCACGAAGGTCGCGAAGAACGCGAAAAAAACACGGCGGACGTGTGCGATGAACGCACATGTGCACGATTGTTTCAATTTGGTGTTCTTCGTGGCTACTTCTTCCGATCTGTTTTTTCGGCGCGGCCGGTCGCGGCCCAGGCATAGGCCGGCGCGCCCTCGTAGGGAGCGCGCAGAACCAGATTCCAGCCGCGCTGTGTGAATTCGCGCTGGGCGAGCAGCGAGGCGTCGCCGCCGATCAGCACGGTTTTTTCCGCGTAGCGGAACGCGGGCTGATCCAGGAATTCTGCGAGCTCGCCCGTGTAGCTCAGATAGTCGACGGGCAGCGGCAGGACGAGCTTGCCGTCGCGCGTGCGGTAGGCGAGCCCCGCGCCCGCGACGAGAAGGTCCCCTCCTGTCGCATCGGGCGCGTGCACGAGGATCAGCTTGAGCGCATCGACGAGGTAGCGCGCCTCGACCTCGTCGCGCGTCGTCGCGCCGAGCTCGACGAGTTCGTTGCAGCCGCTCGCAGGCTTGAGCTTTTCGAGCGTTTGCACGAGTGCGGCGCGCGAGGTGTCGGTAA
>DASRGX010000239.1:0-5466 GCA_035650835.1 Rudaea sp. | reverse complement strand
TATGGCCCATATACGAATGAAGAACTCGTCGGCGAGGCTCTTCAGCCCATCCGCGACCAGCTCAAGATCGCCACGAAGTTCGGGTTCGCGATCGACGGCACGATCGCCTTGAACAGCCGACCCGAGCACATCCGCAAGGTCGTCGAGCAATCACTTAAGCGCCTCCGGACCGATCGCATAGATCTCTACTACCAGCACCGCGTTGATCCCAACGTGCCGATCGAGGACGTAGCCGGTGCCGTGAACGACTTGATAAAGCAGGGCAAGGTCCTGCATTTCGGACTGTCAGAACCGAGTGCCAAGACGATACGCCGTGCGCATGCGGTACAGCCGGTTACCGCCGTCCAGAGCGAGTATTCAATGTGGACCCGACTTGTGGAACTGAATGGCGTGCTTGCGACCTGCGAGGAGCTCGGTATCGGCTTCGTTCCTTGGGCGCCGATGGGCGAGGGGTTCCTGACGGGCAAGATCGGCACGAACACGGAATTCGACCCGAAGACGGATTTCCGGTCCGCCTTTCCGCGCATGTCCAAGGAGTTCCTGCCCAGGAACATGCCGATCATCCACTGGTTGAAAGGCTACGCGGCCACTAAGGGGGCCACTCCATCGCAGATCGCACTCGCTTGGCTGCTCGCCAAGAGTCCCAACATCGTGCCGATCCCCGGGACGCGTAATGAGACGCACTTGCTGGAAAATCTCGGGGCACAACGGGTCCATCTGACAGCCGACGACATGCAGCAGATCGCCACGTCACTCTCCAAATTCGTTGTCTACGGCGATCGAATGGGGCCAGAGCATATGAGCCAGATCGATTACACGCTTTGATTTGCTCGTAGGGCGTAACCCCAATGTCCGCTATGGGTCGTAAGCGGACTCTTCGCGTCGGCTATCGCGCGAATCGCGGGATTCAAATCAGGATGCAAGAGGTGCGCGATGAGTCTAGGTCTGCGCCCACAAGCAGCCGTAGAAGGGGCCGGCGCGAGTGGGGCCAGCGACGAGCACGCTCTGAGACGGCACGAGCCGCGCTTGCCGAGTCAGAGCGTGCCCATCGTTGCGTTGAGGAGCACTTCGTAGCTTGGCTTGCCCACCGCAGCGAGGGGCACCATCCATCGAGCGTGGAGCTCCTGCAGGTGATCGCGAAATTATCGTGCGCTGAGCGCGAACTCGCGCGGAGACACACGCACCGGCAAGACGTAACCTTCCTCGCCCGTGGTCGCGAAGCGGAACGGCACCGTGTCGAGGTGCGGCGAGCGCGCATCGGCGCTGCCACGGCCGCGGAAATACTCGCCGATGTGGAAGACGACCTCGTACTCGCCGCTCGACAGAGGCTCTCCCGCGAGCACCGGCGCATCGACTACCCCGTGCGCGTCCACGACGCCGCCGCAAATCTTGCGAGCGCGTGCACCCAGCGTGAACACGTCGACGCGCATGCCTGTTGCGGCACGGTTGGTCGTTGCATCGAGCACTTCGATGCGCAGCTGTCGGCCGTTAGAATCCAACGCTGACTCCGCCGATGCCTGCAAACTCCGCGTCGACTCGTGTTCCGGAGCCCACGAATCGCATGCCGGTCCACGAACCCGTCGTGATGATGTCGCCGCGGCGCAGGCCGCCGTTGCGTGTCGCCGCGTGATTGGCAAGCCACACGAGCAAGGAAAGCACCTCGCCGGCCGGATTGCTGCCGCGGCTCTCCACGACGCGAATTCCGTCGATCTCGAGGGTAACTTCCTGCATGGATGAGTCGAACGCGTGCGGCAAAGCAACGCCATCGCCTACCACGAGCGCGCCGTTGCTCTGGAAATCCGCGAGCACTGACAATGGATCGACGGCAGATAAATCGTCGAAACGTGAATCCACGATCTCAATGGCCGTGTGCACGGTCGCCACGGCTGCCTTGAGGTCGGCTGCGCAATACGGCTGCGGCCGCGCAGGCAAATCGTGTGACAACGTAAACGCGAGCTCCGCTTCGATGCCGTTGAGCGCAAACCGCCCGGCGGCGAAACGCTGCGGTGACCGGAGGATGAGCGTAGCTGGCAGCGGCGCGCACGTAGGCTCGGCCGAGGCGTTCTTCGCGCCAACTTTCCATCCGCCGATCGCGCCAAGCTTTGAAACAACCGCGTCCTGGATGGCGTAAGCGTCGCCGCGGGTGTGCGGCCGTACTTCGTCGGGAAGCATCGCCAGACGCCGACCGTTCTGTCGCGCAGCGAGCAACAAGTCCGCGGCCGTGCTCACAGCGGCGGCCATCGGTGCGCCCACGGTGCCGCAGCCTCGTATTCGTCTGCCAACACGCAGAGCGTTTCGTCCTGGCCGGCGGGTGCGAGGAGCTGGAAGCCGATCGGCAGACCGGCCAGCGAAGGCGCGCACGGCAGGCTAACCGCGGCATAACCCCCCGCGTTGGCGAACGCTGTATAGACGGCATGACCGCGAGGACCGGCCTCCTTCCCGTCGATCGTCGACGGATAGACTTCATTGGCGGGCCACGGCAGCGCCGCCGCCGACGGCGTCATCATGACGTCGTACCGATCAAACGCCTCGTTCAGCCGCTCGCGCATGCGAGCAATTTCGGCAAATGCACGAAACAAATCAGCAGCGCTTGCGCGCGAGCCCTCATCGGCCATGTCGACCAGTCGCTTCGACACAAGCTCGCGGAACCGCGGCAGGGGCGCGACGAGGGCTGCGAGACCCGACTGGCCGACGAGCGGCCACACGGCGTTGATCGCATCGACATCGAACGGCACGGCTGCCTCGACCATCGAATGCCCGAGTTCGGCGAAGACGTGCGATGCTCCTGCGACACTTTGCGCGATCTCCGCGTCCACTGGCGCCTCGCCGAACCGGGGTACATAGAGGATTCGGCGCGGCTTGCGCTCCGGTAAGCGCCAAGCCGTTGCATCGCGCGACGGCGACGCGGAATCGCGTGGATGTGGCACCGCGATCGTCTCCAGCATCAGGGTCGCATCGCCCGTGGTCCGTGCGATCACGCCCGCGACTTCGTAGTCGAGCAGGATCTGCGGCAAGCCGTCGGCGCGCGCCACGCGTCCGCGCGAAGGCTTGAAACCGACAAGGCCTGTGTGCGACGCAGGGCGACGGATCGAGCCGCCGCCATCCGTGGCGAGCGCCAGGGGCGCCATGCCGGCCGCAACCGCGGCGACCGCACCGCCGCTCGATCCACCCGGTGTGAGACCAAGATTCCAGGGATTCCGCGTGACGCCGAACAATGCATTCTCGGTGTAGCCGTGCAACGTGAACTCCGGTACGTTCGTCTTGCCGATGACGACCATGCCGGCCGCGCGTGCGCGCGCTACGGGCAATTCGTCGACGGTGGGGACGAAGTCGGCATACAGGCGGCTGCCCCACGTGGTACGTATGCCGCGCACGTTGATGTTGTCCTTGACGGTGAACGGTACGCCGTCGAGCGCGCCCAGCGCGGTGCCCTCACGCCAGCGTGTCTCGCTCGCCCTCGCGGCCGCACGCGCACCGTCGCGGTCGAGCGTGACGATCGCATTGAGCACGGGGTTCACCTGCGCGATGCGCGCGAGCAGCGATTCCACGACCGCAACCGGCGAGAGGCTGCGCGACGCGTAACCTCGCGCGAGGTCGGCCGCCGAAAGCCGCCAAAGATCACTTGCGATCTCCGACATCACATTTTCGACGGCAGCCACGTCGCCAACGAGGGAAGCGCCATCAAAAGAAACGTGAACAGGATCATGATCACGGCATACGGCAGTGCACCCCAGATCGCATCCTCGATGCCACCCTTGTCCGGTCGAATGCCGTGCACGACGAACAGGTTCATGCCCACCGGCGGCGTGATCATCCCGAGCTCGCACATGAGCACGATGTAGATGCCGTACCAGATGGGATCGATGCCCAACGCCGTCACGATCGGATAGGTAATCGGTATGGTCGCGACCTGCATCGACAGCACGTCCATGAACATGCCGAGGATGAGGTAGAACAACGTCAGCGCGAGCAACATCGCCGTTGCGGAGAGCCCGAAGGACGTTACCCACTTGGTGATCGCGTCGGCGATCCCGCTCAATCCAATCGTCAGGTTCAGGATGAACGCGGCGACGATGATCAGCATGATCATGCCGCTGATGCGCGCTGTCTGCAGGAAGCAGGTGCCCAGCACCTCGCGGTTGAGCTTTCCGGCGCGCCAGACGAAGAACAGCGCGACCACGACGCCGAGCGCCGCGGACTCGGTCGCGGTGGCGATGCCGAAATAGAGACTGCCCATCACGATCCCGAACACCACGAGCGGCGGGATCAGGAACGTGAGTGTGCGTAGGCGATCGGCGAGCGGCAGCTTCGCTTCGCGCTTGCCCGTACCGCTGGCGACCGCGCTTGCGTAGATGTACGCCATGAAGCACAGCGTGAGCAGGATTCCTGGGATGATGCCGGCGATGAAAAGCTTGCCGATCGAATTATTGGTGAGCGACCCGTACACGATCATGTTGATCGACGGTGGGATCAGGATGCCCAGGGTGCCGCCCGCCGCGAGCGTTCCAAGGGAAGCGCGCATCGAGTACCCGCGCGAATAAAGAGGCGGGAGGGCGACCGTACCGATCGTGGCCGCGGTGGCGACGGACGAGCCCGACGTTGCTGCGAACAACGCGCAGGCACCGATGTTGGTGTGCAAGAGGCCGCCGGGCAGACCGCCCAGCCATGCCGACAGCGCGGTGTACATGCGATCGGCAATGCCAGAGCGCAGCAACAGCTCCCCGAGCAGCACGAACAATGGCACACACGTGAGCAGGTTCTCGTTGAGCGTGCCCCACACGACGGGTGCTATCGAGTCGACGAACGGCGCGCCGAATGCGGCGACGCCGCCGAGTATCCCGACCGCCGCCATGGAGACGGCGATGGGCATGCCGACGAGCATCGTCGCAAGCATCAACAGGAAGATCAGAACTGCGGGAATCGCGAGGCTCACTGGACCACCCTGCGCGCCGTGCGCTGCGGGGCTGATTCGCGCCTGCGGCCCGTCGCCCGGCCGCCCGAAGGCGGGCCGCGCATTTTCGTTGTGACGCGGCCCGGCGCGCTCATGCCGCCTCCCGTGCGCTGGATCCGAATTGGCCGGGTGCAGGCATGACCCCGCCGGCGCCGCCCCGCTGCGCGAAGTCGTCGAGCTCCTCCTTGACTTCTTCTTTGGCGCTCTTCGGCGGGAATTCGTGGTTGATCGTGTTCATGTCGCCACGCACGAGCAACCACACGGCGCGCATGCCGTAGCCGACCGTGAGCAGCGCGAACACGACGAGCCCCGCGTACCAGATGCTTTGCGGCCAGATCAGCGGCGTCTGCCACGGCGTCGGCGCGGTGCTCCGGTACGCGTGCGTATCCGCGAGTACCTTGAATGCGACAAACGCGAGCAGGACGGCGAATGCGGCAAGCAGCACGTACGAAAGCACATTCAGCCATGCCTGCAGCCGCTTCGGAAAGAGCTCGTGGAACACGTCGACGCGAATG
>DASRGX010000238.1:0-7990 GCA_035650835.1 Rudaea sp. | reverse complement strand
AGAGGTCCTATCCAGGCACGTAGAAGCAGATCGCGGACATGTGAAGTCGTAGCACCTCGACGGTGCAGCGTTGGAGCGGTATCGACGGCCGAGCGAATGGTGACCGTTTCAGGATGTCATCCCGTACGGCATTCGCCTCGCGGCCGCTTGCACGCGTTTCTTGGTGACTTCTTTGCGCGAGGCAAAGAAGTTACCCGCTCGGCCGCAGGACGAGCGGAAGCTCTGCTTGAAAAGTCCGAGCGAGCGAGAGCAGGACGACCGGAAGTCAGGAACCCGTGCCAACGCGCAAGTAGACCGCGACTCCGTCCAGGAACATCTGCACGGAAAGTGCGACGAGCAGCATGCCCATGAGGCGCTCGAGCGCCGTCAGTACGCTCGCCCCAAGCCAGCGGAAGAGATACGTCGACGAGAGCAGGATCACGGCCGTCGCGAGCCACGCCGAGAACAGCGCGATGCTCCAATCGGCCGTGCGGCCCGGCGCCGAATTGGTCATGAGCATGAGCGCCGCCATGGCCGACGGACCGGCGACGCCCGGGATCGCGAGCGGCACGATGAACGGCTCCGTTCCCGACGGGCCGCCGAAGATGCCGCCCTCGCGCGGCGGAAAGATCATCTTGACGCCGATCAGGAACAGCACGATGCCGCCGGCGATGCTGATCGATTCCGGCCTGAGCTGCAACGCACGCAGCACGTAGCCGCCGCCGAACAGGAACGCGAACAATACGACGAGCGCGATGACGAGCTCGCGCATCATCACGCGCCGGCGCCGCTCGGGGGCCACGCTGCGCAACAGGCTCAGGAACAGCGGAATGTTCCCGAGAGGATCCATGATCAGGAACAGGAGGATCCCCGCCGACAAGGTGCTGATCGATTCCGGCATCGCTCCCCCAGCCCGGTTCCAGTCATACGGTGTTCGGGTTATACAAATCTACAATGCGGCAACCTAACCGTTCGGCGCGCGCAGGTCCAGTATCCGGCCGCGCACCGCCGCCGCGGCCGGCGCCAGCAGGTAAACGACGGCCGCCGCATCGGGCGGCGGCAGCTCGAGCGTGTTCTCGCCGTAGTAGGCGGCGCGGCGCAGCGCCGTGCGCATCGGCGCAGGCAGGAGACCGTGGATGCGCACCGGCGTGTCTTCGAATTCCTCGTGCAGAATCGAGACGAGCCCGGCCAGCGCGTGCTTGGCCGCCCCGTAGCCGCCCCAGTAGGCCTTGCCCGTGCGCGCGGGATCGTCGATCACGAAGACGACGCTCGCATCGGCGCGTGCGCGCATGAGCGGCAGGCAGGCCTGCGTGAGCAGGAACGGCGCGCTCAGGTTGACGTGCAGCGCGCGCAGCCAGGCCTCCGGCGCGATCTGCTCCGCAGGCTGCAGGCTGTCGAAATGCGCCGCGGCGTGGACGATGCCGTCGAGGCGCCCGCATTCGCGCTCGAGCGTCGCGGCGAGCTCGGCGTAGTCGTTCGGCGTGGCGCCCGCGAGATCGAGCGGATAGATGGCAGGATTCGCGCCCGCCGCGGCGATTTCGTCGTACAGTTTCTCGAGCGCGCGCACTTTGCGCCCGAGCAGCACGACGTCGGCGCCGGCCCCCGCGGCCGCGAGCGCAGCGGCTCGGCCGAGGCCGCCAGTGGCGCCCACGACGAGCACCGTGCGACCCGCGAGCGCATCCGCCTGCGGCGTCCACGCGGACGGCAGGTGCGCGAGCCGCCCCGGCGCGATCGTCAGGATTTCTGCGCTTCCTTGACCATGCGGCCGAGTTCGCCGCTCTCGTACAGCTCGAGCGTGATGTCGCAGCCGCCGATCAGTTCGCCGTTGATGAAGAGCTGCGGGAACGTCGGCCAATTCGAGTAGCGCGGCAGGTTCGCGCGGACTTCGGGGTCTTCGAGCACGTTGACCGACGCGAAATCCGCGCCGACGGCCTTGAGGGCCTGCGAGGCGCGGCTCGAGAAACCGCACATCGGAAATTGCGGCGTGCCCTTCATGAAGAGGACGATCGGATGATCGTGGACGGTCTGCTTGATGCGTTCTAGGGTGTCCATGTGCGGATCGCTGGATGCACGCGGAAAGCGCGTGCGCAATCGGCTATTGTACCAGCCGCGGCGCCGATGTTCGCACGTATAATCGCCGCGCCTATAATCCCCACCCCAAGCCAACGCTAAGGAGAGTCCACATGGCGATCGAACTTCCGGCCCTGCCGTGGGCGCGTGAATCCCTGGCTCCGCACATTTCCGCCGAGACCATCGACTACCACTACGGCAAGCATCACCAGACCTACGTCACGAACACGAACAATCTCATCAAGGGCACCGAGTTCGAAAACCTCGACCTCGTCGCGATCGTCAAGAAGGCGCAGGGCGGACTCTTCAACAACGCCGCGCAGGTGTGGAATCACACCTTCTACTGGAACAGCCTGTCGCCGAAGGGCGGCGGCGAGCCGTCGGGCAAGCTCGCCGACGCGATCAAGAAATCCTTCGGCGGCTTCGCGCAATTCAAAGAGGAATTCACGAAGACCGCCGTCGGGACGTTCGGCTCCGGCTGGGCCTGGCTCGTGCAGCGCGCCGACGGAAGCCTCGGCCTCGTGAGCACGAGCAACGCGGCGACGCCGCTCACGGGCAGCGACCGTCCGCTTCTGACCTGCGACGTGTGGGAACACGCGTACTACATCGATTACCGCAACGCCCGGCCGAAGTACATCGAGGCGTTCTGGAATCTCGCGAACTGGGACTTCGCGGCGGGGAATTTGGCCTGACGACGTCGTGCGGAGTCGGCGCGATCCATCGCGCCGACCCTGCGGGCACTTCCTACGTGCGATCGCCGCGCCCGAGGGGCCCCAAGAAGCGGCGCGTATCACGCGCGCCAATAAGGGCTCTTTCTTTCGCGCGAAATCGCTAGGTCAACGCCGCCAGCACTGGCGACACCTGAAACTCTCGGCCCAAAGCACCCGCGACGCGCGCGAGGCGCTCGCGCATCTCCGCGGCTGAATCGGCGCAGAGCGTCGCGTGGCCGACCTTGCGTCCCGCGCGCGGCGATTTGCCGTAGTCGTGCCAATGCGCGCGCGGTTCGGCAAGCACGGCGCGCGCGTCGGGCAGCTCGCCGATCCAGTTGAGCATCACGCTGATGCCGAGCGCCGACGTGTCGCCGAGCGGCAGGCCGAGCACGGCGCGCACGTGGTTCTCGAACTGGCTGCACACGGCGCCTTCGATGCTCCAGTGTCCCGAGTTGTGCACGCGCGGCGCCATTTCGTTGCCGAGCAGGCGGCCTTCGTGCACGAAGAGCTCGAGCGCGAACACGCCGACGTAATCGAGGTGCTCCGCGATGCGGCGCGCGTGCTGCGTGGCCATCGGCGCGAGCGCATCCGCATTCGGCGCCGGCGCCAGGCTCGCCGACAGGATGCCGTCGGCGTGCCAGTTCTGCACGAGTGGATAAGTGGAAAATGCGCCATCGCGGCCGCGCACGGCGATTACCGAAACCTCGCGCTCGAAGGCAACCCAAGCCTCGAGGATCGACGGCGCCCCGCCGAGCGCCTGCCAAGCGGCGTCGAGATCCGCGGGGCTGCGCAGGCGGTACTGCCCTTTGCCGTCGTAGCCGAGCCGGCGCGTCTTGAGCACCGCCGGGTAGCCGATCGCGCGCGCCGCGGCCTCGAGTCCGGCGCGGTCGTCGACGGGTGCGAACGCGGGCGTGTCGAGGCCGAGTTCGCGGAACATCGTCTTTTCCGCGAGGCGGTCCTGCGCGACGCTCAATGCGCGCGGATTCGGCGACACGCGCGTGTGTTCCGTCAGCCAATGCGCGGTATCGGCCGGCACGTTCTCGAAATCGAACGTCGCGACGTCGATGCGCGCGGCGAATTTCTCGAGCGCCGCGAAATCGCGCCAGTCCGCGACGAGCAGCGGCGCCACCTGCGACGCGCACGCATCGGACGCGCTGTCGACGACGAGAAAACGCGCGCCGAGCGGAGCGCCGGCGAGCGCGAGCATGCGCGCGAGCTGGCCGCCGCCGAGGATGCCGATCGTACCCATTGCCGCTCCGCTCATGCCGGTTCGCGCGGGTCCGCGTGGGCCAGCACGTCGGCGGTTTGCGCGCGGCGGTAGTCGTCGAGACTGGCGGCGACGCTCGCGTCGTCGGCCGCGAGCAGCGCCGCGGCGAACAGCGCGGCGTTCACCGCACCCGCCTTGCCGATCGCGAACGTCGCCACGGGAATGCCCGCGGGCATCTGCACGATCGAGAGCAGGGAATCGAGCCCGCTCAAGGCCTGCGACTGCACGGGCACGCCGAGCACGGGCAGCGGCGTCTTGGCCGCGAGCATGCCGGGCAGATGCGCGGCGCCGCCGGCGCCGGCGATGATCGCGCGCAATCCGCGCCCGCGCGCGGCGGCGGCGTAGTCGAACAGGCGATCGGGCGTGCGGTGCGCGGAGACCACGCGCACCTCGTGCGCGATGCCGAGCCGTTCGAGCATGTCGGCCGCGTGTTTGAGCGTTTCCCAATCGGAACGCGAGCCCATCACGACGCCGATCCGGACTGCCGGCGCGCCTTCAGTGTTCATGGCCAAGGCCCCTTAAAACGGCTATTCTAGGCGCAAGCCGCTTCGCGCGCATCCGCCATGGACAAACGCCTACTCGACATCCTGTGCTGCCCGGTTTCGCGCAGCCCCGTGCGGCCGCTCGCCAAGTCCGAGCTCGATGCGCTCAATACGGCGATCCGTGCGGGCGAGGTGCAGACGACGGCAGGCGCGGTCGTGTCCGCCACGCTTGCCGCCGGCCTCATCACGACCGACAGCAAGGTCATCTACCGCATCGAAGATGACATCCCCGTGATGTTGGCCGACGAGGCGATCGGCACGACGCAGCTTCGCGGATTCCCGGCTTGACGACCGCCGATCGGGCGGATGCCCCGTCGGTGCGATGTCACACATATTCTGTGACGCCGTTCACAATTCGTTGGTCCGCGCGGGGTATGCTGCGCTGTGAAATCCGTTCGCGGATTCCGCTCTTGAATTCTGTCGCAGGGGCACAGAAGTCAGCACGATGAGCAATCAGAACGATACGAACAAAGTCGTCGACCTGCAGCAGCGCCAGGCGATCCAGTCGGGTGCTGCCGACCGCATGGGCGAGCTTCTGAAATCCGTGCGCGGGACGGCGCTCAAGCGCCTGCAAGGCCTCGTCGCGACCTTGTTCGAGAACATCGACGACGCGCTGTTCGACCTGGCCGAAAAGGCCGAGAACAACGCCATCCAAACCCAATACTTCGACGGCATGCGCGAAGTGCGCAAGAAACGCCAGCTCGTCGAGCGCGTGTTCCAGGAACAGCTCAGCAAGACGTTCAACGATTTCGCGGCCGGCAAGACGCCTGGGGCGAAGTCCGACACGGGCCACACGGGCAGCAGCGATCTCTCGCTCGTGGACGATACCGAACTCGAAGAATCGCTGGCGATCGCGAGCTCGGTCGCAAAGGCCGAGAACCGCCTCGCGCGGTCGCTGTTCGCCGTCAACCAGCGGCTCTCCGTGATCCGCGGCGGCGCCAAGGTCGAGGATGCGACGAACCCGATCGCACCCGCGCCGTTGTGCCAGGCGTTCCGCACAGCGATGCACGAGTTCCAGCTCAACCTGCAGGCGAAGCTCATCGTCTACAAGCTGTTCGACCGCTACGTCATGGCGGGCCTCGACGCGCTCTACGACGAAGTGAACGCCCAGCTCGTACAAGCCGGCGTGCTGCCGCAGATCCGGCATTCCGTGCCGCACGCGGGCGGGCGCGGACCGCGGCCGCCGGGCCAGCCCGCCATGCCTGGCGAGATGCCGCCCGCTGCGGACGGCGTGCCCGACGGCGGCGGCGCCTACGCAGGCTATGCCACCGGCGGCTACGACCCCGCGGCGGCGCAGCTGCAGATGGAAATCTACAACACGGTGCGCTCGCTGCTGGCGAGCCGCCGGCCGGCCATGGCGCCCGGCGAAGTCGGCGACTACATGTCGGGCGTCGGCGTGCCGAGCCTGGCGCCGACGGATCTCCTCTCCGCGCTGACCCTGCTGCAGAACCAGGCGATGATGGCGCAGTCGCACGCGTCGACCGCGGCCGACGCCATGCAGGCCGTGCAGCAGATCAAGCAGGAACTGCTCGAACAGGCCGGCAAGCTGCACGGCCAGGACAAGGCGCACGTCAGCGGCGCGGACGAGGACACGATCGACCTCGTCGGCATGCTGTTCGAATTCATCCTGCAGGACCGCAACCTGCCCGCGCAGATGCAAGCCCTGCTCGGGCGCTTGCAGATTCCGTTCCTCAAGGTCGCGATCCTCGACAAGCACCTGTTCGCGCAGAAGACGCACCCGGCCCGCCAGCTCCTCGATTCGATGGCGCAGGCGTGCATGGGCTGGTCGGAGGAATCCGACCGCGATCACCGGCTTTACGACAAGGTCAAGCAGACGATCGAATCGCTGCTCAAGGATTTCGACGACGACCTCGGCATTTTCGAGCGCGCACGCATCGATTTCGAGAGCTTCCTCGAGACGAACAAGAAGCGCGCCGAGCTCGCCGAGCAGCGCGCCGCAGAAGCGACGCGCGGCCGCGAAAAACTCCACGCGGCGCGGCGCATCTCCGCGCGCGAAGTGCTCAAGCGCGTCGAAGGCCGGCAGTTGCCCGACATCGTGCACAACGTGCTCACGCGTCCCTGGGCGAACTATCTCGTGCTGACGCTGCTGCGCCAAGGCGAGGATTCGAACGAATGGCGCCAAGCGCTGCGCTTCGCCGACGAATTCGCCTGGAGCGCCGAGCCCAAGACCTCCGACGCCGAACGGACTCGCCTCAAGGGCCTGTTGCCGGCGCTCGAGAAGACGCTGCGTCATGGCTTGGCCACCGTGGCGTACCACGAGAACGACGTCAAGCAGCTCATGCATGAGCTCAACCTGTTCTACCGCAGCGTGCTGAGCGGCGAACAGCCGGCCAAGGCTGCGTCCGCCGAGGACGGCGCGGCGCCAGGCTTCGAGATCGTGAGCAAGGCCGCGGCCACCGCTGCGGCCGTCGAGAGTCCCGTCGAGGAAGTCGTCGCGGGCGAAGCCGAGGAAGCCGCCGCCGAGGCGACCTTCGACGCCGACGACGTAAGCCTCAAGCAGGCCAAGGAGATGAAGGTCGGCACGTGGGTGGAATTCACCGATCCGGCCACGGGCACGAAGGAGCGCGCGAAGCTCTCGTGGATCAGCCCGATCAGCTCGAAGTATCTGTTCGTGAACCGCAAGGGCCTCAAGGTGTCGGACAAGACCGTCGTCGCGCTCGCCGCCGAGATCCGCCGCGGCGAAGCCGTCGTGCTCGAGGAAGTGCCGCTGTTCGACCGCGCGCTCGACGCGATCGTCGAGCGGCTCAAGGCGGCGCACACGCCCTCGGGCGACGCCGCGGGCGAAGCCGCCGCCGCTCCGGCCTGAAGCGCGCCGCCGAGCTCGCGTATACTTCGGACAACGCCGCGCCGCGGCGCTGTCCGTTCCGCACGATTCGATGAAACAAGCCACGATCGCTCCGCCCGATCCCGAGGCGGTACAGCGCGACGTCGAACGCGCCCTCGCCGAGGACATCCGCGGCGGCGACGTCACCGCCGATCTGTTGAACCCCGACACGACCGCGTCGGCGCGCATCGTCACGCGCGAGGCCGGCGTGCTCGCCGGTCAGGCCTGGTTCGATGCCTGCTTCCGCGCGCTCGACCCGCAGATCGCCATCGCGTGGAACGTCCGCGACGGCGCACATGTCGCGAAGAACGACGTGTTGTGCACACTGCACGGCCGGGCCCGCGCGCTCGTCGGCGCCGAGCGGTGCGCGCTCAACTTCCTGCAAACGCTCTCGGGCACGGCCACCGTGACCGCGCAGTACGTCGCGGCGGTGCGCGGCACGCGCGCGACGATCCTCGACACGCGCAAGACGCTGCCGGGCCTGCGCCTCGCACAGAAATACGCCGTGCGCTGCGGCGGCGGCAGCAATCATCGCATCGGTCTTTTCGACGCGATCCTGATCAAGGAAAACCACATC
>DASRGX010000237.1:0-8369 GCA_035650835.1 Rudaea sp. | reverse complement strand
CTTTCTACGAGCGAAAAGTATACATGACGTCCTTGTTGCACTTCAGGTTCCATTCTCTCGCCGCACTCGCTTGCACGGCCGCGGCGGTGCTCGCGGGTTGCGCCAGCGCGCCTTCGGCCCATCGCGGGAAGCCTTCTTCCGAGCCCTTGCAGCGCATCCAAGTCGAACAGCCGCCGCCGTCGGCCGACGTGCTGACCAATGCCATGTCGGGCGAGTTCGCGCTGCAGGATTCCGATCTGAAGTCCGCCGCGCGCGCCTACGTGCAGGCAGCGCGCACGAGCAACGATCCGGCCATGGCCGCGCAGGCGACTCGTGTGGCGATCGCTGCGGCCGAGTGGGACGAGGCGCGCGAGGCGCTCGCCCGCTGGCAGGTGCTGGCGCCACAGGATCCCGGCATCCATCAGTTCCGCGTGCTGTTCGCGCTGCACGACGACAAACCCGAGGACGCCTACCAGGATCTGCTCTATCTCGCTCGCCAACCCGACGGCTGGAAGCTCATCGCCCAGACCTTGGCCGGCACGCCCAACAAGGCCCAGACCGGCACGCTGCTCGAACGCTTGGCCACGCCGGAACTGCTCGACGACAAGTCCGAGACGTGGGTGCTCGTGAGCCAGCTCGCGCTCAAGCTCGATCACAAGCGACTCGCGCAGTCGCTCGCCGATCGCGCGGTGGCGAAATTCGGCGGCGCCGACACCTATGCCTGGGCGGCACAGCTGCGCTATCAGACCGGCGATCCCGAAGGCGCGCGCGCGCTGTTCGCCGACGCGATCAAGCGCGATCCGCGCAACAAGCAACTGCGCATCGCGTACGCGTCGCTGCTCGGCGAACTCGGCGACAACGCCGGCGCCGCGCACGTGCTCGCCCAAGGACCGCAGGACGAATACAGCTACACCGCGCGCGCGGCGTATGCGGCGCGCGCAGGGGACAAGGCGCTCATCGAGCCGCTGTACAAAGAGATCAAAGCGCTGCCCGAGCCGCGTTCGGGAGCGCGCTTGAATCTGCTCGGCGAACTCGCGGAACTCCTCGAGCGCAACGCCGAGGCGCTCAACTGGTACAGCCAAGTTCCGGAAGACGACGAACACCGTTTCGAAGCGCAGATGCGCAGCGCATTGCTGCTCGATACGGCCGGCAAGACCCAGGAGGCGCTCGGACTCGTCCACAACTTGCAGGCGCGCGCCGGCGACGACGAGAAAGAGCTCGGCGACGCCTTCCTGCTCGAAGCCGAGATGCTCAACAAACACCAGAAGGGTGAAGAAGCGGTCAAGGTGTACGACCGCGGTCTCAAGGCGCTGCCAGACGACACGCGGCTCCTCTACGCGCGCGCCCTGCTCAACGACGACCTCGACCACGTCGATGCGGCGGTCGACGATCTGCGTCATCTGCTGGAGCTCAAGCCGAACGACGCGGATGCGTTGAACGCGCTCGGCTACACGCTCGCCGATCGCACCGAGAAAAAAGACGAAGCGTTGTCGCTGATCCAGAAAGCGCTCGTGCTGAAGCCCGGCGAACCCGCGATCATCGACAGCCTCGGCTGGGCGCAATACCGGCTTGGACACCTCGACGAGGCGATCAAGGAATTGCGGCTCGCCTACGAGAAGCAACCCGACGCCGAAATCGCCGCGCATCTGGGCGAAGTCCTGTGGGTCGCCGGCCAGAAGGACGAGGCGCGCAAGATCTGGGAGCAGGGCCGCAACAAGGATGCCAAGAACAAGGTGCTGCTGGAGACCATCCAGCGCCTGAGCTCGTGACGATGCAGCGGATTCGTGCGTGGCGCGTCGTCGCGGGCGTGATGGCGGGGCTTGCGCTGGCGGCGTGCGCTCCGGTGCGCGTGCGCGAAAATCCAGCCGTCGAATCGGCCCAAACGGCGCGCGAAGCGGCGCTCGGGTCGCGCAGCGCCTTCACGATCTCCGCGCGCATCGCGGTTTCCAACGGCAACGACGGCGGTAGCGGCGAGCTCGAATGGCACCAGGACGGTCCGGCGTACACGTTCACCGTGCACGCGCCCGTCACCGGCAAGACTTGGAAACTTTCCGGTGACGCGCGGCACGCGGTGCTCGAAGGCGTGGAAGCGCAGCCGCTGACCGGCGACGATCCGGAACGGCTGCTGCGCGAGCGTCTCGGCTGGGAGGTGCCGCTGCGCGATCTCGCCGCCTGGGTGCGCGGCCTGCGCGCGGCCGGTGCGCCAGCGCAGTTGCAATACGACGGCGAGAACCGGCCGGCCGTCATCGATCAGGCCGGCTGGAAGATCGAATATCGCGATTGGTTTTCGGACAGGTCACCGGCGTTGCCGCGCAAAGTGTTCGCCAGCCGCGGCACGGCGCGCGTGCGCATGGCCATCGAACAGTGGTCGTTCGATGGCTGAAGCATGGAGCGAGTGGCCGGCGCCGGCCAAGCTCAACCTGTTCCTGCACATCGTCGGCCGGCGCGCCGACGGGTATCACCTGCTGCAGACCGTCTTCCAGTTGCTCGACTGGGGCGATCGCCTGCGCCTGCGTCCGCGCGGCGACGGTGTCGTCGAACGCGTGGAGGGGCCGGCGGCGATACCGCCCGAGGTCGACTTGTGCGTCCGCGCCGCGTGTGCGCTGCGCGAGCGGCTCGGCACAACGCGTGGCGTCGACATCGCGCTCGACAAGCGCATCCCGACCGGCGGAGGCTTGGGCGGCGGCAGTTCGGACGCAGCGACCGTGCTCGTCGCGTTGAATCGCCTCTGGAACGGTGGCTTGGACGTCGACGATCTCGCCGAGATCGGATTGGGGCTCGGCGCGGACGTGCCCGTCTTCGTGCGCGGCCGATCGGCGTGGGCGGAAGGGGTGGGCGAGCGGTTGACGCCGCTCGAGCTGTCGCCCAAGCACTATGTCATTCTTGACCCTCGCGAGCACGTGCCGACGGCGGAGCTGTTCCGCGCACCGGAATTGACACGGAACACGCCGCAATCGACAATACTCGACTTTGTTTCGGGAGCCGAAACGGCGAACGCGTTCGAGCCCGTGGTGCGTGAGCGCTACCCGCGCGTGGCACGGGCGCTCGACTGGCTTGGGCGTCACGGCGCGGCACGGCTGTCGGGCAGCGGCGGCTGCGTGTTCGTCGCCGTCGATTCAGCGGCCGCGGCCGCGGCGATCGCGCGGGAATGTCCGCCCGAGTTCGGGGCGTACACCGCGCGTGGGGTGAACCGCTCGCCGTTGCTGGACGCGCTTGCGGCGCCCGAGGTTTGCGTGAAGTAGGAACGTCCGAATAGTGCGACGCTGGAAGCGCGGCGCGGAGATCGAAGCCGGAGCGGCGAGGTACCTTATTCGGAGATTCTCAATTGGGACGTCGCCAAGTTGGTAAGGCACGGGATTTTGATTCCCGCATTCGTAGGTTCGAGTCCTACCGTCCCAGCCAATTTGCGGTTCGGCTTGCTGGCGCAGTCGGGAGTTGAGTGTGAACACGGCGAATACGGTCGGCTACGCGGGCGGGTATCCGCGCGAGGAGCGCAACGGCTTGCTCGTTTTCACGGGCAACTCGAATCGCGCGCTCGCGACCGCGATCTGCCATCAGCTCAACGTGCCGCTCGGCAAGGCGCTCGTGAGCCGGTTTTCCGATGGCGAGGTGCAGGTCGAGATCGAGGAGAACGTCCGGCGCCAGGAGGTGTTCGTCGTGCAGTCGACCGCGGCGCCGACGGCGGACAACTTCATGGAGCTGCTCGTGCTGGTCGACGCGCTCAAGCGCGCATCGGCGGCGAGCGTCACGGCGGTCATCCCGTACTTCGGCTACGCGCGCCAGGATCGCCGGCCGCGCTCGGCACGCGTGCCGATCACGGCCAAGGTCGCGGCGAAAATGATCGGCGCCGTGGGAACGGACCGGGTGTTGACCGTGGATCTGCATGCCGATCAGATCCAGGGGTTTTTCGACATCCCGCTCGACAATGTGTACTCGTCGCCCGTGCTGCTTGCCGACATCTGGCGCTATTACGGGACGAAGGATTTGATCGTCGTAAGTCCTGACGTCGGCGGTGTGGTCAGGGCGAGGGCGATCGCCAAGCGCCTCGACGACGCGGACCTCGCGATCATCGACAAGCGCCGGCCGCGCCCGAACGAAGCGACGGTCATGAACATCATCGGCGAGGTCGCGGACAAGGTCTGCGTGCTCATCGACGATATCGTCGACACGGCCGGAACGCTGTGCGCGGCGGCAGCGGCGCTCAAGAACCACGGCGCGCGCAAGGTGGTGGCGTACTGCACGCATCCGGTGCTTTCGGGTGCGGCGATCCGCAACCTCGACGGTTCGCAGCTCGACGAGCTCGTCGTGACCGACACGATTCAGTTGTCGGACGCGGCCAAGGCCTGCGGCAAGATCCGCCAGCTCAGCGTGGCGGAGCTCCTCGGCGAGACGATCCGCCGCATTGCGTTCGGCGAGTCGGTGAGTTCTTTGTACGTGGATTGAGAGCGGGATTGGAGATTGGAGATTGGGGATTCGTGCTCGCCACTCCCCAATCCCGAATCCCCAATCCCACTTTCCAACCAACTCTCCTGGTCGCGGGAGAGTTTCACAACCGCCGCGAGGCGGACAACTGTAACGAGGCAACAACCATGGCAACGATTCACGAACTTCCGGCCGAGAGCCGCAAGGACGAGGGGAAAGGTGCGAGCCGCCGCCTGCGTCTGCAAGGCAAGGTGCCGGCCATCCTTTACGGCAGCAGCGAGCCGCCTGCCAACATCCAGCTCGAGCACAACACGGCGTGGCTCGCGTCGCAGAACGAGTGGTTCTATTCGGCGATTCTCGATCTGCAGATCGACGGCAAGGCGCAGAAGGTGCTGCTGCGCGATCTGCAGCGCCATCCGTTCAAGGCGCAGATCCTGCACCTCGATTTCCAGCGCGTCGACGAGAACAAGCCGATCCGCATCCGCGTGCCGCTGCACTTCCTGAACCAGGAGAAGTCGCCGGCCGGCAAGACGTCGGGCGTGCTGATCTCGCATGCGATGAACGACATCGAAATCGCCTGCCTGCCGAAGAATCTCCCCGAGTACATCGAAGTCGATCTGGCCGAGCTCAAGGTCGGCGACATCGTGCACATCTCCGATCTCAAGCTCCCGGCGGGCGTCGAGGTTCCGGAGCTGCGTCTCGGCAAGGAACACGATTCGGCCGTGGTCACGGCGCAGGAAATGAAGCAGGAAGTCGAAGCGGCTCCGGCCGCCGAGGGCGATGCGGCTGCCGCCGCTGCGGGCGCGACGGGAGCGGCTCCGGCCGCCGCCGCTCCGGCTGCGAAGAAGGAAGAGAAGAAGTAATCGCCGCGTCCGCTCCGCGCGGCCTCGCGCGGAGCGGACGCACTCCGCAAATGGATGGCTTACGTCTTCTGGTCGGGCTCGGCAATCCCGGCGTCGAACACCTGCGAACCCGGCACAACGCCGGGTTCTGGTTTATTGACGCCCTTGCACAGCGCGAGCAGGCGCGGTTCGGCGTGGACGCAAAACTGCACGGCGAAACGGCGAAGATCGCGTTGGAAGGCCGTCAGCTTTGGTTGTTCAAGCCGACGACCTACATGAACAAAAGCGGGCTCGCCGTGGCTTCGGCGCTGCGTTACTGGAAGATCGCGCCGGAGGAAATGCTCGTCGCCCACGACGATCTCGATCTCGCGCCCGGGACGGCGCGGCTCAAGTTCGACGGCGGGCACGGCGGTCAAAACGGACTGCGCGACATCTTCGCGCATCTCGGTCACGGCAAGTTCCACCGCCTGCGGCTTGGGATCGGGCATCCTGGCCACAAGGATCGTGTCACGCCCTGGGTGCTCGGACGGCCTGGGGTCGCCGACGAAGAGGCGATTCTCGGTGCGGTCGCCGCCGCGCTCGACGTGCTGCCGCTCGCGGTGAAGGGGGATTTCAACGAAGCAATGAAGCGGTTGCATACGCCGGCGGAAAAAGCGTGATTCGGGATTGGGGATTCGTGCGCCGCGAGCTGCGCTTGCGAATCCCCAATCCCAAATCACGAATCCCGGAGCTCCGATGGGCATCAAATGCGGTATCGTCGGTTTGCCGAACGTCGGCAAGTCGACCCTTTTCAACGCGCTGACGAAGGCGGGCATCGCTGCGGCGAATTTTCCGTTCTGCACGATCGATCCCAACGTCGGCGTCGTGCCGGTGCCGGACCCGCGGCTCGGTCAGCTCGCCGAGATCGTGCAGCCGCAGAAGATCGTGCCGACCTCGATGGAATTCGTCGACATCGCAGGCCTCGTAGCGGGCGCGTCGAAAGGCGAGGGACTGGGCAACAAGTTCCTCGCGCACATCCGCGAGGTCGACGCGATCGCGCACGTGGTGCGCTGCTTCGAGCACCCCGACATCGTCCACGTCACGGGCAAGGTCGATCCGATCTCTGACATCGAGACGATCGACACCGAACTCGCGCTCGCCGACCTGGAGTCGGTGGAGAAAGCGCTGAACCGCGCCGAGCGTGCGGCGAAGGCGAACGACAAGGAGGCGCTGGCCAAGCGGCCCGTGCTGCAGAAGCTCGCGGCGGTGCTCAACGAGGGCAAGCCCGCGCGCGCGGCCGGTCTCGACGTCGAAGAGCTCGCGCTCGTACGCGATCTGTTCCTGCTCACGCTCAAGCCGCTCATGTACATCGCCAACGTGCTCGAGAACGGCTTCAAGGACAATCCGCATCTCGACAAGGTGCGCGCGCGCGCCGCGGTCGAAGGCGCCGAAGTCGTGCCGGTCTGCGCCGCGATCGAAGAAGAGCTCGCCCAGCTCGACGATGCCGATCGCCAGGCGTTCCTCGCCGACATGGGCCTGGACGAGCCCGGCCTCAACCGCGTGATCCGCGCCGGCTACCGGCTGCTCGGTCTGCAAACCTATTTCACGGCGGGCGAAAAGGAAGTGCGCGCCTGGACCGTCAAGCGCGGCGCGACGGCGCCGCAGGCCGCGGGCGTGATCCATACCGACTTCGAGCGCGGCTTCATCCGTGCCGAGACGATCGCGTTCGACGACTTCGTCAAATATCAGGGCGAGAGCGGCGCGCGCGACGCCGGACGCCTGCGGCTCGAAGGCAAGGATTACGTGGTCAAGGAAGGCGACGTGCTGCACTTCCGCTTCAACGTTTGAGACATTGCCGCGCTCGGCAACGAGCAGGAGTCCACGATGCCAGGTCAAGATCGCGAAGTCAGGTTCTGCTTCCTCGCCCAGCCCACCGACGTCAATTTCGGCGGCAAGGTGCACGGCGGTATGGTCATGAAATGGATCGACCAAGCGGGCTACGCCTGCGCGGTCGGTTGGAGCGGCAAATACTGCGTGACGGTCGCGGTCGGCGGCATCCGTTTCGTGAATCCGATCATGATCGGCGATCTCGTGACCGTGCATTGCCAGCTCATCTACACGGGCACGACGAGCATGCACTTCTGCGTCGACGTCATCGCGCGGCGGCTCGAGACCGGACAGGAGACGCTCGCTACGCATTGCGTCATCGTCATGGTGGCGACGGACGCCACCGGGAAGCCCACTCCGGTGCCGAAATGGGCGCCCGAAAGCGACGACGACAAGGCGCTCGCGGCGTATGCGCAGAAGCTCATGGAGCTCGACAAGGGCATCGCGCAAGAGGTCGCCCGTTACCGCGACGCCGCGCACTTGCCCGATTCGGGACAGCGCCCCGCGCCGGCCGCCGACTAGCACTTTTCATGCCGCCTTGACAACATGGTGGCGCGGAACGGACAATAACCGGCTCCGTGTGGGCAGACGTAAGACGAGGGTTTGCGACGGCCATCGCACTCGTGGACGCATCACGGAAAACCAGGAATTAGCGAGAGGATTTCGGAGGGATACCCAAGCGGCCAACGGGGGCAGACTGTAAATCTGCTGGCTCATGCCTTCGGTGGTTCGAATCCACCTCCCTCCACCAGTTTTAGATCGGCCGAGGCGGATTCGAACCACCGAAGCCAGCGTTGAGAGATCGAGCACCGCCCGGGCGGGAGTAGTTCAATGGTAGAACTGTAGCCTTCCAAGCTACTAGTGCGGGTTCGATTCCCGTCTCCCGCTCCATTGGATGGTTTTCGCTCTTGAACGTCCGGCCGGATGCCGGTTGTCGATCAGGAAAGATGTTGAAAACACCGCTCACGTAGCTCAGTCGGTAGAGCACCTCCTTGGTAAGGAGGAGGTCGTTGGTTCGATTCCAATCGTGAGCACCACGGATAGAACGGAAATCGGTATACGGAATCGAGAATCGTAACGAAGAGCGAGCTTCGCTTGAACGACTCCCGATTCCCCAATTGCCGAGTCCCCACCGCAACGAAACAGATTATCGCGATAAGGTAAAAAGCCATGTCCAAGGAAAAATTCGAACGCAAGAAGCCGCACGTGAACGTGGGCACGATCGGCCACGTGGATCACGGGAAGACGACGCTGACGGCG
>DASRGX010000236.1:0-6790 GCA_035650835.1 Rudaea sp. | reverse complement strand
GAAGCTCGACGAGATCGTCGCGTTCGCCGACATCGGCGCCTACATCGACGAGCCCGTCAAGCACTATTCCTCGGGCATGGTCGTCAGGCTCGGTTTCGCAATCGTCGCGGCGCTGCGGCCCGACCTCCTCATCACCGACGAAGTGCTCGCGGTCGGCGACGAATCGTTCCAGAAAAAATGCGTGCGCTGGATCGAAGATTATCTCGCCGGCGGCGGCACGATGATCCTCGTTTCGCACAGCATGTACCACGTGCAGAAGCTCTGCCGGCGCGCCTGCTGGCTGCAGCATGGCAGGATCGCCGCGAGCGGCGACGTGTTCGACGTCACGCAAGCCTATCTCGCCCATCAGGAGCGCACCTCGGCGGCGGCCGTCGAGGCGCGCGAAGCGGTGGCGGCGCGCGGGCAGGAGTTCCATCTCGTCGAATATTCGCTCAACGGCGCGAGCGAAGACGTACCGCTCCTGATCGAACAAGGCGCCTCGCTGCGCGCGCGCGTGCGCGTGCACTCGCGCGACGGGCGCGTGCCCGTGGTCGGTTTCGGGCTCGGCCGTGCCGACGGGACGTCGGTCTACGGCACGAACACCGAGATGGACGGCGTGCTGCCCGTGCGCGAAAGCGACAATGTATACTCGATCGAGCTCGAATTCGCGCGCCTGCCGCTGCTGCCCGGCAGCTACGTCCTGCGTGCGCACGCGCTCGACACCGAAGGCGTGCGGCTGTTCGACACGATCGTGCGCGAGATCACCGTGCGCGGCGAATCGCGCGAGTTCGGCCTGGTACGCCTCGCACACGCGTGGTCCGGTGGGGCGCGCGAAGCGCTCGCTGCGCCGGTCAGCGCAGGGACGGCGTCGTGAGCGCGGCCGGACACACACCGGCGTCGCCGCCGCTCGAGTTCACGGGCGAACGCTTCACACCCGAATGCCTGCGCGAGATCTGGTACGAGCATTGGCATCGCTACGTGTTCGCGCGCGCCTTCGCCCGTGGCAAGCGGACGCTCGACGCCGCCTGCGGCGAAGGCTACGGCAGCGCCTTGCTCGCGGCCGAGGCGGCGAGCGTGCTCGGGCTCGACATCGCCGAGGAAGCGATCGCCCACGCGCGCTCGCGCTACGCCGATCGCACCAATCTGCGCTTCGAGCGCGGCGACTGCACGGCGCTCGCGCTGCCGCCGGGCAGCATGGACCTCGTCGTCTCGTTCGAGACGCTCGAGCACGTCGCGGCGCAGGAAGACTTGATCGCCGGTTTCGCCCGCGTGCTCGCCGAGGACGGTCTCTTGATCGTGTCCTCGCCCGACAAGCACATGTACAGCGACGTGAGCGGCTTCCGCAACGAATTCCACGTCCGCGAGCTCTATCGCGACGAGCTTTTGTCCCTGCTCGCGCCGCACTTCCCGCACGTGCGGCTGTACGGGCAGAAGCTCCTGTTCCAGTCGGCGATCTGGGCTCTCGACGGCGCACCCGGACAGGCGCAAGCCGCGACCTCCACGGCCGGAGAACCCGGACCCGGACTCGGCTACGAACCCATGTACTTCGTCGCGGTCTGCGCGAAGCGGGCGCTGCCGGCGGATTTGCCGCAGATCGCGCTGTTCGGCGACCGCGAAGAATCGGTCTACGCGCATTACAATGGCGAGGTACGCAAGAATATGGCGGCCGGCGGACGGATCGCCGAGCTCGAAGCAGAAATCGCCGCCTTGCACCGGCAGCTCGAACACAGGCCCGAGCCCGCCCAGGAATCGCGGTGGGCCAATTGGTGGCGGCGGCTCACGGGTTCTCGCCGGTAGCCGGCATCGCCGAAACGCGGTCCCGCGGCCGCTGGGGAAGCACAAGCACTAGGAGCGCTGCGCGGCAGCGCGCTTTGGATCATCGATGGAAAACATGCTGAACTACCAGGTCAACTACGGGCCACAGACCGTGCCGGTCGCGCTCAAACCCGATCCGGCTGCGCCGATCTACGCGTCGGAGGACGGTCGCGTCGCCTCGCTGTCGAGCCAGGAATGCATCTTCCTCGTCAAGAGCACGGGCGCTCCGCACGTGATGACGTTCCAGGTGCTGCAAGCGCTCGATCTGTGCCGCGAGTTCCGCACGCTCGAAGAACACGCGGCGCGCATCCAATCGACGATCGCCGGGCTCGCCGGCAAGCGCGACGACATCGTGCGCGTGCTCGAAGGTCTCGTGCAGCGCAAGCTGCTGCTCTCCGACGCCGACTTCATCCAGCGTCTCACGGCCGCCCCCGCGCGCGCGGCGGCTCCGCTGCGCGCCGTGTTCATACGCGCCTGCGATCGCCCAGAGCAGCTCGCACAGCTGCTGCGCTCGCTTGCGGACTACGAGCGCCGGCATCGCGGCAACCGCCGGTACGTGCTGCTCGACGACTCGGCGCTCGCCGCGCACGTCAACGAACAGCGCGATCTGCTGCGCGAATTCGCGCGCACGACCGGCTGCAAGGTCAGCTACATCGGCAGCGCCGAGCGCGGTAAACTTGTGGAAAAGTTCGCAAAAGCGCTGCCGGCCGCGCGCGCGGCCGTGGGGCCGCTGCTCGACCGCAACGCCCATCCGCACGCGCAGCGCTTCGGCGGGGGACGCGGGCAGAATCTGGCGATCCTGCTGTCCGCCGGCGCACGCATGGCGCTGCTCGACGACGACGAGCGCCTGCCGCTGCGGCGTTTCGACAACATCCGCGCCGGCCTCGATCCGAATCCGAACCAAACGCTGCAAGCGCGCTTCTTCAGCTCGATGGAACAGGCGCTGGGCAGCGGCGAAGAAGTCGAAAACGACGCGTTCGCCTTGCATCTCGAAGCTTGCGGGCAGCCGCTCGGCAGCCTGGTCGAACGCGCGTATCCGATAGACCGCGACGCGCTACGCGGTATGAATCTCGGCCGCCTCGATCTGCTGCGCGCCGACACGCGCGTCGTGACGACGCACAGCGGCAGCTACGGCAGCGCACGTTCGTCGACGGCGCTGTGGCTCTATCATCTGGAAGGCGAAAGCCGGGCCGACTTCTGGCGCGACCGCGAAAGCTATACGCGCAACGTCGAAGCGCAGTACCTGTTGAGCGGTGTGGCGCAGGCGCGTGTCGACGAAATCGCGGGCTACACCGCGTTCATGTTCGACAACAGCGCGTTCCTGCCGTGCACGAATCCCGTCGGTCGCGCCGAAGACAGCCTGCTGAGCGCGCTGACGCGCTACTGCCTGCCGCAGGCCGTGGCAATGGAGCTTCCCGTCGCGATCGGCCACGTGCAGGAGACCGCGCGCCGCCGCTCGCCGGCGACGCTCGCCGGGGCGCAGCCGCGCGTCAACGACTTCTTGCGCGAGTTCGTGCGTCGCCAGATCGGCCTCTTCAAGGCCGAGGACCCCGCCCAGCGCATGAGCTTGCTCGCCGACGTCATGCGCGATCTCGCGCGCGCGAGCGAGACCGAACGCGTCGAGCATTTGCGCGAATACCTGAGCTACGTGCGTGCGGACATGATCGATCGCCTCCAGCACCAGCTCGAAGCAGCCGCCGACGCGCCCGTGTACTGGCAGGCCGACGCGCGCGCGATCGTGCAGGCCAATGCGCGGGCGATGCTCGCCGATGCGCCGCCGCGTCTCGCCGAATGGGCGGACGATCTCGACGCGGCCGGTTGCGCACGTGCGCTGTCGACCGAGCTCGAAGGCATGGCCGATTTCTGCGCGCAGTGGCCGGCGCTCTGGCGGCACGCGGCGGAGCAGGGCGAGAAGCTGCTGGGCGCCTTGTGAGCGCCGGGCCCGGGTGCGCAAAGTGGAAAATGCCGCACAGCCGGGCCTGACCAGCGTCGTCGTCGTCACGGCCGATAGCGGCGACGACGTCGGCGTCTGTATCGAACGCGTGCTCGCGAGCACGGCGCCTGTCGAGATCGTCGTCAGCGACAACGCCTCGGCCGACGGCTCGATCGAGGCCGTCGAACGGCGCTGGTCCGGCGAACCGCGGCTGCGCGTGCTGCGCAACGGCACGAACTTAGGCTTCGGCGCCGGCTGCAATCGCGGTGCCGCGCTCGCGCGCGGCGATGCCTTGCTGTTCCTGAATCCGGATTGCCGCATCGAGCCCGACACGATCGAGCGTCTGCGAGAGGCGCTCGCGTCCGATCCGGCGATCGGGCTCCTCGGTGTTTCGATCGTGGACGCAGCCGGCAAGATCGAACCCGCGAGCCGCCGCCGCGATCCGCTGCTGCGCCGCACGTTCATGACGATGAGCGGACTCGCGCGCTTCGAGTCGCGCTGGCCCGCGCTGGCCGGCGTGGCCATGCCGCCATCCGCGACCGCAGCGCCGCTCGAAGACGTCGACGCCGTCTCGGGTGCGCTCATGCTGCTGCCGCGCGCGATGTTCGAACGGCTCAGCGGCTTCGACGAAGGCTATTTCCTGCACTGCGAAGATCTGGACCTGTGCCGCCGCGTACGCGATGCCGGCGCGCGCGTCGTCTGCGCGGCCGTCATTCGCGTCGTGCATCTCAAGGGAACCTCGAGCCGAGCGCGCCCGCGCTTCGTTGCCGCCCACAAGTATCGTGGCATGTGGCGCTGGTTCACGAAATTCGATCCGGCGGCGCGCAATCCGTTTGCGCGCGGACTGGTATGGCTCGCGTTGAAGATGCGGATAGCGCTTGTTGCAGGCCGCAGTTCGTTCAGCGCTGGCGATTGATCGCGTCGCGCAGGGCTGACGTGGCCTCGCGTGCGGCCTCGGCGAAATCCTCCTCCGAACTCGCATACAAAATCGCGCGCGATGAACTGATCATCAAGCCGGTACCGGCTGAGTTCCGCCCGTTGCGCACGACGTCCGCCGCGTCGCCGCCCTGCGCGCCGACGCCGGGGATCAGGAGCGGCACGCCATCGCCGACGATCGCGCGCACTTCGGCGAGTTCTCTCGGATACGTCGCGCCGACGACGAGCGCGCAGTTGCGATTCGCGTTCCATTCGCGCGCGACGAGCGCGGCGACGTGCTGGTAGAGCGGGCGGCCGCCGACGTCGAGTTCTTGCAGGTCGCGAGCGCCGGGATTCGAGGTGTGGCAGAGGATCACGGCACCCTTGTCGGCGCGCTCGAGGAACGGCGCGAGCGAATCGCGGCCTAAGTAGGGGTTGAGCGTGACGGCATCCGCGCCATAGCGGTCGAAGACTTCGGCGGCGTAGTGCTGCGCGGTGCTGCCGATGTCCCCGCGCTTGGCGTCGAGGATCACGGGTATGCCGGCATGCTGCGTATGGATGTGCGCGATGAGGCGCACGAGCGCATCCTCGGCGCCTTGCGCGGCGAAGTGGGCGATCTGTGGCTTGAAGCAGCAGACGAGGTCCGCCGTGGCGTCGACGATGGCGCGGCAGAACCCGAAGACGCGATCGGGCGAGTTGCGCAGCGGCGCCGGATAGCGCGTGGGCTCGGGATCGAGCCCGACGCAAACGAGCGAGCGGTTCCTGGCCCAGGCGGTCGAGAGTCGTTCGATGAAGGTCACGGGTCCACTCCGATCTGCGTACCGCGCAGCGAGACGGATTTTCCTTGAGTGCCGGATGCCGCGGCAAGCGTGCAGTCGGCCCGCCCACGGCAAATCGTGTAGCCATGGGGTAATCCGGCCGATAAGCTACACGCGTCCGCTGGGTAAGCGCGGGCGAGACCGCAACTCGCGATCCTTGCATGAATCCCTTCCAGCTCGAACTGAACGCAGCGCTCGAACTGCAGCGGCGCGGGGAATTGGCGCAGGCCGAGGCGGCGTATCGTGCGCTGCTCGCGCGCTACGGGCCGCATCCCGGTGTCGATCACATGCTCGGGCTCACGCTGCACGCCTTGGGACGCGACGCGGACGCCCTGCCATATTTCGAGCGGGCGGAGACCGCACAGCCGAGCCCTGCCCTCTGGAGCAACCATGCGGCTGCGCTGCTCGCCGTCGGCCGTGCGGCGGAGGCGGCGGATCGCGCGCGCAAAGCCATAGAGGCGGAACCGCGCCATTTCGGCGCATGGCTCAACCTCGGCTTGGCGCGCGAGATCGAACGCCGTTGGGAAGAAGCGATCGGCGCCTTGCAGACGGCGCTTTCCCTGGCGCCGCAGCAGCTCGTCGCGCTGCGCGCGCTCGCACGCTGCCGGCTCGCGACGGGTTCACCCGACGCGGCATTGCACGTGATCGCTGAGGTGACTGTCGGGCGCGACCTTGCAACCGACGTGATCCGCTGCCAAGCCTGGGCGGACCTCGGCAACTGGGCGGCGGCCGAGGCGCTGCTGCAAACGCTCCTCGCCACGCCCGCGACGCGCGTGCAGGCGCTTTGCGTCCAAGCGGCGATCGCCCTGGCGCAGGGGCAGCGCGATCGGGCGCTCGCGTCGTATCGCAGCGCAGCTCAGGAAGACCCCGCGTGCCGCGATGCGTTCGTGCGCGCGGCGCAGATCCATATCGGTCGCGGTGAAACCGAGGCCGGCCTCGTGCTCCTGCGCAATTGGGTGGAGCGCCGCCCGAGCGATCATGCCGCGGCGAGCAATTATCTATTCGCCTGCAATTACAGCGAGCGCTTCGGCCCGGCGGCGCTGTTGGAGGAACATCGGCGCTATCGTCCCGCGCCGCTCGAGGCGCCGGCATGGGGCGGAGATCGCCGGCCGCACGCGCCTCGATTGCGCATCGGTTGGATGCGCAACGAGTTCGGCACGGACCTCACGCGAATCTTTTTTGCGGACGTTTTGCACGCGCTGACGGAGATCGCGCCCGATCTCGACCACGTGCTCTACGCGGTCGGCGATCCCGCCGATCCTGCGTCCGCCTCGAAGCGCTGGGCAGCGGACGTGCGCGACGTGAGCCGCCTCGACGATCGCCGCTTGCT
>DASRGX010000235.1:0-2139 GCA_035650835.1 Rudaea sp. | reverse complement strand
GGTCCGTTCCGTCGCGCCGCGCTCGGCTTGATATCGCGGCACGCCCACCTCACAATTTCTAAGGCGTCGGATTTGCCTGTCGCCGCAGTAGCTTAGCCGATTGTCGCACGCATGGCCCTCATCGCTCTCGGACTCAACCACCAGACTGCGCCGCTCGAGCTGCGCGAAAAGGTGGCGTTCGCGCCCGCGGCGACACCGTCGGCATTGTCCGATCTCGCGCGCCAACCCGGCGTGAACGAGGCCATGATCCTCTCGACGTGCAACCGTACCGAGCTCTACGTCGATGTCGATCCCGGTGCCGAGACCGTGCCGCAACGCTGGCTGCTCGATCACCACGGTTTGACCGAGCGCCGCCTCGACGAGTTCCTTTACCGTCATTCCGAGAACGGCGCCGTGCGTCATCTGTTCCGCGTCGCCACCGGACTTGATTCGATGGTGCTCGGCGAACCGCAAATTCTCGGCCAAGTCAAGGACGCCTATCAGGCCGCGCGCGAGGCCGGCACGCTGCGCACACCGATGGAGCGTCTGCTCCAGCAGACGTTCACCGTGGCCAAGCGGGTGCGCACCGACACGCGCATCGGGACGAGCACGGTGTCCGTCGCGTTCACGGCGGTGCGCATGGCCGAGCGCCTGTTCGCCGACCTCAGCCAAGCCTGCGTGCTGCTCATCGGCGCGGGCGAGACGATCGAACTCGCCGCTCGGCATCTGAGCGAATCGCGCGCACGCCGGCTCATCGTCGCCAACCGCACGCTCGAGAACGCGCAGGCGCTCGCGAGCCGCTTCTCGGCCTATGCGATCACGCTCGCCGACCTGCCGCAGCACCTCGCCGAGGCCGACGTCGTGATCGCCTCGACCGCGAGCCCCGAGCCCGTGCTCGGCAGGGCTCTCGTCGAGAACGCGATCCGCGCACGGCGGCGCCGGCCCATGTTCATGGTCGACATCGCCGTGCCGCGCGACATCGACCCGGACGTGGCCGCCATCGAAGACGTGTACTTGTATACCATCGACGATCTGCGCGAGGTCATCGACGACAATCTGCGCTCGCGCCAGGCCGCCGCGCGCGAAGCCGAGGCGATCATCGACCTGCAGGTCGAGCATTACCTCGCCTGGCGCCGCGCGCTCGTCGCGCGCAATCCGCTCGCCTCGATCAGGCGCGGGGCCGAGGCGCGCCGCGACGAAGTGCTCGCGCGCGCGCGCCAGATGCTCGCCGCCGGGCGCAGCCCGGAGCAGGCGCTCGAGTTCCTGGCCAACACGCTGACGAGCAAGCTCCTGCATGCGCCGAGCGCGAGCCTGCGCGAAGCCGCGCAGCGCGGCGACGAGGAACTCCTGCGCGCAGCCGAGCGTCTGTTCGGCACGGACGCCCACGATCCGCCGGACCGCAACGCATGACGCCGTCGATCCGCCGCAAGCTCGCCGAGCTCGCCGAACGCCATCAGGAAGTCGCCCTGCTGCTCGCCCAGCCCGAAGTCAGCGGCGACAGCCAGCGCTTTCGCGAGCTCAGCAAGGAATACGCGCAGCTCGAGCCCGTCGCTGCCTCGCTCAAGCGCTACGAGGACACCGCGGAGGCGCTCGCCGCGGCCGAGTCGATGCTCGCCGATCCCGAGATGCGCGAGCTGGCGCAGGGCGAAATCGCCGAACTCGAAACGCGCCGCGCGGCGCTCGATCGCGAGCTCAACCTTCTGCTCCTGCCGCGCGACGTGCGCGACGGGGCGAACATCTTCCTCGAAGTGCGCGCGGGCACCGGCGGCGACGAGGCGGCGATCTTCGCCGGCGACCTCTTCCGCATGTACAGCCGCTACGCCGAGCGCCAGGGCTGGCGTACGGAAATTCTCTCGGCGAACTCCGGCGAGCACGGCGGCTACAAGGAAATCATCGCGCGCATCGAAGGCAACGGCGCGTTTTCGAAGCTCAAGTTCGAATCCGGCGTGCACTGCGTCAAGCGCGTGCCGGCGACCGAATCGCAGGGGCGCATCCATACCTCGACGGCCACCGTGGCGATCCTGCCCGAGATGGACGAGATCGACGACATCGATTTACGCGAGGCCGACCTCAAGATCGACACGTTCCGCGCCTCGGGAGCCGGCGGCCAGCACGTCAACAAGACCGATTCGGCGATCCGCATCACGCACCTGCCGACCG
>DASRGX010000234.1:0-6852 GCA_035650835.1 Rudaea sp. | reverse complement strand
AGTCCGTTGATCTTGTCGTAGGAACCGACGGCGCCCATTATCCAGTTCAAGCGCTGCGTGCCCGCGGAGCTCAGCCGAAATTCCTGCGACCACAGCGAATACGTGTCGTCGACACCGATGTTGTCGGTGGTTTGGGCCGTGCCGTCGTAGTTGTCCGATGTCTTGCGGCTGTAATGATCGAAGCCGGCGATCGACATGAAGGTCATCGACGGAAAGCTGACGGTCACGGTCGAGGAAGCGCCGGCCCCGCTCTCGTCGCGCGACAAATCGAAATTCCCGACCCGCACGCGACGCGGATCGTCGGACAGATAACCGTACGTTCCCGGAGGTACCTGGTAAACGGCATCGACGGTCTCGTTCTGCGGCGATAGAGGTGCGCCGGTGTCGCGCGTCGCATGCACGTTGAGCAGCACCTCGGTGATGTCGCCGAAGAACTGCGATACCTGTGCGCGCATGGCGAAACGGTCGGTGCTGCCGAATGCGCGCCCGGTGTCGATGTCGTGCTGCCAACCGTCGCCTTTTTCCCAGGAATAGGCGATGCGACCGTCCGCGCCGTTGCCGATGGGTCCATTCAGGGCGCCGTTGAATCGCCACGTGTTCCAGCTGCCGAACCCGACGGTCTGGTAGGCGTCGAACGTGTCGGTCGGCTTTATGGAAATGTAGTTGATCGCGCCGCCGGTCGTGTTTCGCCCGTACAGCGTGCCCTGCGGACCCTTGAGCACCTCGATGCGCTCGATATCGAAGAGCTGTCCGTTGAGGAATACCGGATATGCCGCCAGCACATTGTCGATGTAGACGCCCACGCCGCTCGTGTTGTTGCTGTTGAAATCGTCGAGACCGATGCCGCGGATCGCGAAGATCGGCGTGCCTCCCGAAGTGGCGTTGACGGTGGACAATCCCGGCGTCTGATCGGCGATGTCCTTGTAGCTCGAAAACCCGAGCTGCTCGACGTCCCGGGCGCTGAACGCGGTGACGGCGACGCCGATATCGTTCACGGATTGCTCGCGTTTCTCTGCCGTCACTGTGATGGTCTCGAGCTGCAAGTCGGCATCGGTGGACGGCGCTGAGGACGCGTCGTCCGCGAACGCGGCGGTGCTTTCGATTCCCAAGGCGCAAGCGATGGCCGCGCACAGCGCGCGGCTGGCTACTTTCATTTTCAAGGCAATGTGCTCCGGTGAAAGAAATGGTGCGGTGGGGTCAGCGCGGTTGCTGCTGCGAGATGCAGTGCATGCCGCCGCCGCCGGCAGTGATCGCGTCCGCATCGATCTGCGCGACGCGCCGGCCTGGATACAGCGACTCGACGAGCCGCTTGAACGCCGCGTCCTTGGCTTCGAGTGCGCGGGGACGGCCGTTCTTGTAGAACTTCGGCACCAGCACCACGTTGTCGGTGACGACGAAGTTCATATAGCTGGCGGCGAGCGCGAACTTCGCCGGTGCGCCGTCGACGAATCCCTTGAGCCCGTGCAGGCCGGCGAGGAATTGATAGATGCCGTCCTCGGGACGGATGTCGACGATGATCGGATCGGGCGCCGGCGCGCGTATCACCGTGAGCGGCTTGCCGTCTTGATCGCTCGCACTCGAGAGGATGCGGTAGGCGTTCTCGAGGATTTCGCGATCGAGCTTGACGAGCGCATTGCCGCGCGCGGCCTCTGCGGCGGTGATTTCAGGCAGCAGCACCGTGCGTGGGCCCACCCACGCCGCCATCTCGTCGGCATGGTTGACTCCGACGTTGTAGATGCGCTCGCCGTCGATGTCGTAGGGCGTCTGCTCGACCGCATTGGCGTCCGTGGCGAGGCCGCGCGGCAGCCAGATCACCTTCGATACACGGAACGCTCGCGCGAGCTCGGCCTCGACGTCGGCCTTGCTCCAGCCGGGGTTGCGGCCGAGCAGGCCACGCTCTGTCGCGATGACCGTGCCGTGGCCATTGAACACGAGGTTTCCGCCTTCGGCGATCAGCGTGGAGCGGACCACCGGAACGCCGATCTCGTGCGCCACGCGCACGGCGAGGTCGTTGTCGAAATCGTAGGTGGCGCGGATCGCGGCATTCGCGTACTTGTCGTAGCCGTAACCGTCGAAATCGAAATCGACGATTTGCGCGTTTCCCGCACCATCGCTGAGGAACAAGCCGCCGTAATCGCGCACCCACAGATCGGCGTGCGCGACGGCGTGGAAGCCGACGTGCGCAGCGATCGTCTCGTTGCCGATCCCGCGCGCGCGCAGCGCGGTCCTGAGCGCATCCGCGTCGGAAGGGCTGTTCACGAGATACTCGACGCGGCCGCCTTTGACGAGCTCGCCGATCATGTCGGCTTGCGTGCCGAGCATCGACCAGCCCTTCTTGTAATCGATCGTGGGCGAAGCGAGCCAGATCGACTGTTGCGACTCCGTTTCGGCGGGAAACCGCAGCGTGGATGCCGCGGGCGTCGGCTGCATCAGCGCGCACGTGCCCGCGGCCAGCGCCAGCATGCCGGCGCGGCAAACGTTGGTACCTTTCATTTTTCACCCACTTCGTTTTGGCGTGTAGCTCCGCTGGCGTTGCGGGCTCACGGGTGGGTGGATACGCCCGAGTGGCGTTTTAACCGCCAGGTACTTCAGCGGAACATGGCGAGCGCCAAAAGCGTGACTTGCGAGCAGAGAGGCGTGACGACAGTCCGCCGGGGGATGTCGCTGTTGACGTTCAGAGGTTCCCTAGAGCCAGCCTTTTTGCCGAGCGAGCCGATAGGCTTCGATGCGGTTGCCGACCCCGAGCTTGCCGATCGCTTCCGACAGATAGTTGCGCACCGTGCCTTGCGAAAGATGCAGTTGCTCGGCGATGTCGCCAGCCGAAAGCCCCTCGCCCGCCAAGCGCAGCACCTGGCGTTCGCGGTCGTTGAGCGGATCGTCGCCGGACCACGCCTCGAGCGCGAGTTGCGGATCGATCGCGCGGCCGCCGCGGTGTACTTTGCGCAGCGCTTCGGCGAGCTGATCGGCCGGCGCGTCCTTGAGCAGATAGCCGCTCACGCCGGCATCGAGCGCGCGGCGCAGGAAGCCCGGACGCGCGAACGTCGTCAGGATCACGACCTTGCACTCGACACCGCGATCGCGGATGCGCTGAGCGAGCTCGAGCCCCGTCAGCCGCGGCATTTCGATGTCGGTGACGACCACGTCGGGGCCGCCGCCCTCGGCCAGACTGCGCTCGATCATCGTCCAGGCTTCCTCGCCGTTGCCGGCCGTGCCGATCACGTCGAGATCGGACTCGAGCCTCAGCAACGCCGACAGCGCGCCACGCACCATCGCCTGGTCTTCGGCCAAAAGCACACGGATCATGTCTGCGCTGCGCGCTCGCCCCGGAAGATGGCGCGAGCGTGCAGACAGCGCAGGCCGATGTCAACGGCTCGCGGCCGGCGTTCAGGCCTCGCGCATCTTCGGTGCGGCGTGCGCGGTCCCGGAAGCGGGCAGCGCGAACGACGCCGTGAGGCGGGTGCCGCGGCCGCGCACCGAATCGATGAGCAAATGTCCGTCGATCGAGGTCAGGCGCTCGCGCATGCCGGTCAGACCGTTGCCGGGCACGATCGCGCCGCCGCGGCCGTCGTCTTCGATGCGCAGCTCGAGCCGGCCATCGGCGACGGCGAGATCGATGCGGACACGCGTCGCGCGCGCATGGCGCTGCACGTTCGTGACCGCTTCGCGTACGGTCATCGCCAGTGCGGTTTCGATCTCGACGGGCAGGCTGACGTCAGCCACGCCGTAGCTGAACGCCACGCCGTTCGATTCGAGCAACAGCTTCGCCGAGGCGAGTTCCGCGGCGATGCCCGCGGCGCGAATGCCGGTCACCGCGCGGCGCACTTGGGCGAGCGCATCGCGTGCGACACGCTCGACGTCGGCGATTTCGCGCCGCGCCGCCAGGGCATCGCGATCGAAGAGCTTGCTCGCAAGCTCCGCCTTCAGCGTGATCAGCGACAGCGTGTGGCCGAGCAGATCGTGCAGGTCGCGGCCGATGCGTTCGCGCTCGGCGAGCGCGGCGAGCCTGCGTACCTCTTCGTGGCTGAGCTTGAGCTCCGCATCGCGCTGGTGCTTGAGCATGAAATTGATGTTCATGAAGCCGATCGCGAAGCCGATCAGGATCGCGCTCAGCAGGTACCCCCAATCGAAGCCGAGCAGGCGCCACTCGACCGTGTAGAGGGCGAGCACGATCGCCATGTTGCGCACGGATTCGCGCGGCCGTCCGCTGAACGCGAGGAACGCGCAGGCGTAGATCAGATAGCCCTGCGCGCCCGGGTTGAACGGCGTGACGACGAAACCGAGCGCGGCGATGCCGAGCGCGCACCAGATCACCTGCGAGCGGTCGCGGTAATACACGCGGTAGAAGAGCCACAGGAACACGACGAAGCTCGTCAGCGTCGGCCACATCCACTGCGGGAATTCGCCGCCCGCTTCGAGGATCGGCGTGGCGAAGATCCAGAACGTCCACACGAGCAGGAGCCAAGGGAACCAGTGCGCGTCGCGTCGCTTTCCGTCCACGTCTCCGCGCAGACAGATGATGGCGTTGTCGGTCGGCGTGAAAATGTCGAGCAACATGGGACCCTCCGCTCAGCGCAGTCCGGCGATCGCCGCCGGGTCGGCGGCGCTACGGCCGTAGCCGCCCATCGCCGTGGCCTCGAGCGCCGCGATGAGCATGAGGCCGATCAGCAGCAGTCCAGCTCGCCAGTAGATGCTGCGCATGGCACAGTCTCGCGCGTTCAGGCCGCGCGCGCCAGCAGGCGGCGTGCGATCGCGAAGCAGGCGATCGCGAAACCGGCAGCGGCGGCGAGGTGCGTGATCCACGCGTCGGCCGGCACCTGGCCGACGATGCCCAAAGCGAGCTGCGCCAGATGATAGGCCGGCCACAGCGGCGCGATCTGACCGATGAACGCCGGCAGCATCGTGAGCGGCATCCACAGCCCCGACAGGAACGCCATCGGCAGGTAGATGAAGTTGACGATCGCCGGCGCGCCCGAGGCGTTCGCACGCGTGCCGATCACGAGCCCGAGCGCGCAGAACGGCAGCACGCCGAATACGGCGACCGCGCCGAGCCCGAGCCATTGCAGTGCGGAAAGGCGCACGCCGCCGAGACCGAACGCCATCGCCGCGAGCACGACGTAGATGATCAGCGCGAACAACGCCGCCATCGCGACTTTCGCGCCGAGGTACGCCGCAGGCGGCATCGGCGCCACGCGCTTGAGCGCGAGCCAGCCGCGTTCGCGTTCGATCGCGACGCCGACGCCGAAACCGAACAGGCTCGGCGCCATCACGCCGAATACGCTGTAGCTTGCGAAAAGATAGTGCGCCGCGCCGCTGTTGCCGTGATTGAGCAGCAGGCCGAATAGCAGATAGAACATCGGCGGGAACAGCAGCGTGGGCACCGCGAACGCGGGCGTGCGCAGCACGCGCAGGAATTCGTATTTGGTCTCGAGCGCGTAAGCGACGAGGCCGGCGCGCGCAGCGCCGGGCGACAGCGAAGCGGCGACGGCGTTCATGCGGCCTCCTTGGTGATTTCGACGAAAGCTTCGGCCAGCCCGGCGCGACGCACTTCGAGTTCGGAGAGTTCGGCATCCTCGAACAGCAGTTGGCGCACCACGGTTTCGGCGGCGTCGGTGACGATCTCGATGCGCTCGCCGTCGCGCGCCGCGCTGCGCACTTCGGGCCAGCGTGCGATCGCTTCCGCGGCGAGGCGCGATACACAGCGTATCCGGCGTTGCGCCACTCGCGCGCGGATCTGCTGCACGCTGCCCTCGGCGACGATGCGCCCGCGCGCGAGCACGCCGACGCGGTCGGCGAGCGCCTCGGCCTCTTCGAGGTAGTGCGTGGTCAGCACGACCGCACGGCCTTCGCCCACGAGCGCGCGGATCGTACTCCACATCGTCTCGCGCGCTTCGAGGTCGAGCCCCGTGGTCGGCTCGTCGAGGAACAGGATCTCCGGGTTGCCCGCGAGCGCAAGCGCGAACTGCGCACGCCGTTGCTGACCGCCCGAAAGCTTGCCGTAGCGCCGCTTGAGCAGATCGCCGACGCCCGCCAGCCCGACGATGTCGGCCACCGTGCGCGGCTGTGGATAATAGCTGCGGAACAGCTCGACGAGCTCGCCGACGGCAAGCGTTTCCGGCACGCCGGCCGTCTGCAGCATCGCGCCGATGCGCTGGCGCGGTGCCAAGCCGGTCGGATCGGCACCGAACAAGGTCGCACTGCCCGTTTCGGCGCGCAGCAAGCCAAGCAGCAGGGAAATCGCGGTCGTCTTGCCCGCCCCATTCGGACCGAGCACCGCGAGCACCTCACCGCGTCGCACGGCGAGATCGACGCGATCGAGTGCCAACACGTTGCCGTAACGCTTGCTCGCGTTCTCGAGCCTGGCCACCACTTCGGGTTCGCTCATGGACCTCTCCTCCGATGTTGGCGGCAAGCTTAGGCGCCGCCGACGCTTGGGCGCAGTCGCGCCGGTCACGACTTCGGTATGACAGGTGTCAGGCCAGTCAGCGTTCAAGATCGAAGTCCTTCATCGAGACCTGCTGGCATCAAGAATTGGCTCCATCGTCTGGCCAGCGAAGTGGCCCAGGCAGCATGCCGCTTTCGCTGGTAAAATCTCCGGCAAATTCGGGTTCGCCCGGCTACGCCGCGCGGCAGTCGCCGCGTTTTCTGCATTCCTGGGAGGCAGGTTTCATGTCGATCATCGCCAAACTCAACGAAATGCGCCGTTACGGCGGCGCGATCCGCACCGTCGGCCTGCCCGATGCGGCCATCGAACGCCTGGCGGCGGAATACCCGGAACTCGGCGAAGCCGTCGACGCCGCGTATGCGGCGCACCAGGAATTGCGCACGGAATTCCCGGAACTCCTCAAACTCGAC
>DASRGX010000233.1:0-4429 GCA_035650835.1 Rudaea sp. | reverse complement strand
CGGAACGTGGCGACTTCGACGATCTCGTCGCCGAACACGACGTGCGCGAGGCGAAAGCGCCGGCCGATCAGGCGGCAATTGCGGAAAAGACGCTTGACGTCCTCGGGCGTGGCGTCGGTGGCGACGTCGAAGTCCTTGGGGTGTCCGCCGAGCAAGAGATCGCGCACGGCGCCGCCGACGAGATACGCCGCGTAGCCCGCTTCGTTGAGCCGGTACAGCACGCGCAGTGCGCCGTTCGAGATGTCCTTGCGCGAGATGCGGTGCTGGTCGCGCGGGATGATGCGCAGCTGCACGGGCACCGCCGGATTTTTGTTCGAGACCTGTTCGTTCATTCCTTGCTGCCAGATCGTCCGCTGCGCCGCTCGCCGCGGCTTGCGAGCGATTGTCCTCCGCCGCGAAACCGCTATACTAGCGTCCGCATTCGCATTTCCCAATCCACGCTCCCTTCGTCTAGAGGCCTAGGACGGGGCCCTCTCAAGGCCTAAACAGGGGTTCGAATCCCCTAGGGAGCGCCATTTCAGACGTCCACCCTACCCGCTCGCCCGCCCGGTGCGGAATCGAAATCGCTGCCGAAGCAGCGGCAAAGTCGCGGTGTACTCGCAATGTTCACGAAGGGCGAAGACGCTGAAGTCGGATTCTCGTCCGCAAGATCAAGAGCGCTCATCCATGGCCGCGCTTTTCAATTAGAATTGCGCTTCCGTTCGCCTCGGGACTTTTGTTCGTATGCCCTTCGTCGTCACCGAAAACTGCATCAAGTGCAAGTACACCGACTGCGTCGAGGTCTGCCCGGTCGATTGCTTCCACGAGGGGCCGAATTTTCTCGTGATCGATCCCGAGGAGTGCATCGACTGCACGCTCTGCGAACCCGAGTGCCCCGCGAACGCGATTTTCCCCGAAGACGACGTGCCTGCCGGACAAGAGCACTTCATCGCGCTCAACGCCGAGTTGGCCAAGGCCTGGCCGGTGCTCACCGTGCGCAAGGATGCACCGGCCGACGCCAAGGAGTGGGACGGCAAGCCCGACAAGCTGCCGCTGCTCGAGCGCTGAGGTTCCGCTCGGCGGAACCCCGGCGAGCCCCGATCAGGACAAGCGTTCGCGCAGCGCTTCGAGCACGCGTCGAGCGGCTTCGGTCGCGGCACTGTCGGAAGCGTTGCCTTCGACGTTCACGCGCGCGCCGCCGCTGTCTTCGGTGACCGTCACCGTGAGATGGCCGCTCACCGGCGCCTGCTGGGCCGGCGCCGCGCTGTTGCCGCCGCCGAACGGATGCAGGATGCGCGTGTACCAATGATGTTCCTGAGGCGCCGGCACGGGCTGCGTCGCAGCGAGCCCGGCGACTTCGAGCGTGTAGCTATGCGCGGATTCGTCGCGCGCGCTGATCGTGCCGACCTGGGCGCGTTCGAGCGCGAGGCCGACGCGCTGCCAGGTGTGCTCGGGCGTGTCCGCCACGTGCAAGCCGCCCGCCGTGAGGATGGTGCTCGGCGCTGCAGCAGTGGCGCCCGTGGCGAGGCCTTCCGGCGGCGCGGCGTTGGTCTGTGGCGACGCAGGCGTCACAGCGCCCGACGTAGGCGGCACGACGAGCTCGGTCGAGGTCGCAGGTGCGTCGAGATCCGGCGGAACTTCGAGCGGCCGCGTTTCGGTGGCCTTGTTGTAGTAGTCGGTGCGGTGGTGGAACCAACTGCAACCGGTGCAGGCTTCGGCGACGAGCGCGACGAGCGCAAGCCAGAGAACTCGGTGAGTGCGATTCACGAATACGTCCTGGAAGAGTGGGAGTTGAAAGGGGCGAAGTGTCACGCGGCCGTGCTGTGCCGCTGCTGAACCGGTCTCAGCCGCAGCCGCGCGATGGCCTCGTCGGCGCGCGCGTGATGCTCGGCCGAGAACGGCAGCAGCGGCAAGCGCAGCTCCGGCGTGCCGATATTGAGACGGCTCAGGCACCATTTGAGCGGAATCGGGTTCGGCTCGGCGCCGAGCACCGCGTACAGCGCCTGCGCTTCCGTATCCAGCGCCTGCGTCTTGGCCACGTCGCCGGCACGCGCGGCATCGCAGATCGCACGCAGCTGCGCGGGCGCGGCGTTCGCGGCGACCGAGATCACGCCCTCCGCGCCGCTCAGCATGGCACGCGCGCAGGTCGGGTCGTCGCCGCTCAGCACCGCGAAGCCCGGCCGCTTGAGCGCGACGAGTGCGGAGACGCGCTCGGATTCGCCGCGCGCCTCTTTGATGCCGACGATGCGTTCGTGGTCGACGAGCGCGGCGACCGTCTCGGGCGACAGATCGCAGCCCGTGCGCGAAGGCACGTTGTAGAGCACGACGGGAAGTCCACCTTCGTCGGCGACGGCGCGGAAATGCGCGGCGAGGCCGGCTTGCGTCGGGCGCACGTAGTACGGCGTGACGACAAGCGCAGCATCGGCACCGAGGCTCGCCGCGCGGCGCGTGGCGTGGATCGTCTTGCGCGTGTTCGCCGTTCCCGTTCCGGCCAACACGGGAACGCGCCCATGCACGCGTTCGACCGCGAACGCGAGCAGGCGATCGTACTCGGCCTGGTCGAGCGCATGCGCTTCGCCCGTCGAGCCCGCGACGACGAGCGCCTGGGTGCCCGCATCGAGCTGGTAGTCGACGAGCGCGGCAAATGCGTCGAGATCGAGCGCATCGGCCCGGAACGGCGTCGCCAGCGCGCAGATGCTGCCGAAGAGCTGATTCAAGAGAAATCTCAATATTTTCGGGGACTCGCGATGTTACTTGCGGGTATCCGACGTGGCAAGTATTCTGCACGGATACGTCGGCTTGGAGGCCGGCCTGACATGCGTAACCCGCACCCGGGAACATCCGCTTTGACCGACACCGCTGCGCGCCCCACCACGAACGAGAACTACCTGCTCATCAATGCGTTTGCGCCGCACGCGCATTCGCCGCTCGTGGCCATCACCAAGCGCATCGCGGACTGCGGCTGCAACCTTGCCGAGACGCGCCTGGCCGCGCTCGGCCGCGACGTCGCCGTGCTCGTGCTCGCACAGGGCTCGTGGGACGCGATCGCCAAGCTCGAATCGGCGCTCGCGCGGCTCGAGCGCGAAGAACAGATCCGCATCGTCCACTTCCGCACCGGCGCCAAGCCGCCGCAGACGAACCTGCTGCCGTACGTGGTCGAGGTGGTCGCCGCCGACAAGGCGGGTATACTTTTTCAGATCGCCGAATTCTTCCAGCAGCACGGCATCAGCATCGAGCAGCTGCAATCCACGCGCTACCGCGCAATGCAGACCGGCGCGGACATGTTTTCCGCGCAGATCACGATCGGCATTCCCGCAAACACCCACATCGCCGCGTTGCGCGACGATTTCCTCGAATTCTGCGACGGGCTCAACCTCGACGCGATCATGGACCCGATGAAGTACTGATGCTGAAACCAGGCGCCAAGCTCCCCGATCTCACCGGCCCGACGAACGCGGGCGACGTGCGGCTGCGCGATCTCGCCGGCAAATGGGTCGTCGTATACTTTTATCCCAAGGACAGCACGCCCGGATGCACGCGCGAGGCGCAGGATTTCCGCGATCTCGCCAAGCGCTTCGACAAAGCCGGCGCCGTCGTGCTCGGCGTCTCGCGCGATTCGCTGAAGTCGCACGCGAATTTCGCGACCAAGCAGGAGCTGCGTTTCGCGCTCGTCGCCGACGCCGACGAAACCTGGTGCCGCGCCTTCGACGTGATCCACGAAAAGGTGCTCTACGGCCGCCGGCATCTCGGCGTCGTACGCAGCACGTTCCTGTTCGGCCCCGACGGCCGCCTGCGTCGCGAGTGGCGCGGCGTCAAGGTGCCCGGCCACGCCGCCGACGTGCTCGCCGCGATCGAGGCCGACCCCGCGTGACGCCGTGCACACGCCTGCAACAGGCGCCCAGTACGGTTGCACATCCACTTTTTCCCGATTATGCACGGTGACTCCCGCATGACCCGAGGCAAGCGTATCTACGCGCTCGACACGAACGTGCTCATGCACGATCCGACCGCCCTGTTCCGCTTCGAGGAACACGATGTCTTCCTGCCGATGACCGTGCTCGAAGAACTCGACGCCGCGAAGAAAGGCACCTCGGAAGTCTCGCGCAACGCGCGCCAGGTCAGCCGTTTCATCAACGAGCTCATCGAGCACGGCAACGGCAATCACATCGACCAAGGCGTCGAGCTCCGCCTTCCGCAGGGCTTGCAGCTCGACCGCGGAACCCACGTCGGCCGCTTGTATTTCCAGACACTCGACGTCGACGACTCGGGCACCGCGCGCAAGCGCAACGTGCCGGACAACCTGATCCTCGCCTCGATCCTCGCGATCAAGAAGAGCAAGCCCGAAGGCCAGGTCGTGCTGGTGTCGAAGGACATCAACCTGCGCATCAAGGCGTCGATCTACGGCATCGTCGCCGAAGACTACGAGAACGATGCGCGCTCGACGACTTCA
>DASRGX010000232.1:0-23916 GCA_035650835.1 Rudaea sp. | reverse complement strand
ACGCGCACGCCCCGGTGCTCGCCGACGACCTCGAGGCGCCGCTTGGCGCTCCGGAAGCCGGCGAGCGCGGCGATCGCATGCGCCGGCTCGACGCCGCCCGCCTCGGCGGCGGCGATCGCAGCGAGCGCATTCATGACGTTGTGGCGGCCGAGGAGATCCCAGCGCACCTCGCCGATCTCGACGCCGTTGCGCACGACGGCGAAGCGCGAGCCGTCGGCGGTGCGCAGGCGTGCCTGCCAGTCGCCGCGCTCCATGCCGAAGCTCGTCACGGGCGTCCATGCGCCCATGGCGAGGACGTTCGCAAGATGCGTATCCTCGGCGTTCACGACGAGCCGCCCGCTGCCGGGCACGGTGCGCACGAGATGATGGAACTGGCGCTCGATCGACGCGATGTCGGGAAAGATGTCGGCGTGGTCGTATTCGAGATTGTTCAAGACGCACACCTGCGCGCGGTAGTGCACGAATTTCGAGCGCTTGTCGAAGAACGCGGTGTCGTATTCGTCGGCTTCGATGACGAAGTCGGCAGAACCGGCGGAGTTGCCGAGGCGGGCCGACACGCCGAAGTTCTCGGGAACGCCGCCGACGAGGAAGCCCGGCTTGCGGCCGCTGGCGTCGAGGAGATGCGCGAGCATCGCCGTCGTCGTGGTCTTGCCGTGCGTGCCGGCGACGGCGAAGACGCGCCGGCGCGCGAGCACCTGCTCGCCGGTCCACTGCGGCCCGGACACGTACGGCAGGCGTGCGTCGAGCATGTATTCGATCGCGGGATTGCCGCGCGAGAGCGCGTTGCCGACGATCACGAGATCGGGCGCATCGCCGCCGCCGACGCCGAGATGCTCGGGGCGATAGCCTTGCCGGAGCGTGATGCCGAGCGCGGCGAGCTGCTCGCTCATCGGCGGATAGATGTTCGCGTCGGAGCCTTCGACCGCGTGGCCGAGCTCGCGCGCGAGCGCGGCCACGCCGCCCATGAACGTTCCGCAGATGCCGAGGATGTGGAGCTTCATCTTGTGTCTGTCAATGCGATCCTGCGGCGCTCAGCGCGTAATCCAGGATGAACCAGAGGATCGCCAACGCCGCGGCGGCAAGGAACGGCACGTTGAGGCTGTACCGCAGGATGTGCGCATCGACGAGGATCTTCCAAGCCATCGTGGGCAGGAAGATGATCACAAGCAACGCCTGCAGCAGTGTCGGCTCGGACTTCTGGCCCGAAGCGCCGAAGAGCAGCGCCATGGTGAACGCGATGAGGCTGAAAACAAGTTCGCAGCCGAGCAAAGCGAGCGCGGCCTGCACGAAGCGATTGGCCAGACCGCGCAGGCTGAGCAGCAGCCACAACGCACCGAGCTGCAGCACGAGCGAGAGGACAGCAGCGCCGACCGCATCCTGCTGACCGCCTAGAACGAACTCCGCGACCGCTTGCAGGAGCACCAAGAAAGCACAGGTCAACAGCAGCAAAACCGGCGAGTACGGCAGATCCTGCGGCCCGCGCCGCAGGCAGCAGATGTCCCACACGAGTCGTACGAGCTGGTTCATCGGACGTTGCGGCCCGCGGGCCTGCGGGGCGCGCGGGCTCGCTGCGGAGTGGAAAAGTGTACTGTCAGGCCGGCACGCCGGGCAGCACGGCGAGGATGCGCCGGAACACGACGTCGACTTCGCCCACGCCGTCGACCGTGGCGAGCTTGCCGATCTCGGCGAAATGCCGCGCCACCGGCGCGGTCTGCTCGCGGTAGACCTCCAGACGCTTGCGCACGATCGCCGGATCGTCGTCCGGCCGGTGCTCGGCCTGGAAGCGCAGCTCGCAGCGCTTGAGGATCACCTCGTCGCGGACGTCGAGTTCGATCGCGATGTCGAGCGGCTGGCCGATGCGCGCGAGCAGGGTTTCGAGCGCGCTGCACTGCGCGAGATTGCGCGGATAGCCGTCGAGGATGAAGCCGTTGCCGACGTCGGGTTGCGCCAGACGCGACTCGAGCATGCCGAGCACGATGTCGTCGGAAACGAGCTTGCCGGCGTCGACAGCCGCCTTGGCCTGGAGCCCGAGCGGCGTGCCGGCCTTGATCTCGGCGCGGAACAGGTCCCCGGTCGAGATGTGCGGGACCTTGAGCTCGGCCTTGAGCAGGTTCGCCTGGGTGCCCTTGCCCGAACCGTTCGGGCCGAAGAAAACGATGCGCATGCTGGTTTTTGGTCCTCGTTCCTGCCTGAGCCTCACGCGCCGCGCGGCGCGGATGCATCCCTGACGCCGCGTTCGGCTAGACTCCGCCGACAGTGCGTAGGGCTAAGCTAACGGCACCCGACTGCGGAGTCAAACGATCAGGGAGCGGAGCATGAGCGAAGGCAATCTGTTGTACGCCCAATCCGGCGGCGTGACCGCCGTCATCAATGCGACCGCGTGCGCGGTCATCGAGGCCTGCCGCGGTCGGCGCATCAAGGCATTCGCCGCGCGCAACGGCATCATCGGCGCGCTGCGCGAAGAACTGATCGACCTCGCCAAGGAAAGCCGCAGTGCGATCGCGGCCCTGCGCCATACGCCGGGCGGCGCGTTCGGCTCGTGCCGCTTCAAGCTCAAGTCGCTCGACGCCGATCGCGCGCATTACGAGCGGCTGATCGCCGTCCTGCGCGCTCACGACATCCGCTATTTCCTCTATAACGGCGGCAACGACTCGGCCGATACCTCGCTCAAGATCGCCGAGATCGCCGAGGCGCTCGGCTATCCGCTCAACGTGATCGGCGTGCCGAAGACCGTCGACAACGACCTGCCCGTCACCGACACCTGCCCGGGGTTCGGTTCGGTCGCCAAGTACACGGCCGTGTCGATCCTCGAAGCGAGCCTCGACGTCGAATCGATGTGCGAATCCTCGACCAAGGTGTTCGTCATGGAGGTCATGGGCCGTCACGCGGGCTGGATCGCCGCCGCGGCCGGCCTTGCGGCGAAAGGTCCCGACGATCCGCCGCACGTGATCCTGTTTCCCGAGATCCCGTTCGACGAAGCGGCGTTTCTGGCGCGCGTCAAGGCAACCGTGGAGCGCATCGGCTATTGCACGGTCGTGGTGTCGGAAGGACTCAAGAACGCCGAGGGCAAATTTCTGGCCGAAGCGGGCACGACCGACGCGTTCGGCCACACGCAGCTCGGCGGCGTCGGCCCGCTCATCGCGCAATTGGTAAAAAGTAAACTTGGATACAAATATCACTGGGCCGTGCCCGATTATCTGCAGCGCTCGGCACGGCACCTCGCCAGCAAGGTCGACGCCGAGCAGGCCTATGCCGTCGGCCGCGCCGCGGTCGAATACGCGCTCGCCGGACGCAATGCCGTGATGCCGGTCATCAAGCGCGTGTCTGACAAGCCATACAAATGGAAGATCGAGCCCGCGCCGCTCACGAAAATCGCGAACGTCGAAAAGAAGCTGCCGAAGAATTACATCACGCGTGACGGCTTCGGCATCACGGCGGCTGCGCGTGCCTACTTCGAGCCGCTGATCCGCGGCGAAGACGTTCCGCCCTACGACAAGGCATCCGGCCTGCCGAACTATGCCGTGCTGAAGCGCGTGCTCGTCAAGCAAAAGCTGCCGGCGTATTCGATCGCCGACAAGTGACGAGCACGGCGGAGGGCGTCGTCTGACGCCGTTCGCGGCTGCCTGATCGCGGTGCTGCACCGCACAAGTGGCGCAGCGGGGGCCTGCCGCTATACTCGGCCTGCTGTTCTCGCTGTTTCCCCGATGTTGCCTCGTCAAGCCTTAAGTTTTGGGAGAATTCGATGTTCTTCGAACAATATGGTGCTTGGGTCGCGCTGGGCTGTGCCCTTCTTGCGATCATCTACGGAGTGTGGTCGCGCAGCTGGATCCTGGCCAAGCCGGCCGGCAACGCGCGCATGCAGGAAATCGCCATGGCCGTGCAGGAAGGTGCGCGCGCCTATCTCAATCGCCAATACCGCACGATCGCGATCGTCGGCGTGGTGCTGTTCTTCGTGATCGGCCTTACGCGGCTCGGCTGGGCCGCGGCGATCGGCTTCGCGATCGGCGCCGTGCTCTCGGGACTCGCCGGCTACATCGGCATGAACATCTCGGTGCGCGCGAACGTGCGTACGGCTGAAGCCGCACGCAACGGCATGAACGCGGCGCTGCAGATCGCGTTCCGCGGCGGTTCGATCACGGGCATGCTCGTGGTCGGCTTGGGTCTCCTCGGCGTGGCCGGCTACTACATGGGCCTGCTTCACTTCGGACATAGCCAGGAAGAAGCGCTGCATGCGATGGTCGGCCTCGCTTTTGGCGCCTCGCTGATCTCGATCTTCGCACGCTTGGGCGGCGGCATCTTCACCAAGGGCGCCGACGTCGGCGCCGATCTCGTCGGCAAGGTCGAGGCCGGCATCCCCGAGGACGATCCGCGCAACCCCGCCGTGATCGCCGACAACGTCGGCGACAACGTCGGCGACTGCGCCGGCATGGCGGCCGACCTCTTCGAGACCTACGCCGTGACGCTGGTCGCGACGATGCTGCTCGGCAACGTGCTCGCGGCCGATACGGGTCCGTTCGGCGTGCTCTATCCGCTCGTGCTCGGCGGCGTCTCGATCGTGGCCTCGATCATCGGCACCTTCTTCGTCAAGGCGCGCGCGGGCGGCAAGATCATGAACGCGCTCTACGTCGGCGTCGCCGTGTCGGCCGTGCTCGCGCTCGTCGCCTTCGTGCCGGTAACCCAGGCGCTCATGGCGGGATCGAAGTTCGGCGTCTGGAACGTCTACTTCTGCGCCGTCGTCGGGATTCTGCTGACCGTCGCGATGGTGGTCATCACCGAGTACTACACGGCGACCGAATACGGTCCCGTGCGCCACGTCTCGAAGGCCTCGACGACGGGCCACGCGACGAACATCATCGCCGGCCTCGGGGTGTCGATGAAATCGACCGCGCTGCCCGTTCTCGCCGTGTGCGCGGCGATCTGGGCGGCGCACTACTTCGCCGGACTCTACGGCATCGCGATCGGCGCCACGGCAATGCTGTCGATGACGGGCATGATCGTCGCGCTCGACGCCTACGGTCCGATCACCGACAACGCGGGCGGCATCGCCGAAATGGCCGAGTTGCCGAAGGAGATCCGCGCTATCACCGATCCGCTCGACGCCGTCGGCAACACCACGAAAGCCGTGACCAAAGGCTACGCGATCGGCTCGGCCGGCTTGGCCGCGCTCGTGCTCTTCGCCGACTACACGCACAACCTGAGCACGGCGCCGAATCTCGCGGGCCAGCTCATCCCATTCGATCTGTCGGATCACATGGTCATCATCGGTCTGTTCATCGGCGGCTTGATTCCCTATCTGTTCGGTGCGATGGCCATGGAAGCCGTCGGCCGCGCGGCGGGGTCCGTGGTCGAGGAAGTGCGCCGCCAGTTCCGCGAGATCAAAGGCATCATGGAAGGTACGGCCAAGCCCGATTATTCGAAAGCCGTCGATCTGCTGACGAAGGCCGCGATCAAGGAGATGCTGGTCCCGTCGCTGCTCCCCGTGCTCGTGCCGATCGTCGTCGCGTTCGGCGCCAAGCTCGTCACGGGCTCCGCGGCCGAGGGCGCCAAGGCCCTCGGCGGCGTGCTCGTCGGTACGATCGTGACGGGCCTCTTCGTCGCGATCTCGATGACCACGGGCGGCGGCGCCTGGGACAATGCGAAAAAGTATATCGAGGATGGCAATTTCGGCGGCAAGGGCTCCGACGCCCACAAGGCCGCGGTCACGGGCGACACGGTGGGCGATCCGTACAAGGACACGGCCGGTCCGGCGGTGAACCCGCTCATCAAGATCATCAACATCGTCGCCCTGTTGTTGATACCGCTGCTGTAATCCGATGCACAGCAAACCCCGCCGCGGCGGGGTTTGCTTTTTGTAGCCCAGAAGTCACATAGACGCGTGCGCAGGGACTTGCCATCGTGCACGTTCGCACCCGGAGATTGCCCGATGAGACACCTCGTTACGTTGCTTGCCGCAAGCCTCGCGCTCGCCGCCTGCACGCATGTCGAACAAAAACCCGCGAGCACGGCCGCGGCCCCGGCGGCCGCGCCGTCGGTCGAGGATCCTTACCTCTGGCTCGAGGACACCGACGGCGCCAAGGCGCTCGACTGGGTCAAGGCCCACGACGCCGAGACCGTGCAGAAATACGCGTCCTCGCCGCAGTTCGACGAGATGCGCGGGCAGATCCTCGAAGTCATGGATTCCGACGCGCGCATTCCGTTCGTGAACAAGATGGGCGCGTACTACTACAATTTCTGGCGCGACAAAGCCAATCCACGCGGCCTGTGGCGGCGCACGACGCTCGCCGAATACCGCAACGCGCAGCCGAAGTGGGAAACCATCATCGACTTGGACGCGCTCGGCAAGGCCGAGAACGAGAACTGGGTCTGGCACGGCGCGGACTGCCTGAAACCCGAGTACCAGCACTGCCTGCTCTCGCTCTCGCGCGGCGGCGCCGACGCCGACGTCGTGCGTGAATTCGATCTCAAGACCAAGACCTTCGTCGAGGACGGCTTCAAGTTGCCGGAAGCGAAAACGCAAATCGGCTGGATCGACAAGGATTCCGTGTACGTCGGCACCGATTTCGGCCCGGGTTCGATGACGAAATCGAGCTATCCGCGCATCGCCAAGGAATGGAAGCGCGGCACACCGCTGTCCTCGGCGACGACCGTCTACGAAGGCAAGGACGACGATCTCGCGGTCAGTGCGTTCCGCGACCACACGCCGGGCTTCGAACGCGACTTCGTCGTCCGGTCGCTCGCGTTCTTCGCCAACGAGTACTACGTGCGCGGCAAGGACGGCAAGCTCACGAAGATCGACGTGCCGACCGACGCCGAGGCCGCCGCTCATCGCGATTGGCTCATCGTGCGGCTGCGCAGCGACTGGACGGTCGGCGGCGCGACGCATGCCGCGGGCTCGCTCATCGCCGCCAAATTCGACGACTTCATGGCCGGGAAGCGCGAATTCGCCGTGCTGTTCGCGCCGAGCGACACGACCTCGCTAGACGGTTTCTCGTGGACGCGCCATCACCTGATCGTCAACTCGCTCGACAACGTGGTGAGCCGGCTGACGGTGCTCACGCCGCCCGCGCGCGGCCTCGAATGGAAACATGCGCCGCTCGGCGGCGCGCCGGCGCTCAGCACGATTTCGGCCTTCGGCATCGACGAGGACGAAAGCGACGATTATTTCCTGACCGTCACGGGTTTTCTCGAGCCGACGACGCTCTACCACGGCACGCTCGGCAAGCAGGCGGCCAAACCGCTCAAGCACGCACCGAGCTTCTTCGATGCGAGCGGCTACGCCGTGCACCAGTATTTCGTCACTTCGAAGGACGGCACGCGCGTGCCGTATTTCGTCGTCGCCGGGAAGGACATCGCGCTCGACGGCAGTCACCCGACCCTGCTCACGGGCTACGGCGGTTTCGAGGTTTCCGAGCAACCGTACTACAGCGGCAGCGTCGGCCGCGCCTGGCTGGCGCACGGCGGCATCTACGCCGTCGCGAACATCCGCGGCGGCGGCGAGTACGGTCCGCGTTGGCACCAGGCCGCGCTGAAGGCGAACCGGCCGCGCGCCTACGAGGATTTCGCCGCCGTCGCCGGAGATCTCGTCACGCGCCACTATACGAGCCAGCCGCATCTCGGTGCTCTCGGCGGCAGCAACGGCGGCTTGCTGATGGGCAATATGCTGACGATGTATCCGACGCTGTGGTCGGCCATCGTCTGCGAAGTGCCGCTGCTCGACATGAAACGCTACACGCATCTTTCGGCGGGCGCCTCGTGGATCGCCGAATACGGCGACCCGGACAAGCCCGAGGAATGGGCCTACATCAAGACGTTCTCGCCGTACCAGAACGTGCAAAAGGGCGTGAAGTATCCGCCGGTGTTGTTCACGACCTCCACGCGCGACGACCGCGTCGGCCCGGCCCAGGCGCGCAAGATGGCCGCGCGCATGCTCGAATTCGGCGACGACGTGAGCTTCTACGAGAACGTCGAAGGCGGCCACGGCGCGGCCGCCGACAACAAGCAGGCAGCCTTCATGTCGGCGCTCGCGTTCACGTATCTGTGGGACCACGTGAAGTAATCCCGGGCAACGCCCGCTCGGCGCTTTTTCGAAGCCCGCCGCGTGCGGGCTTCGCTTTTTTGATGCAGCGCAGCGCGGTTTGCTTTATTCTTCGCGCCCTTCGCCGCGCAGGGCGCGGCCATCCCTCCGGAGCACCCCATGGGCCTCGACCTCGTTTCCGCCGGCCGCGACGTGCCGAACGAAATCAATGTCGTCATCGAAATCCCGAAAGACGCCGATCCCGTCAAGTACGAGGTCGACAAGAAGACCGGCGCGATCTTCGTCGACCGCGTGCTTTCCACGCCGATGCGCTATCCGTGCAACTACGGGTACGTGCCGCACACGCTGTGCGGCGACGGCGACCCCGTCGACGTGCTCGTGCTGATGCCGCTGCCGCTCATTCCGGGCGCCGTGATCCGCTGCCGCCCCGTCGCGATGCTGCAGATGACCGACGAAGCCGGCCCCGACACCAAGATCATCGCCGCTCCGGCGCTCAAGGTGTTCGCCCACTACGATCACATCAACGACTTGGCCGACGTGCCGCAGCATTGGCGCGACCGCATCGGCCACTTCTTCGAGCACTACAAGGATCTCGAAAAAGGGAAATGGGTAAAAGTGGACGGCTGGCAGGGCGCGGCCGCCGCACGCCAGGAGATCCTCGACTCCGTCGCGCGGTTCCAGGACTGCCCGGACAAGCCGAAGTTCTGACGGCGTCGCGTTCGCGCGAGGCCGAGGCCGCAACGCTCAATCTTCCGGGGCTTCGTCCTCGTCGGGCTTCGCCGGCGCCGCCGGCAACGGCGCATCGAGCAGATCGCGTGCGCGCCAGAAGATGATCCGCCCGAACCGATACGGCAGCTCGAGTTCCGGTTTGGCCGTGATCGGATACTTGGTATAAAAAGTCACAATTTCCCCGTCCGGGTGCGCCGTGCACCAGGCGTGCAGATCGGCGTAGCTCACCTTCTCGAGCGGCTGCGTGAGCCTGCCGGCGAACTCGAACAGCCCGTGATGCCAGGCCAGGTGCGCGATCGGCCGGCCGGCGTCCTGGTCGGCCTTGATGTGTGCCGCGGCGACGCTCACGTCGACATAGGGGCCGATGCCCTGCGCGAGCGCTAGCTCGCCGCACGCCGCGGCGGCGACCGCGGCGAGTGCAAGCGCGCGCAGCGACGCATGCGCTTCGCGCGCAACGAGCACGCATGCGGCGACAGCGGCCGCGAGAATTCCCCAGAGCGGCCATACGCCGGCGATCACGGCGAGGAACGATTCGGTGATCTGGCCGGCCCGTACGCGAGCATCGAGCCAGGCGAAGTCGTGGGCATGCGCGGCGACATAGGGCAGCGCCGCGAGCGCGAGACCGACCGCGAGCAGCACCGCGGCGAACAGCCGGCCGCGGACACGCGCACGCTCGTTACCCAGCGCGCCGCCGAGCAGGAGCGCGAGCCCGGGGAGCAGCGGCAGCAGATAGTGCGGCTGCTTGCCGCTTACGAGGCAGAACGCGAGAAATGCCGGCACGAACCAGGCGGCGGCGAAACGCGCCGTTTTGGAAATGTGGAAACTGTCGCGCCAGGCGCGCCATGGCGCGCGCAGCGCCAGGGTCCACGGCAGCACCATCGCCGGCAGCACCATGAAATACCACCAGAGCGGCCGCCGGTGGGCGAAGCTCTTCGTCATGCGGTCGACGGTTTGATGCAGGAAGATCGCGTTGGCGTAGTCGGGGCCGCCGGCGATCGCCGCCGGTATCGCCCAGGCGAGCGCGAGCGCCGCACCGCCGAGCACGCCGAGGCCGAGACAGCCGTACCAGCGGCCTTTGTGCACTCGGGCCGTGTCGCTCCACCACGGCGCGAGGGCGACACAAAGGCCGGCGTCGAGCAGCACGACGGGCCCTTTGGTCAGCACGCCCAAGCCGAAACCGAGCGCGAGCAGCAGCGTGCCGCGCCGCCAGCGCTGCGCGTCGAGATCGAGCGCTCCGTGCAGCGCGAGCAGCACCCACGTCGTGAGCAGCACATCGAACATGATGGCGCTCGAAAACAGCGCGATGTACACCATGCCGGCGAGGATCGGCACTGCGCGCGACGCAAGCGCGCCATCGGGCTCCAGGCGCCGCACGAGCCGTTCGAACAAGGCGAGCGACGCGAATGACGCGGCGAGCACGCCGAGCCGCACGGCCCAGGCGTGCATGCCCGCCACGAGCCAGCCGAGGTTGACGAGCCAGAAGAGGAGCGGCGGTTTGTCCGAGTACGGTGCGCCGTTCAGATGCGGCACGAGAAAATCGCCGTGCAGCCGCATCTCCCAGGCCACGGCCAGATAGCGTGTCTCGTCGATGGGCAACGCGGGCAGAAACAGGGCGACGGGCAGGAGCAGCAGCACCCAGTACAGGCGCCAGTCGAGAAGGAGTGCGCGCAGGCGCGAAGATGAGATGTCCATGTGCATCGCTGGGTCTCTGGACCGTCGCGCCATCCCACTGCGCGTCGCGCGCATTCCGGCTTGGCAGCGGGCGTGGCGGCGCGCGGACGAACGGAAACGGAGATTATCGCATCAACCGCGGTCGAGCAGGTTCTTGAGGTCGATCACGGCCGCATTCGCACGCGAAATGTAGTTGGCCATGACCAGCGAATGGTTGGCGAAAAAACCGAACGGGCTGCCGTTCAGGATCATGGGACTGTGCACGGGCCGCTGCGACTCCTCGAGTTCGCGGATGACCTGCTTCAGGCTCACCGTCGCGTTTTTTCGCTCGAGGATCGGCGCGAAGTCGATCTGAATCGCCCGGAGCTGTTCGAGCAGCGCCCAGGTGTAGCCGCGCGATTCGTAGAAAACGTCGTCGATCTGCATCCACGGCGTCTTGACGATTTGCGGGCCTTTGCCGCTCGCCGCCGCCTTGGGATCGACCGGTGCATCGCCTTCGAGCGCCACTTGGCCGACGCTTGCCGAAAGCCGCTGCGACAGGCTGCCGAGCCGCGACGACACCGTGTCGAGATAATCGGCGAGGCTGTCGGCGCGCGCATAGAACTGGGCGCCGTTCGGGTCGTTCTTGCCGAGCCGCACGAAATAGCCGTCCACGTGTGCGATCGCCTTGCGGTATTGGCCTTCGGAGCTCGGCAGCAGCCAACGATCGTTCGGGCTCGAGAACAGCGGGTCGGCTTCCTTGAGATCGGCGTCTTCTTCCGATTGCGACTGCGAGCGCGAGAAGCGGTTGCGCATCTCGCGCGCGAGGTCGCGAGTGGCCGTCAGCACGCCGAATTCCCAGTTCGGGACGTCGTCCATGAGCACGCCGGGCGGGAACTTGTCGTTCGAGATGTAGCCGCCGCGCTTGTCGAGCAGGGTCTCGGCGCAACCCATGAGGGTGCTCGTGACGATCGAGCCGGTCACCGGCTGCGCCTGGCCGTGCGCCGAGGCGCGTTGCCGCGCGAGCGCGAGCACGTCGAACTGGTCGGGTTCGTAGCTCCACCACCACATCAGTGCGAGCACGACGATAACGTAGACCGCGAGCAATGCAGCGATGCCGCGCAAGGCCCAACGCGTACGCGGCTCGTGGAAGCGGGTGACGATCGACATGGAGAAGCTCCGCGCCGTTCCGGGCGATGGCGTCATTGTGCCGCATGCGGCGCGGAGCCGCATCTGCGTGCCGCGTTATTGCGGGCGGTACACCTCGCCGCCGTGCTCGCGGAACTCGCGTGCCTTCTCCTGCATGCCGCGCGTGAGCGCCTCGGATTCGGCCACGCCGTGCTCCTTGGCGAAATCGCGCACGTCCTGCGTGATCTTCATCGAGCAGAAATGCGGACCGCACATCGAGCAGAAATGCGCGTGCTTGGCCGCTTCCTTGGGCAGGGTCTCGTCGTGGAATTCCTGCGCCTTTTCCGGATCGAGACCCAGATTGAACTGATCCTCCCAGCGGAACTCGAAGCGCGCCTTGCTGAGCGCGTTGTCGCGTGCCTGCGCACCGGGGTGGCCCTTGGCGAGATCGGCCGCGTGCGCGGCGATCTTGTAGGCGACGATGCCGTCGCGCACGTCCTGTTTGTTCGGCAGGCCGAGGTGCTCCTTGGGCGTGACGTAGCAGAGCATCGCCGTGCCGAACCACCCGATCAGCGCCGCGCCGATCGCGCTCGTGATGTGATCGTAGCCAGGCGCGATGTCGGTCGTGAGCGGCCCCAAGGTATAGAAAGGCGCTTCGTCGCAGACGCGCAGCTGGCGCTCCATATTCTCGCGGATGAGCTGCATGGGCACGTGGCCAGGACCTTCGATCATGGTCTGGACGTCGTGCTTCCAGGCGATCTTCGTGAGCTCGCCGAGCGTGTCGAGTTCGGCGAACTGCGCCGCATCGTTCGCGTCGGCGATCGAGCCCGGGCGCAGGCCGTCGCCGAGCGAGAACGCGACGTCGTAGGCCTTCATGATCTCGCAGATCTCCTCGAAATGCGTGTAGAGGAAGTTCTCTTCGTGATGCGCGAGGCACCATTTGGCGAGGATCGAACCGCCGCGGCTCACGATGCCGGTGACGCGCTTGGCAGTCAGCGGAATGTAAGGCAGGCGCACGCCCGCGTGGATCGTGAAGTAGTCCACACCCTGCTCGGCCTGCTCGATCAGCGTGTCGCGGAAGATCTCCCAGGTGAGCTCCTCGGCGCGGCCGTCCACCTTTTCGAGCGCCTGATAGATCGGCACCGTGCCGATCGGCACCGGCGAATTGCGGATGATCCACTCGCGTGTTTCGTGGATGTGCTTGCCGGTCGAGAGGTCCATGACGGTGTCGGCGCCCCAACGGATCGCCCAGACCATTTTTTCGACTTCTTCGGCGATCGAGCTCGTCACCGCCGAATTGCCGATATTGGCATTGATCTTGGTCAGAAAATTGCGGCCGATGATCATCGGCTCGGTTTCGGGATGATTGATGTTGCACGGGATGATCGCGCGGCCGCGCGCGACTTCGCTGCGCACGAACTCGGGCGTGATCGTCCGCGGAATGGCGGCGCCGTGGCTCTCGCCTCGGTGCTGCGCGAGAAGATGCGCCTCGCGTATCGCCTCGATGCGTTGGTTCTCGCGGATCGCGATGAATTCCATTTCGGGCGTGACGATGCCGCGCCGCGCGTAATGCATTTGCGAGACGTTCGCGCCGGCGTTCGCGCGCCGCGGCTTGCCCGTGTGCGGGAAGCGTACGGCGGCGAGCTTGGGATCGCTCGCGCGGCGGCGGCCGAATTCCGAACTCAACCCGTGCAACACTTCGGAGTCCCCGCGTTCGGCGATCCACGCAGCGCGCAGCGGCGCGAGACCGGCGGCGAGATCGATGCGCACGGACGGATCGGTATACGGACCCGAGGTGTCGTAGAGCGCGAGCGGCGCGTTCTTTTCCGCACCGAATGCGAGGGGCGTATCGGCGAGCGCCACTTCGCGCATCGGCACGGCGAGATCGGCGCGGCTGCCCGAGACGTGGATCTTGCGCGAGCCCGGAATCGGGCGCGTCACGGATTCGGAAAGCTCGCTGGTCTGGCGAATGAGATCGGAGGCAAGTGCGTTCATTGCGTAGTCCCGCTCGTTGAAATTTCCGCACGTCGTTGTGCGGTTCATGCGCGCTCGGGCGCGCTCGGAAGCGGGTGCGCAACGCGCGCCTCTCGGCGCACTGCGAAGCTCCCTACGCCGGTATCGCCGGATCAGGTTCGAAGGGTCTCTCTCAGTCCCGCCCGCCCGGTGGCGAACGGGGCACCCCCGCTTCGCCGTGCATTGAAACATGAAGCGCCGGCAAAGGCGAGCGCGATGGCGACGAAACTCGGCGCTCCGGCGTCTGTCGAACATAGGTCCGCCACGACTCCGCGAGGCCCGCCATGACCGGAACTGCACCCCGCCCCTCGAGCATCCGCGCCCTGCTCGTCGGCATGCTCGCGCTCGCCGCCCTGTTGCCGCTCGCCGCCAAGGAAATCCCCGCCGAACGCGTGCAAGTGAGCTGGGCGCCCGCGCAGAGGCTCAGTGAGGTCAAGAACAACCAGGCCCATCGCGGCTGGATGCGTCCGGAAGAGTGGATGAAGCGACTGAGCGATCATCTGCGCCAACGCGCCGACGCCGTGTTGCCGCCCGGCGACCGCCTCGACGTGACGATCGACGACATCAAGCTCGCCGGCGATTTCGAGCCCTGGCACGGGCCCGATGCACAAGACATCCGTTTCATGAAGGATCTCTACCCGCCGCGCATCGACCTGCACTATCGCCTGATCGGCCCCGACGGCAAGACGCTGCGCGAGGGCACGGGCAAGCTGCGCGACCTGTCCTATCTCGAGCATTCGGTGCCCGACGACACCGACCCTCTACGCTACGACAAACGGCTCATCGACGAGTGGCTGCGGCGCGAGTTCGGGCGGGACAAAGGCTGAGAGGAGGGATTCCTCTTCCGACGTTCAGCGCGGCGAGTAGGCGCGCAGGAACATTTCGACGGTTGCATCGAGATGCGCGTCGATCTCTTGCTGCGTGAGCGGCTCGCCGCAGCCGAATTCGAGGCGAGCATGGCATTCGCCTTTGAGCAGGCAGAAGAACTGCGACGCAGCCCGGTGCGGGTCGGCGATGTCGAGCTTGCCCGCTTCTATTTCCGCGCGTAGGAAAGCCTCGAACGCTTCCTGCGTGCGCTTCGGCCCCGCTTCCCAGAAAAGCTCAGCGAGCTTCGGCGACTGCCGCGCGTTGGCGACGATCGTGCGATGCACGGCCAGCGCCTCGTCGCTCGTAATCAACGAAAAAAACGCGCGCGCGATCGTCAGCAGCTGCGTGCGCAGCGGGCCGGCGAGATCGGCCGTGAAGATTTCGGGTGGCATCTGCTCCTGGCAGACACATTCGACGGCAGCCGTGAACAGCCGCTCCTTGTCCTGGTAGTGGCTATAGACGGTGAGCTTCGAGACGCCTGCGGCGGCGGCAATCGCATCCATGCTCGTGCCTTCGAAGCCGAGCGTGGTGAACAGACGTTTGGCGGCCTGGAGGATCGCCGCACGTTTCTCTAAATCCTTGGGGCGCCCAGGGCCGCAAGGGGTTTTGACGGTCAACAACGACATGGGAGGAATCATCGAAATAAATACTGGACAGTCCAGTTTAGTATTGTTACTATACCACACAGTTCATTAATAACCTACTACTGCGATCTCGACCAAAGGACCGCCGTCATGTCGATGCTCAACTCCACGCTCAAACCGGCGCTTGCCACTTTAGCGCTCGGCGCCGTTGTCGTCATGTCAGGGTGCAGCAGTCACGCCGCGCTGCCCGAGCCTCCGCGCAATGCGCTCGTCGCACATCCTATCGATGCGGATGCGACACAGGCCGAAGTCTATTCCGGCGACGTGCATGCACGGTACGAGAGCCAGCTCGGCTTTCGCGTGAGCGGCAAGATCAAGCTGCGCCTGGTCGACGTCGGCAACCACGTCCAAGCGGGGCAACCGATCGCCGAGCTCGACCCGCTCGACCTGCAACTGCAAGTCGCGAGCGCGCAGGCGACGCTGTCCTCGGCGCGCGCCAACCGCGATCTGGCGCAGTCGGAGTTCGACCGCTATCAGGCGCTGCTCGAAAAGCATTTCATCAGCCACACGCAGTTCGATACGCAGAACAACGCGCTCAAGGCCGCGAAAGCGCAAGTCGCCCAGGCCGAAGCGGCGCTGTCGGTCGCGCAAAATCAAGCCGAATACACGAGCCTGCGCGCCGATCACGCGGGCGTGATCACGGCGATCAATGCCGAAGCGGGCCAGGTCGTGACCGCCGGCCAGCCGATCGCCACGCTCGCGCGCGATGGCGAGATCGAAGTCGAGATCGCCGTGTCGGAAAACCGCATCGCGAATTACAAACGCGACATGCCGGCGATCGTCGAGCCCTGGGCCGATGCGAGCCGCCATCTGCGCGGCCACCTCCGCGAGATCAGCCCCGAGGCCGACCGCGTGACGCGCACCTATCGCGTGCGCGTGAGTCTCGACGAGACCGATGGCCTGCCGAAGCTCGGACAAACGGCACGCGTCTACTTCGCCGACGCGAACGATGCGCGCCGCGAGCTGATCCCGCTCTCGGCCCTGCACGAAAAATCGGGCAAGCCGGCCGTGTGGGTGGTCGACGCCAAGACGCACCAGGTGCATCTCGTGCCCGTCGGCGTGGCGGCCTATCGCGAGCAGGGCGTGGTGCTCGACGGCGGCGTCGACACGACGCAGTGGATCGTCACGGCCGGCGTGCACAAGCTGCGCGACGGCGAGGCGATCGCGCCGATCGACGCCGAGAACCGCCCCGTCGTCCTCTAATCCACACATCCACTTTTTCGTCTCCGCGCCGCCGGCCTGAAGTCCCTCCCCCGATTGCCGGCCGGCGGCGCGCGAGACCTTTCGCGAGCGTGACGCTGCCATGACCCGCTTCAATCTTTCCGAATGGGCGCTCAACAACCAGTCGTTGTTGCGCTATTTCATCGTCGTCCTCGCCGTGCTCGGCGTATGGTCGTATTTCGGGCTCGGCCAATCCGAGGATCCGCCGTTCACGTTCAAGGTCATGGTCGTGCAGACGCAGTGGCCGGGCGCGACCGCCGCCGAGATCACCGAGCAGGTCACCGAAAAGATCGAAAAGAAGCTGCAGGAGATCCCTGAGCTCGACTACCTGCGCAGCTACTCGCGGCCCGGGGAATCGCAGGTCTTCGTCGTCATCAAGGATTCGCTGCCGGCGTCATCCGTGCCCGACGTCTTCTATCAAGTGCGCAAGAAGATCGGCGACATCCGCTACACCTTGCCGCCGGGCGTGCAGGGACCCTTCTTCAACGACGAGTTCGGCGACACGTTCGGCAACATCTTCGCGCTGACCGGCGACGGCTACACCGACGCGCAACTGCGCGACTACGCCGAGCGCCTCAAGCTCGAGCTCCTGCGCGTGCCGAACGTCGCCAAGGTCGAGTTGATCGGCCTGCAGGACGAAAAAATATACATCGAGCTGTCGAACGCGAAGCTGGCCATGCTCGGCGTGAGCTTCGATCAGGTGCAGAAGACGCTCGAGGCGCAGAATGCGATCACGCCGGCCGGCAGCTTCGAGACCGACAGCGACCGCATCTACCTGCGTCCGAGCGGCGCGTTCGATTCGGTCGAGGCGATCCGCAGCATCTCGATCCGGGCCAACGACCGCCTGTTCCGCCTCGGCGACGTCGCCAACGTGCGCCGCGGCTACACCGATCCGCCGCAGCCGCGCATGCGCTACGACGGCAAGAACGCGCTCGGCATCGCCGTCTCGATGCGCGCCGGCGGCGACATCATCGAGCTCGGCCGCGATCTCGACGCCGCGGCCGTGCGCCTGCAGAAGACGCTGCCCGTGGGCCTCGAACTCGACCGCGTCGCCGACCAGCCGCGCGCGGTCAAGCGTTCGGTAGGCGAATTCGTCGATACGCTCGCGATCGCTGTCGCGATCGTGCTGCTCGTAAGCTTCTTCTCGCTGGGCTTGCGCACGGGCCTCGTCGTTGCGCTGTCGATTCCGCTCGTGCTCGCGATGACGTTCGCGGCGATGAAATACTTCGGTATAGATTTACACAAGATCTCGCTCGGCGCGCTCGTGCTCGCGCTCGGGCTGCTCGTCGACGACGCGATCATCGCGGTCGAGATGATGGCGATCAAGATGGAACAGGGCTTGAGCCGCGTCAAAGCGGCGGCGTTCGCCTACAGCTCGACCGCATTCCCGATGCTCACCGGCACGCTCGTCACCGCGGCCGGGTTCCTGCCGATCGCGACGGCGAAATCCGGCACGGGCGAATATACGCGCTCGATCTTCCAGGTCGTCACGATCGCACTGCTGATTTCGTGGCTCGCCGCCGTGGTGCTGATCCCGTACCTGGGCTACAAGCTCCTGCCGGAACACGGTGCCGCACCGGGACCGCTCGCGAGCCGCCTCGCCGTCTGGCGCAAGCGCCTCTCGGCATATCTGCCGGCCGCGCTGCGCGCCGAAAACCGGCGCACCGCGCACGGCGAGCACGATCCCTACGCCACGCCGTTCTACCGCCGCTTCCGCGCGCTCGTCGCCTGGTGCGTCGAGCGGCGCAAGACGGTGATCGCCGCGACACTCGCCGCGTTCGTGCTGTCGATCGTCGGCTTCGGCTTCGTGCAGCAGCAATTCTTCCCCGATTCGACGCGGCCGGAGCTGCTCGTCGATCTCAAGCTCACCGAAGGCGCTTCGTTGCCGGCGACGGAAGCGCAGGTCAAGAAGCTCGAGGCGTGGCTCGCGAAGCGACCGGAGCTCGAGAATTACGTGAGCTATGTCGGCTCGGGCGCGCCGCGCTTCTACTTGCCGCTCGATCAGCAGCTGCCGCAGGCGAGCTTCGCCGAATTCGTGCTGCTCACCAAGGGGAGCCGCGAGCGCGAGACGCTGCGCAGCGACTTGATCGCGCTGTTCGAACACGATTTCACCGAGCTTCGCGCGCGCGTGCTGCGCCTCGAAAACGGCCCGCCGGTGGGTTATCCGGTGCAGTTCCGCATTTCGGGCGAGGACATCCCGACCGTGCGCGAGCTCGCGCGCAAGACCGCGGAGATCGTGCGGCAGAATCCACATGTGCACAATGTGAACCTCGATTGGGAGGAGCCGAGCAAGACCGTGCGCCTCAACATCGACCAGGAGCGCGCGCGCGTGCTCGGCGTGAGCTCGCAGGACCTCGCCAACTTCCTGCAGAGCTCGCTGTCGGGCGTACCCGTGACGTACTACCGCGAACGCGACCAGCTCATCGAGGTGAGCCTGCGCGGCCCCGCGGACGAGCGCGCGCGCCTGTCGCTGCTCGAGAGCCTCGCCGTGCCGACGGCGTCGGGCCAGAGCGTGCCGCTCAAGCAGATCGCGACGGTCGAATACGGCTTCGAGGAAGGCATCATCTGGCGCCGCAACCGCCTGCCCACGGTCACCGTGCGTGGCGACATCTACGGCGGCCTCACGCCCGCCACGGTCACCGCGCAGATCGCGCCCGCGCTCGATCCCGTGCGCGCGCAATTGCCGGCGGGCTATTTGCTCGAGGTGGGCGGCGCGGTCGAGGAAAGCGCGAAAGGTCAGGTGTCGGTCAACGCGGGCATGCCGCTCTTCATCCTCGTCGTGTTCACGGTGCTCATGATCCAGCTGCGCAGCTTCTCGCGCACGCTGCTCGTGGTGTTGACGGCGCCGCTCGGGCTGGTCGGCGTGACCCTGTTTCTGCTCGTGTTCAACGTGCCGTTCGGCTTCGTCGCGATGCTCGGAACGATCGCGCTGATGGGCATGATCATGCGGAACTCGGTGATCCTCATCGATCAGATCGAGCAGGACATCGCCGCGGGCCACGAGCGCACCGCAGCGATCGTCGATGCGACCGTTCGGCGCTTTCGCCCCATCGTACTGACGGCGCTCGCCGCGATCCTGGCCATGATCCCGCTCTCGGAGAGCGCGTTCTTCGGCCCGATGGCCGTGGCGATCATGGGCGGTTTGTTCGTGGCCACGGCCTTGACCTTGCTGTTCCTGCCCGCACTCTACGCGGCATGGTTCCGCGTACCGCGGCGCGCGCGGCAAACGATCGGCGCGCTGGCGACTGCACCGTAACGAGGTAAAACACGAAGGACACGAAGCAAACACGAAGACACTTTCCCGGCTTCGCGTACTTCGTGATCTTCGTGGTTCAAGCTCTCGATGCGAAAACGTTTCGCATTGAAGTCAAAGGGTTTAAATGACTTCCGGCACTTCGGCGCCGGGCGGGCTCAGGCGATCTTACGATTGCCGGAAAGCCGTCGAGCGCCTATGCTTTTCGGTCTTTTTCGACGGATGACATCCATGTCGCTCAACATCGAACTTGCTCGGCGCAACATGATCGAACAGCAGGTGCGTCCCTGGGACGTGCTGGAGAGCCGCGTGCTCGAGGCGCTGACGGCGGTGCGCCGCGAAGATTTCGTGCCGCCCGGCTGCCGCAATCTCGCGTTCGCCGATCTGTGTCTGCCGCTCGGCCACGACGAGGTGATGATGAAGCCCGTCGTCGAAGGCCGCGTGCTGCAGGCCGTGCTTCCCTCGCGCGCCGAAAGCGTGCTCGAGATCGGCACGGGCTCGGGATTCATGACGGCATGTCTCGCGCGACTCGGCGGCGAGGTGTTGAGCGTCGACGTGCGCGCCGATTTCGTCGAAGGCGCGCGCCATCGCCTGCTCGCGGCGAACGTGCGCAATGCCAAGCTCGAAGTCGCCGATGCCGTGCAGGCGTTCGATCCCGGCCGCCAATTCGACGTGATGGTTGTCACTGGCGCCGTGCACGAACTGCCGCGACACTGGCGCGGCTGGATCAAGCCCGGCGGCCGCCTGTTCGCGATCACCGGCCTCTCGCCCGTGCAGCACGCGATGCTGTTCACGCGCACCGGCGAGAGCGACTGGCACGAACAGGCGCTGTTCGAAACCGACCTGCCGTATCTGAGCCATGCCGCGCCGCCGAAGCGGTTCGCGCTGTGAGGCGGACGTCACAGTTTTTCCACATTGAGGAAAATGCTGCAATGTTTAAACCTATACGCATTCGGGCCGTCGCGCTCGCCGTCGTCGCCGCTTGCGCTTCGGCTCCTGCCGTCGCCGAGGATCTGATGCAGATCTATCGCGAGGCGCGCCAGGCCGACCCGACCCTCGCGATCGCCGACGCCACGAAGAACTCGGTCGGCGAAGGCGTAGACCAGGCACGCGCGGCTTTGCTGCCGCAGGTGAGCGCGAGCTTGGGCTACCTCCACGACGACAACTACAGCCGGGGTCTGCAGCCGAACACGTTCAACGCGACCCTGCCGCCGGTTCTGAGTTCCGTTCTCGACAACAAGAACCATTCGCGCGAGGCCAAGGGCGAACTCACGCAAACGCTGTTCAACTGGGGTGACATCACGCGTCTGCGCGGTGCACGCCAGACGGCGGCCGCCTCGGTCAGCGACTACGACGCTGCATCGCAGGATCTCATCGTGCGCACGGCCACGGCGTATTTCGGCGTGCTCACGGCCGAAGACCAGCTCACGTTCGCCGAAGCCAACGAGAAGGCGCTCGCGCGCCAGCTCGATCAGGCCGAGCAGCGGTACGAAGTCGGTCTCTCGGCGATCACCGATGTGCACAACGCGCGCGCGAACCACGACTCGGCCGTGGCACAGGTGATCCAGGCGCAGAACTCCGTGGACAATGCGCGCGAAGCCGTGATCGAGATCATCGGCAAGGATTTCGGCGATCTCAAGAAGCTGCGCGAGCAGCTGCCGCTCGAGAAGCCGCAGCCCGTCGAGATGCAGGCGTGGGTCGATCTTGCGGTCAAGCAGAACCCGACGCTCGCCTCGCGCGAACACTCGCTCGAAGCGGCGGAATACAACATTTCCACGCAGCGCTCCGGCCACCTGCCGACGCTCACGGCATCGGTGACGCGCTCCGATACTCCGGCATGGGGCAATCAGACGTCGTTCGAGCAAGGCGTCGGCGGCGGCACGTTCCACAACAACGGCCTCGGCGCCGACACGAGCATTGGCGTGCAGCTCACCGTCCCGATCTTCACGGGCGGCCTCGTGTCCTCGCAAGTGCGCCAAGCCGTGTTCCAGCGCGACGTCGCGCAGGACCAAGTCGAACTGCAGCGCCGCACCGTCGTCAACAATGCGCGCAACGCGTATCGCGCAGTCATCGCCGGCATCAGCGAAGTCGAGGCGACCAAGCAGGCCGTGATCTCGGCGCAGAGTTCGCTCGAGGCGACACAAGCCGGCTTCGATGTCGGCACGCGCACCATCGTCGACGTGCTGCTGAGCCAACAGACGCTGTTCCAGGCGCAGAGCGCCTACTCGCAGGCCCGTCATCAGTTCGTGCTGAGCGGCCTGCAGCTCAAGCAAGCCGCGGGCGTCATCGAGGCCAAAGATCTCGAGGCCGTCAACGCGTTGCTGGAGTGACATCGAACACACGCTTGGCGTCGCATCCCCGCGCACGCGGGGATGCGCTCGTCCGGCCTACGGAGCGCATCCCCGGCACGGACGAGCTGTGATTCCGCTTCAAGAAACGTCGTCTTTCAACGCCGTACTCTCCCCGCTCAGCACGCGCTCGACGATCGCCACCGTGCGTAGCACGCCACCCTGTTCGCGCTCGAATGCCGCGCGCGCCGCACTGCCGATTCCGCGGCGCAGCTCCGGATCGGCGAGGACGCGCGTGACCGCGGCTCCGAGTTCGTCGCCGTCGGCGACGCATAGCGCAGCACCCGTGTCGAGAAGGCTCGCCGTGACTTCGGCGAAGTTGAATGTCCGCGGGCCGACGACGACGGGCACGCCCAGCGCCGCGGGCTCGAGCACGTTGTGGCCGCCGATCGGCACGAGGCTGCCGCCGACGAAGGCGACGTCGGCGGTAGCGTAGAAGCGCAACAGCTCACCGAGCGTATCGACGACGAAGCATTGCGTGTCGATCGCCGCGCTGCCGTCTTCGCTGCGCGTACGCGTCACGAAGCCGAAGCTGCGGCAGGCGAGCGCGACGGGCTTGAAGCGTTCCGGATGGCGCGGTGCGAGCAAGAGCAGCGCGTCGGGAAATTGGCGCAGCACCGCGGCGTGCGCCTTGAGCACGGGCAGCTCCTCGCCGTCGTGCGTGCTCGCGGCGATCCACACCGGCCGCTGCGCTCCCCATACCGCGCGCAACGCCTTGGCCTGCTCCACGAGGTCGTTCGGCACGGTCATGTCGTACTTGAGATTGCCGACGACGCCGAGCCGCTCCGGCTCGGCGCCGAGGTCGCGCAGTCGCGTGGCATCCGTCATCGATTGCGCCGCTACGTAGTGGGCGCTCGCGAGCGCGCTGCGGGCAAGCGGACGCACCGGTCCGTAGCCGCGCAGGCTTTTCTCCGAGAGGCGCGCGTTCGCGACGATGATCGGCACGCCGCGCGAGCGGCACTCGAAGAACAGATTCGGCCAGATCTCGGTTTCCATGACCACGCTGAGCCGCGGCCTCACGCGGTCGAGGAAGCGGCGGATCGATGCCGGCAGGTCGTATGGCAAATAGACGTTGAACACGCGATCGCCGTAGATGCGCCGCACGCGTTCCGAACCGGTCGGGGTCACCGTCGTGATCACGAACGGCGTGTCTTGATAGCGGCGCATGAGCGCGTCGATGAGCGGCAACGCGGCGTTGACCTCGCCCATCGAGACCGCGTGGATCCAGATGCTGCCGCTGATCTTCGGATCGGCGAAAAACCCGAAGCGCTCGCGCCAGCGCGAGAAATAGTCGGGATAGCGCAAGCCGCGCACCGCGAGCCGGTAGAGGATCACCGGCGTCAAGAGGTACATGGTCAGGGTGTAGATGAAGCGGCGCAGGCGCATGGCAGCGAAGTATAAAGGGCGCGGAGGTCCCGGCCGCGCGCTCGTCTACAATCCGCGGATGCCGCCTCCCGCTTTGCTCGCCCCGCGCTATTGGCCCGCTTGGCTCGGGCTCGCCCTCATCCGCGCGATCGCGCGGCTTCCGTTCGGCTGGCTGCGCGCGCTCGCGCGCGGACTCGGCGCCTTGACCGCCCGCCTGCCCGGGGAACGACGGCGTGTCGCGGCGCGCAATCTCGAACTTTGCTTTCCCGAGCTCGACGAGCGCGCGCGCCACGCATTGCTGCGCGCCGCGCTTGGCGACTTGGGCTACATGCTCGTCGAGTTCGCGTTCGCCTGGATGGGCAGCGCTCGCGCGCTCGCGAGAGTGCCGTGCACGATCGAGGGACTCGAGCACCTCGAACGCTGTCGCACGGAAGGGCGCGGCGTGCTGCTCGTCGGCGCGCACTTCTCGCATCTCGAGCTCTGCGCGCGCCTCGTGTCGCAGCGCATCCGCATCGCCGGCATGTACCGCATCATGGACAACCCCGTATTCGAACGCGCCGTGCTGCGCGCCCGCCTGCGCTACGCCGATGCCATGTTCGCGAAGGAGGACCTGCGCGCCACGGTCAAGTACCTCAAACGCGGCGGCACGGTCTGGTACGCACC
>DASRGX010000231.1:0-22687 GCA_035650835.1 Rudaea sp. | reverse complement strand
CGGCGCAATGCGGTGCGGCACGGCTCGGTACTTCGCGGCATCGAAACGCATCAGGCCGCCGACGACGCCGAACCACACATCGCCGTTCGGCTCCGCGAGCAAGGACTCGCTCGCGGTGTCTTCGCCCAGCAAACCCTGCTGAGCGCCGAAGTGTTCGACGCCGGTTGCGTCGTATCTGTCCATGCCGCGGCCGGTGCCGGCCCAGACATTCCCGTTCACGTCTTCGCGCAGGATGAAGATCTCGTCGATATAGCGCGTGCTGCCGGCGTCGACGTGCAGCACGTTGCGCAAGGTCTTGCCGTCGTACCGCAGCCGGTCGAAACCGTGCGTGCCTTCATAGGCGATCAAGAGGTCGCCGTTGTGTGCGACCGTGACGTAGCGGGTTTCGTTGACCGACAGGCCATCGGCGACCGTCAGGCGCCGCCATTGTTCGTTCTCGCGCACGAGCAGACCGTTGTAGCCCGTGATCCACAAGCGTCCCGCGGCGTCTTCGGCGATGTCGCGGAGGAATGCTCCTCCGCTCGTCCCGGGCAGAGGTTCAGGCACGAAGTGCGGTTCGGCTTCGTGGGTGTCCGCGTGGAACAAACCGGCGCTGTCGGTGGTGAGCCAGAGCGTGCCGCGGCGATCGATGAAGAGATGCAGGATCTTGCTCGGCGCCTTGACCACGCCCAACGGCAGATGGGTCACGCCGCGCCTCACCGGATCGTAGCGCAGCACATCCGCGGCGGGGGCTCCGGCCATGTACAGCGTGCCGTCGTCGGCGACGGCGATGCTGCGCCCCGTATAGCCTCGCGTACCCGGTATCGTTTCGAAACGATCGCCTACCGCGCGCGCGAAGCCGCGTTCGGTGCCCACCCACAGCGCACCGGAGCGATCGCGGGCGATCGACCACACCACGTTTCCCGGCACCCCTTCGGCGACGTCGTACGCATGGAAAATCCCGCGGCCTTCGAGCCGCTGCAATCCATGCGCGGCGAACCACAGCGAGCCATCGCGGTCTTCGAGCACCGAACGCGTGCCGAGCATCGGCCCGCCCAGCACTTCGGTCCAGCGACCATCGTCGTAGTGCAACAGCCAATCGTTCGTCGATACCCAGAGGTCGCCGCGTTTACCGCGCGTCAAATAGCCGCGTCCTTGCATGGAGCTCAAGGGTTGCGGTGTGGGGACGATCGTGAACCGCTCGCCGTCGAAACGCCAAAGTTCGCTGGCGCTGCGCGCCCAGAGCTGCCCTCGACCGTCCTCGACGAGGGCGTCGATCGGCTCCGCCGCCGCGCCGCCGACCACCTCGTAGCGCGTCCAGGGTGACGCGGACTGCGGCTCGTAGCGCAGCACGTGAGCCGCGACACCGTCCCACTGCGCAGCCCACACTGCCGAGGCGTGCGGCGCTGCGACCGCCGTCGCTTCGCCGCCGGGCCAGCCGGCCGCCAGCGTGACGTCGAGATGCTGGTCGGCCTGGCGCAAACCGCGGGACGTCGCGAGCCAGACGCGGCTGCCGTCGTCGGCCAGTGCATGCACCGCTTCGTCGGCGGCCATTGCCAGGGGAAGACGTACGAAACCCATGCCTTCCGAGCGGCTGAGCGCGCCGCGCGTCGCCACCCAGAGCGTACCGCGATGGTCGGTATACAAGACGTCGATGCCGCCGCTCGGCAAGCCTTGCTCCGAGCCGATCAGCTCGAATTGGTAGCCGTCGTAGCGGTAGAGGCCGTCGTCCGTTCCCGCCCAAATGAAGCCGTAGGCGTCCTGCAGAAGCTGCGTCACGGCAGTGTTCGTCAGCCCGTCGGCCGGGCCATAGCTGCGGAAGAGGTAGTGCCCTGGCAGCGTCGGAGAGCCGGTCGGAGCGCCAGCGCACGGTGCGGCCATGGAACCAGCCGCGAGTGCGAGTGCCACGCCGCAGCGTGCTGCCCGCAACGCACTCGTGAGGAAGAACCGCATCGGCGTACCGATCGAGAGTCTCTTTGCAGCAGATTCTAGGAATTGGGCGTGCTGTGCGAAATACGCACGAACACCTATGAATCCGGCCGAGTCGTCGCGCTCGCCGCATGATCTACGCATCGCATTGGGCGGAGAATTCCCGACCGAAAACGATTACGTTCTGGTGTCGCGGCCGTGTTGCCTTCAGAATAGCGGCCTCACGGGAATTCCTTGCCAGGGACACGGCCGTCTCCCTGACTTGATCCGAGTTGCAGCGCATGACCAACAGCGACGAAGGCGCGATCACCGATCTCTTGGGACGCTGGAAAGGCGGCGACCGGGCGGCGGAGGACGAGCTCGTGCGGCGCGTGTATCCGCTGCTGCGCGATATCGCCGCGGCGCAGGTGCGGCGCAACTCGAGCGTCATGACGCTACAGGCGACCGAGCTCGCAAACGAGGCGTATTCCCGGCTCACGAAGCTCAACGCCATCGATTGGCAGAACCGCGAGCATTTCTTCGCGATCGCCGCGACGGTGATCCGGCGCGTGGTCATCGATTACCTGCGTCAGCGCGGCTCGGCCAAGCGCGGCGGCCGTCTGCCCTTCGTCGCGCTCGACGACCTGCGCGAGGATCAAGCACCGAGCTTCGACGAAAACGTCGACTGGATCGGCTTGGACGACGCAATGACCGAGCTCGCGGAAGTCGACAGCTATTGCGCGCGCGTCGTCGAGCTCAAGTTCTTTTCCGGCCTGACCAACGAAAAAATCGCCGAGGTCTGCGGCAGCTCCGTGCCGACCGTCGTACGTCAATGGCGCTTCGCGCGCGCGTGGCTCGGCAGGCGCATGGGCGCCGATCCCGCGCCGGCCTGATTTCGAAATTTAGGACTAAGCACAATGAGTCGAACTGCCGAGCGCCTGCAGGCGCTCTTTGCTGCGGCCGCCGAACTGCCTGCGACGGCACGCGCCGAGTTCCTCGCGCGCGAGTGCGCCGACGACGCGGTGCTCAAGAGCGAGCTCGAAGCGCTGCTCGACGCCGATGCGCGCCTGCGCGGCACGACGGCGCAGCCGGTGGCGCCGGCGCTCGCACAATTGTTGCCGCCGCTCGCGCCGCAACCGTCGCTCGTGGGCCTGCGCGTCGGACCGTACGAATTGCGCGAGGAGATCGGCCGCGGCGGCATGGGCACCGTATACCGCGCCGAGCGCGTCGACGGCAGCGTGAGCCAGGAAGTCGCCGTGAAATTCGTGCGCCGCGAGCTCGTCGACGCGCTGACGCTCAAGCGCTTCCAGCTCGAACGCCAGGTGATGGCGACGCTCAATCATCCGTACATCGCCCGCCTGCTCGATGCGTCGCAGCTCGACGACGGCACGCCGTATTACGTCATGGAGTTCGTGCACGGCCTCGCGATCACCGAGTATTGCGATCGCGAAGCCCTCGATGCGCGTGCGCGCGTGGCGCTCGTGCGCAAGGTGTGCGGTGCGGTTGCCGAAGCGCATCGCGAGCTCATCGTGCATCGCGATCTCAAGCCCGGCAACATCCTCGTCGACGAGACCGGCAATCCGAAGTTGCTCGATTTCGGCATCGCCAAGCCGATCGGCGCCGCGAGCGGCATAGCGGGCGACGAAACCGGCACGGCCTATCGCTATTTCTCGCCGCAGTACGCCGCTCCCGAGCAACTCGGCGGTGCGCCGGTCGGTGTAGCCTGCGACGTCTACGCCCTCGGGTTGCTGCTCTACGAACTGCTTGCGGGACAGCGGCCGTTCGACCTCGCCGGGTTGAGCGCCGGACAGATCGAGCGGCTCATCAAAGAAGTACCGCCCGCCGCACCGAGCAGCGCGCTCGCGCGCAGCAGCGGCATTTCCGCGCGCGTGCGCCACTTGTGCGGCGACCTCGACGGCATCGTCATGCGCTGCCTGCGCAAGCTGCCGAACGAGCGCTACGCGTCCGTCGAGCAGCTCGAAGCGGATCTCGGCAACTATCTCGAAGGACGGCCCGTGCAAGCGCGCGGCGGCCACGGCTGGTACCGCGCGCAGAAATTCGTGATGCGCAACAAGCTCGCCGTGTCCGCAGCCGCGCTGTTCGCAGCCACGCTCATCGTCGGCGCCGCAGCGTTCGCCTGGCAGGCCCACATCGCGAATCAGCGCGCGGCCGAGCTTGCGGAAGTCGCGAAGTTCCAGGCCGACATGCTCGACCAAGTCGACCCGACCGGCGCCGGGCGCTTGCTCGATGCCGACGTCCGCGAGAAATTCGCGCAGGCGCTCGACAAGACGGGTACCGCCGGCAAGGACCGCGACGCGCAGACCGCCGCGTTCGCCGGACAGTGGGAGCGCATCAACGCGACCGACGCCGCGCGCGATCTCATCGACGGCGCCATCGTCAAGCCCGCAGTCGGCGCGATCGACGCGAAGTTCAAGGATCAGCCGCTCGTCGCCGCGAGCTTGCGCCAAGTGCTCGCGGACCGCTATCGGGATTGGGGACTCTTCGAATCCGCGGCGCCGCTGCAGGATCAGGCACTTGCCACCCGCCGTCGGCTGCTCGGCGAGTTGCATCCGGATACGCTCGAATCCGTGCGCGGCATGGGAATGCTGCTGTGGAACAGCGGCAAGCTCGCGGAAGCCGAGCCTTACCTGCGCGAAGCCTACGAACGGCGCCGCGAGGTGCTCGGACCGGAGCATCGCGATACCTTGATTTCGATGAACGAGCTCGGCGAATACCTGCCGACTCGCAACAAGCTCGACGAATCGGAGCAGTTGCTGCGGCAATCGCTGGCGATCCACCAGCACGTCTTCGGCAACGACGATCGCGACACCTTGATCGCTATCAACAGTCTCGGTGCAACATTGCGCCTCGAAGGCAAGCTGCCCGAAGCCGAAGTCTTTTTCCGCCAGTCAGTCGAAGGACGCCGTCGCGTGCTCGGCCCCGACAACGAGCTCACCCTCGTTGCCCTCGCCCACCTCGGCGAGGTATTGCAGTCGCAAGGGAAAATCGCCGAAGCCGATCCGTACTTTCGCGAGAAGCTCGAAAAAAGCCGACGCGTGTTCGGCGAAACCCACCCCGAGACGATCAACGCGATCAACGCGATGGCGAACATCGTCTCGGCGGAGGGCAAAATGGACGAGTCCCTGTCATTGACGCGCGAGGCAGTCGAGAAGAGCCGCCGCACGCTCGGGCCGGATCACCCGGACACGCTCGTCTATCTCGACAACCTCGGGATATCGCTGATCACTGCGGGAAAAGACGCGGAAGCCGAACCGTACATCCTCGAAGTGCTCGACAAGCGTCGCAAGCTCTATGGCGTCGAAAGTCCAGAAGCGTTGCGCACGGCCATCCAGCTCGGTTCGCTGCGCGAAGTGCAGCGTCGTCACAAGGATGCGATCGCGATTCTGGCGCCGATCGAAGAAGCGACCCGCAAGACGTACACCGGCGGCAACATCTACCATTTGTTCAAGCTCGAGCTCGCGCTCGGCCTCGCGCGGGCGCGGTCCGGCGATTTCGCGCTCGCCGAAAAGAATCTGGACGAAGGCACTTCGGCGTTCTGGAACGATCCGAGCGCGACCGACGGCGACCGGGCCGACATCGCGGCAGCTTATGCGAACCTTTACTACGCGCGAGATCGCGTCGAGCCCGGTCAAGGTCACGCCGCCAAGGCGGTCGAGTGGGCCCGCAAGGCCCACGAGTTCGACCCGGAGCTTCCGCCCGTCACGCCCGAAGCGGTGGCGCGGGCCGTTGCGGGAATAGTGCCCGAAGCGGCACCGCCCAACGCGAAATAGCCGTTCGCTGCTACTCGAATCCATTCCCGAACACGCGATCCCCATCGTCGCCGATCGCCGGATCGCTGAAGCTCGCCTGGCCGTTCTCGATGTGGCCCGCGAGACGGCGCACGTAGTTGGCGTCGCTGTCGGAGGTCACGGTCAAGTCGTACCAGTTCGCGCTTGCGGCGAGCGACCAGGTGTCTTCGGTGCTTTGTCCGGGGCCGAGCACGTAGGTGCGCGGGGCGCCCAAGCGGTAGTGATTCGGACGGACCGTGAGCGTGCACGTCGCGGTGCCTGGGTTCGCGAGCAGCAATACGATCGCCGAGTTTACGGTGTCGTAGCTCGCCGCCAATTCGGGTGCCGCGCCGTGCGTGGCGATGCCGATGTCCCCGCCGAACGTGCGCAGGAATCCATTCGGCCCGAACACCGCGAGCTCGTAGATGCCGTTCGTGACCGCGACGGCGCTCCAGTAATCCGAAAGCGATTTGCCCGCCTCGACGGTGTACGTCCACGGCCCGTCGGAGCGATTGCCCGAGGTGACGAGGAACGCGGCGCCGACCTGTCCCGTGTTCGAGAATGCGAGCACGTAGCGGCCGTTCGCGGCATCGATCTGGCCGTCGACGTTGAAATCGTACGGCAGCGCACGCGCAGGACGCTGGCCGGGCTCTTGGATCGGCAGCGACTGCTCGGCCGGTACCTGCGGACTGTAATCGCTGTGCCGGATGTTGTCGGGCGGCAGGTAGATGCTCGTCGACGGCATCGTCGGCGTGGTCGCGTCGGGGTTGGTAAAATCGAACGCTGCCGTGAGATCGCCGCAGATCGCACGGCGCCACGGGGAAATGTTGGGCTCCATCACGCCGAAGCGGCGTTCGATGAATTGCAGGATCGAGGTGTGGTCGAACGTTTGCGAGCAGACGTAGCCGCCCTTCGTCCACGGCGACACGATCAGCATCGGCACGCGGACACCAAGACCATAGGGACCGGCCGGATACGTCGCGTTGCCCGCGAAAAGTTCGCCGCTTACGTCGCATGTCGACAAGCCGTTGTTGCGCGACGTCGGCGGGCACGGCGGCACGATGTGGTCGAAGAAGCCGTCGTTTTCGTCGTAGGTGATGAACAGCGCAGTTTTGCTCCACAACGTGGGATTCGAGGTCAGGATCTCGAGCACCTGCGCGACGTACCACGCGCCGTAGTTCGCCGGCCAGTTCGGATGTTCGGTATAGGCCTCGGGGGCGACGATCCACGACACCTGCGGCAACGTGCCGTTCGCGACATCGGCCTGCAGCATGTCGAACAGTGTGCCCGATTGCGAAATGTTCGTGCCCGTCCGCGCGTTGTCGTAGAGCGCGTTGCCGGCCGTCGCACTCTGGTATTGGTGGAAATACAGCAGCGAATTGTCGCCGTAGTTGCCGATGTAGGCGTCGCTCGTCCAGCCCCAGTAGCCGGCGGCGTCGAGGCCCGTGCCGACGTCCTGGTAGATCTTCCAGCTGATGCTGGCGGCGCTCAGGCGTTCCGGATAGGTGCTCCAGTCGTAGCCCGCTTCGGCGTTGTCGATGACCGGGCCTCCACCCTTCCCGTCGTTGCCGACCCAGCCTGTCCACATGTAGTAGCGGTTCGGGTCCGTGGGACCCATCAACGAACAATGGTAGGCGTCGCAGATCGTGAATGCGTCGGCGAGCGCGAAATGGAACGGAATGTCCTCGCGCACGTAGTGCGCCATCGTCGTCGTGCCCTTCGCCGCGATCCACTGGTTGTAGTTGCCGTTGTTCCAGGCCGCGTGCGTGGAGGTCCAGTCGTGCGCGAGGTCCTCGACGAATTGCAGGCCGAGATTCGCAGTCGTCGGATGGAACGGCAGCACGTAGCCCGTACCGTTCGGTTGGTACCACACGGACTGGCCGCCCGGGATCGTGATCGGCCGCGGATCGCCGAAGCCGCGCACGCCGCGCAGCGTGCCGAAATAATGGTCGAACGACCGGTTCTCCTGCATGAGCACGACGATGTGCTCGATGTCTTGTATCGTGCCCGTGGCATGGTTCGCCGGGATGGCGAGCGCCTTGCGGATCACGGGCGGCATGATGCCGGCAGCGGCAACGGCGCCGAGCGAACCGGCGGCCAGACGCAGGAAATCGCGACGGTCTTTCGAAGTCATCGGGGCGGCTCCTTGGAGTCGCCCGCAACGCTAAGTTCGACCCGTTACGCCGGCGCGAATCGCAGATGGCAGTTTGATTCGATCCCGATGACCGGAATGTTGCGGCCGTGTGCCTTGCACGATCCGCCGCGGCGGTCGTGCGATCGGCGACGCGTCACGGCGTGTCGAAGCCGTTCGCAAAGATCACGTCGGTGCAGACCGTCGGAGGCGACGTGAGGAACGGCGTCGCGGTTACGGCCGGATCGACGCTCGCCGCACCCGGCGTGTTCGGCCCCGTCGCCGCGCCCCACCAGTTGTTCGCGAACGTCGTCTGCGGCACGTTCGCGCCCTGCGGGTCCTCTTCGACGCCGGTGGGCGCGAGCACGCAATTCGCATCGGAGGCCAGTGCCGGCAGATCGGCGATCGCGCCCGAGCCGTTGTCGAGGAACGTCGCGGTCGAGTTGTCGGCGAAGCCGCCGATCGCGAAGAAGCGGATGGCGGTCGGATTGCCCGCGATCCAGTTGCGCGCGACGAGCGTGCGTACGCTGCCGAAATTCATCGAAATACCGTAGCTGCCGTTGCCGAGCGGCTTGCCGTCCGCGCCGATGCCGATATAGTTGCCGACCACGGCGTTGTCGTACGTGCCGTTGGCGCCGTTGAGCGCGACGCCGACGAACTGGTTCCCCGCGATGACGTTGCGCGCGCTCGCGGCGTCCTGCGTGCCGTCGTTGCCGACCAGATTGTGATAGACGTTCGCGTTCGAGCCGATCAGGATGCCCATGAAATTCGGTACGGCTCGCGTGCCGCTCGGATCGGTGCCAATGTAATTGCCGGCGATGCGGTTGTCGTAAGCGCCGACTTCCAGCGTCACGCCGCCGAAGTTGGAGTTCGTGATCCCCGAGATCACGTTGCGCATGAGCGCAGGATCGCCCCGCCCGTCCCAACCCACGATATTGTCGTGCGCGGGCGAATTGCCGCCGCCGATGTCGATGCCGTCCGAGAGCGGACCACCCGTCAAGCTCTGCGTGCCCGTCACGTCGGTGCCGACGTAGTTGCCGGAGATGCGGTTCGCGTACGGCGCGTAGCCGCGCGTATCGACTTGGCCATACTGGTTGGCCGTAATCAAATTGCGCGCGAAATACGGTTTGGGCGTGCCGTCGGAGCCGATCACGTTGTCGTGCGCCGTGTCGTTGCCGCCGCCGGGCGAGCTCGAATCCATGTCGATGCCGCGCAGGTTCGGCATCGCGACCGTGCCGCTCGCGTCGGTGCCGATCAAATTGCATTCCACGTGGTTGTATGCCGTGTAGATGCCGATCGCCGCGTTGAAATTCGACGAGGTGTTGTCGAACCCGTTAATGACGAGACCCCGAATCGTGCTGCCGCTCGACCCCGGGCCGAGTACGAGCGCGTCGTACGGGCCGTTGCTGGGATTGGTGAGCGTCACTTCGAGCGTCGGCGGCCACCGCGTGCAGTCGGCCCCGGGCTGGCTCAAGCCGTCGACGACGACGGGCGTCTCGATTTCCGGCAGTGCGCTGCCGATCGCGATCGTGGCGTCGCCTGCAATGGCGAAATCGATGTAGGTCTGACTGCCGGTGCCGGGACTCGAGAGCACGCAGCCGTGATACGAAGATTGCGTGTTCGCCGCGACGATGGCCTCGCGCAACGTGCAGACGTTGTCCGCGACATCGCCGTCCCCTGCGTCGGTGACGGTGACGGACGGATAGACGAGCGCGCCCGCCGGCAGCGGCGCGGCGAGAAGGAGAATAACGGCCGCGAGCATCGCAGCGCTGCAGTGGGTGTTGTGCATGGAGGTGTCCTGCTGATTCCTGGGCGGCCGCCCGAACGGGCGCGCAGCTTACGCGCGCGACGTCGCGGCAGCGTCGCGTCAGGAAAAAACAGTGGTTCCGCGGAGACACAATCGCGCTACCATGCGCGATCTCCCTCGGCGGATGCGGCTCACGATCCTGCGCCATGGCAACGCGACGCAAGCCCTTCGATCCGGACGAAATCGCCGCGATGGCGGTCTTCGCCTGTGTCGTCGAGCGCGGCAGCTTGAGCTCGGCTGCCGATGCGCTCGGCACGTCGAAATCCTTCGTCAGCAAGACGTTGCGCGCGCTCGAGGAACGCCTTGCAACGCGGCTTTTGCAACGTACGACGCGACGCCAGACGCTCACCGAAGCCGGCCTCGCCTACTACGACGGCTGCCGCACCACGCTCGACGCCGCGGCAAGAGCGCGCAGCGCCGTCGAACGCCTCCAGCACGGACCGGTCGGGCAACTCAGGCTATCGACGCCGGTCAATTTCGGCAATTTATACATTGCACCATTGTTGCCGAAATTGCTCGAAGCGCACCCGGAGCTCAGCGTCGACATGGTCCTCAGCGATCGCGTCGTCGACCTCGTCGGCGAAGGTTTCGACCTCGCATTGCGCATCGCCGATCAGCTCGACGATCAGCTCGTTGCGCGACCGATCGCTACCATCCGCTGGGCGTTCTGCGCGAGCCCGGCCTATCTTTCGCGTCGCGGCACGCCGAGCCGGCCGGAGATGCTCGCGCATCATCATTGCCTGACGCACCCGCAACTCAACGTCGAAAATTCCTGGACCTTCGTCGTGAACGGCAAGCCGCTGCAGGTGCGCGTCGACGGGCCGCTATGCACGAACAACAGTCTCGCGCTCATGAACGCGGCGCTCGGTGGACTCGGCATTGCGCATCTGCCGACCTTCCTCGCCGGCCCCGCCATGCGCGAGGGCCGCCTGCGACCGCTGCTGCTCGAGTACACGCCATCCCCGCAGATCGCCTCGGCGGTATACCCGGCTGCCAAATTCCTCGCGCCGAAGGTGCGCTACGTGATCGACTTCCTGCGCCAGGCGTTCGGCGGGGGCGAGCGCGATCCAGACTGGGACGCCTGGCGCAGCACGCGCAAGAGCCGCTGATTGTTTCCGGGAGCGAACCGATTGTTCGCTGGAAGCGTCAATTGCGGGCAGGCCTCGCGTACGATGCGCGCGGTCATGCTCGAAGACTTTTTCGTTGAAACGACGGACGACGACCGCGACCGCCGCGCGGCTGCGTCGACGCTCGTGCTCGCGCCCAGCGTAGCCTTGGCCGACGCGCGCGCCTGCCTCATTGCGTTCTGCAGATCCTGTCCCGAACTCGCCGTAACGACGATCGTCCCGGAGCTCGAGCGCTGCACGACGCGTCTGGGTCTGCAATTGATCATCGACCGTCTGGGCGCCGAGCTGACCGGCAGCGCAGGCGAGGAACGATCGCGCGACCTCATCGCACGCATAGCGGATCTCAACGCACGTTCTCCGTAATCCGCGCTTCGCCTTTCAGGCGAGCTCTGCTGTTCCTTTTTGCATGTATGCGCTTCTGCGTGTTCATGTTCCTGAAGCGGACCGCGTCTTGCGGTAGCGCGGGGTTTCTGGCAGGCTGATTCCCGCCCAGAGGAATCGTTTTTCGTCCTCGCGATTTTGATAAGCCGAGCGTGAAGGATCGCGCGCTTCACTATTGCCCGACCTTCTTATCTGCACGGCCGTTTCATGAAAACCCTGCTCGCGGGCTTTGCCCTGCTCGTCGCCTGTGTCCACCTGGACGCAGCGACCTACTACGTGCGCCCCGATGGCGGCACCCCTGCACAATGCAACGGCTTGAGCGACGCGCCGTACACCGGCGACGCGAACTGCGCTTGGCACCATCCATTCGACGCCTTGCCGCCGCAGGGCGACGGAGGCGCTCCCCCGATCGGACTGGCCGGCGGCGACACGCTCATCATCGGCCTCGGCAGCTATGACATGGGCGCCGATGCCCCCGGCGCGAACGCGTATCCGGCGTGCAATGCGAACTGGCCGTGGGACTGCTTCATAGCCGCAGTGCCGAGCGGCACGCCGGACCAACCGACGCGCATCCTCGGCCAAGGCTGGGATTCCGGCTGTCCGGCCGCGCCGGAGCTCTGGGGCAGCGAACATGCCTCGCGGGTGCTGTCCTTGGACGGCAGCAGCAACGTCGTGGTGTCGTGTCTCGAAATCACCGACCACAGCGCCTGCATCGAATCCCACCTCGGCGGCTCGGGCCCCCTCGCCTGCAACCGCTCCACGCCGCCGTACGGCCCCTGGGCCTCAATAGGACTCTACGCAAGAGATTCGAGCAACGTACATCTCGAGAACCTCGATATTCACGGCATGGCCAACAGCGGCGTGCTTGCGGGCAGACTCCACGATTGGTCGCTGAATCACGTGCGCATCGTCGCCAACGGCTGGGCCGGATGGGACGGCGATCTCGGCGAGGCGGCCGGATCGTCAAATTCCGGTCAGATGTTGTTCGAGAACCTCGAAATCGGCTGGAACGGCTGTTCCGAAAATTATCCCGATACGGCGATCGTCGGCTGCTGGGGCCAGCAAGAAGGCGGCTACGGCGACGGTCTCGGCACGAACGTCACGAGCGGCGACTGGCGGTTCGTCAACGCGTACTTCCATCACAACACCCAGGACGGCCTCGATCTGCTCTACGCCGACACGACCGCAACGATCTCCGTCGAGCAATCGCATGCGGAAGGCAACGCCGGCAACCAGATGAAACTCGCAGGCTCGCCGACCGTCGAGAACTCGCTGATCGTCGGCGATTGCTCGTATTTCGCCGGGGTCGACTTCATGAGCGGCACGAACGCGGCAGGCGGCAGCGGCACCGGCGACATCTGCCGCGCGATGGGCAATGCGCTCGTGCTCTCGGTGCAACCGGGGCTGCATGCGCGCGTGCAGGACGACACGATCTTGGGCGAAGGCGACTGTTTGATCCTCGCCATCAACGGCGACCAGACGTCGAGCGTCGCCATCGAGCACAATGCGCTGATCGGCGAGCCCGCTTGGGGCAAGGCCGACCAGAACCCGCAGCCGCAATCGTGTCTGTTCTACTGGGATTCGGGTCCGTCGACGTGGCCAGTCACCTACACGGGCAATCTCACATACCGCGTGAAAGACGATTTCTGTCCGCCGGGCACTGGCAATATTTGCGACGTCGATCCGCAATCGATGAGCGAAACCTTGTTCTTCACTGCCTCGCCGCTCGCCGGCGACGCGGGCAACGGCAGTGCAAAAGCCGCCGCGGGCGTCGCCGCGATCGAGGAGCGCGCGAACGGGCCGACATTCGCGACGAAGCCCATGTTGCGCACACCGCCTCCTCGCGCGCTGCTCGCCGAACCGCCGCAGACCCGTTGAGCGACGGCGGTATACATTGCGTCACTCCGCGCGATGGCACACGAACTCGATGTTGTGCCCGTCGGGATCGCGCACGAAGCCGGCGTAATAATGCGCGTGGATGTGCGGCAGCAGTTTCGGTGCGCCGTTGTCGGCGCCGCCCGCGGCGAGCGCAGCGCGATGCGCCGCATCGACGAGCGCACGGTCGGCGCAGTTGAACGCGACGTGCGGCAGCGGCGCCGACGGGCCGCCGGGTCGCACCCAGAAGTCCAGCGCGGCGGCGGCGCTGCCGAAGCCGTTCGACGCCCCTTCGACATGCAACGCATAGCCGAGCGGCGCGAGCGCCGCGCGGAAGAAATCGGTGGAACGCCGTACATCGGCGACGAAGAGTTCGACGTGGTCGATCATGTTCGGTTCTCTAGGCGAAGGACAGCCGCTGCGCTGCAGCGCCAGCGGGCAGTCGGAATGCTATACGTCCGGTCTGCGACGTTTTCCCCGAAATCCGCTGCTTCGTGCAAAAATGTTGCACATCGCGCGGGGAAATCCATGACTCGGGATCTCGACGAATTCGACCGGCGCATCCTCGCCGTGCTGCAGAAGGACAACAAGACGGCTCTGCGCGCGATCGGCGAGCGCGTGCATCTGTCTGCCGCCTCGGTGCAGCGGCGCATCGCGCGCATGGAGCGCGCGGGCACGATTGCCGCCAATGTAGCCGTCGTCGACCCGGCGCACGTCGGCCGCGAGCTCACGATCGTCGTCGAGGTCGAAGTCGAAAGCGAGCGCCCGGATCTGATCGGCAAGACGCGCAAAGCGCTGGCCGCCGCCGCTGAAGTGCAACAGTGCTATTACGTGACCGGCGACGTCGATTTCGTGCTGATCGTCAGCGTCGCCACGATGGCCGAATATGAGGCGTTCACGCAGCGCGTGCTCATCGGCAGCGGCAATATCAAGCGGTTCCGCACCCTCGTGGCAATGGAACGAACGAAGGTCGGTCTCGCCGTTCCGCTTCGGCGCTGACGTCAGCGCGCCAGCGCAGCCGCGGGCACGCGCTTGGGCAGCACGCGATCCAACGCCGCCGCGATGCAGAGCAGGAACAGCGGCGGCAGCGGATGCAAATAACGAAACGAAACGATGTGCGCGCAGAGCAGCTCGCCGGCGACGAGGCCCGCCGCGAGCAGCGCGACGAGCACCGCGGGTCCGGGCCGCGTACGCCACAGGCGGACCAGCATGAACACCGCCGCGGGCAACAGCGCGAACAGGCAGACGACGAGCCACAGCGCGCCGCGCTCGAAATATGTCGCCACGGGAGTCGGCGTGCTCGCGACCTCGCCGAGCGCGTAATGGAAGCGTTCGCGCAGCAGCGCTTCGGTGCGCGCATCGGGCAACTCGCCGTAACCGAGATCGCTGCGCAAACGCTGCTTCCACAGCCAAGGTTCGAAATAATCGCCGAACGTCGCCAGGCCGAGGCGCACGAGGCCGAACGGATCGTCGGCGATCGCGCGTGCGGCGACCGTCGCGGCGACGTCGCGCGCGCGCTCGCCCGCGTGGCGGCGCAGCACTGCGACGAGACCGTCCGGAGCCCAGATGTGCGCTTCGCGCTGGCGCGGATCTGCGAGCGGGCGCGTGACTTCGTCGAGCACGTCGGAGCTCACGCCCGTGCCGGCGAAATGCTCGGGCTTGACGAGCGGCACGACGAGCCCGAGCCTGAAGATGCCGGAATCGAGCAGATAGGTCGGCGCGCTGCCCGTGCGCTGGCCGTACCACGCCTTGTACTCGTGATGGCAGAACACCGTCACGAGCAACGCGGCGAGAAAGTGCGCGCCGAGCCGCTGCCAGGCGACGCGCGGAACGCCGGGACGGCCGCGCAGCACGAAGACCAGCACGGGCGCGAGCGGTGCAAGGCTCATGGCCACGGGCACCATGCCGATGCGCAAGCTCGCGAGCACCGTGCCGAACACGGCGCAGAAGATCAGCCGCACGAACGCGCCCGTCCGCAGGTAGCCGAGTGTCATCCAGACGCAGATCAACAGGCAGAGGGTGCTCGTCGTCTCCGTCAGGATCATGCGCTCGTAGAACAACTGGCTCGGGTCGAGCGCGAGCACCACGGCCGCGAACGCCGCGAGCCACCGCCGAACGCCGAAAGCCGACCGCAGCATTGCGTAGAGCGCCGCCGCCGCAACGATGCCGAACGCCGATTGCATGAGCAGCAGCGAGATCAGCGATCCCGAGCGGCCGGCGCTCTGGTCCACGAGCATCGGATAGGTGAACGAGCGGTCCGGCGGCGTGGCGTGCGAAATCGCGCTGAACAGGAACGTCGCGGAGTCGCCCATGAACAGGCGAACTTGCGGGTCCCAAAGCAGCAGAGCGAGCTTCGCGACAACGAGCACCAACAGCACGCACGCGGCGGCGAGCTGCTCGCGCAGCTCGACGAGATTGCGCAGCGTTCGGTGTTCCACGTCAACGTTGTCAATGTCGGACACGGACAACGCGCCGGGCTTCGATCCGGCCATCACGAGGTCTGTCGATGCGAGCGACATAACCTGGCTTCCCCTGGTTTTTTAGTCAGGACGGCGACTTTGGCCGGCCGTCGCCATGTCGCGGACGCTCGATGGCGTCCGTCTTTACGAATGTAAATAATTGTATATCACGCTGCTTCTGCTGTCCAGCTGACGCGCAGATGTCCTCGGCGATGAGAACACCAGACGTTTGCAACTTGACGACGTATCGCACTGTTTGCGCACGCAATGCCGATCATGCGCGCGCCGACAGAAAGGACGAGCGCCGGCGACCGATCCCCCAAGGCACCTCGCACTGCCTTAGAGAGGCAAAGGTCAGCCCCACCGGAATATTTGATAACGTTGTCATGCAGTCGTAGACTGCGTTTCGGCCACGAGCCAATAAGCCGCTCGATCAGGACAATGAAGCGGCGCGGCGGGCAGACCGCCGATGCTTTTCCGGTTGGAGCAAAAGGACGAATGCCGCACGAAGAGGCGGCATTCCGGTCACGATTGACTACCAATTCGGGAGGTATTCGATGTCTGCAAATCTGAAACGGCTTTCCTTGAGCTCGGCGCTCGGTGCGGCGATCTCCGCGAGTTTTTTCGCGGCTGCCATGCCGACGGAACACGTCCACGCGGCAACACCGACGCCGTCCTGCGCTCCCGCCTGGAGCGCATCGGCGGTGTACACGCAGGGCAACACCGCGAGCGAAAACGGCGTGAACTACCAGGCCAACTGGTGGACACAGGGCAACGACCCGGCGACGAACAATGGTGGCGCCGGCAGTGGGCAACCGTGGACGTCGCTCGGTGCTTGCTCGGGCGGCACTCCAACCCCGACCCCAACTCCGACTCCGACTCCGACTCCGACCCCCACGCCTACGCCGACTCCCACGCCGACACCGTCCGGCAATTGCGATCCGCCGTGGAATTCCAGCACGGCGTACAACGGCGGTGCGCTCGTCAGCGAGAACGGCATCAACTACAAGGCGAACTGGTGGACGCAAGGCAACGACCCGGCGACGAACAACGGGCCGAGCGGCAGCGGGCAGCCTTGGACTTCGCTCGGCAGTTGCAGCGGCGGGCCGACACCGACGCCGACCCCAACGCCGACGCCCACTCCCACGCCGACACCGACTCCGTCGCCGGGCCTGCTGTTCAGCCCGTACAAGGACATCACGATCAATCTGAACTGGAACACCGACGTGATGCAGACGGCGATCACGGGCTCCACGATTCCCGTCGTAGGGTCAGGCAGCCTCGTCTCGACGACCGTGCCGAATCTCGGCGCGATCACGCTCGCCTTCGCGACGGGCGAATGCGGCAGCGAGAACTGGGGCGGCGTCACGCGCACCGGCTTCGCCGCGGCGAACATCCAGGCGTTGTCGAACGCAGGCGTCGACTACGTCGTCTCGACGGGCGGTGAAGCGGGCACCTTCACGTGCTCGAGCCAATCCGGCATGCAGACCTTCATCAACACCTACATGTCGGCGCACATGGTCGGCGTCGATTTCGACATCGAAGGCGGCCAGACCGCGAGCGACATCAGCAATCTCGTCGCCCAAGTGGCCTGGGCCGAGAGCCAGTACCCGAACCTGCGGTTCTCGTTCACGCTGGCGACGCTCGCGGCCTCGGACGGAAGCTACGGCGGCCTCAACTCGCTCGGCGACAGCGTCGTCAAGGCGATCCAGTCGCACAACCTGGCCAACTACACGATCAATCTCATGGTCATGGACTACGGCGGGCCTTCCTCAGGGGTTTGCGTCGTCTCGGGAGGCGCGTGCCAGATGGGACAGTCGGCGATCCAGGCGGCGACGAACCTCGAGCACACCTACGGCATTCCGGCGAACCGCATCGAGCTCACCCCGATGATCGGCGTCAACGATGTCAACACAGAAACGTTCACGATCGCCGATGTCGACACGATCGTGAGCTACGCCGCTTCGCACGGCATGGCGGGATTGCATTTTTGGTCGCTCGACCGCGATACGCCGTGCGGCGGAGGTTCGGCATCGGCCACCTGCAACTCGGTGCCGAGCACGACGCCCGTGCAATACACCAAGCGGTTCCTATCGGACCTCGGACGCTAGCAACGGCGTTCTCCCCAGCGAGGCTCACGCCTTGCCTTCACCCGGCCGGACAGCACCGGCCGGGTGCTTCTTTCAGGCCGTTGCCGTCGGCGCGAGCGCGTAGCGGCGTTGGCGCATCCACTTCGTCGCGATCCACTTCTCGCCCTTGAGCACGGGCATGCCGCCGTGCAGCGTGAGCGGATCGACTTGGTTCTTGCTGTTGCAATACTCGAAGTACACGGCCCCGCCCTTCTTCGGACCGACCTTGAGTTTGAGCTCGGGGAAGACGGTCGCGCCGCCCTCCTCGACGTCGTTCAAATACATCACGAGGCTCGACACGCGCTGGCCGCCGTTGGCGATATGCGTGCCGCTGCCGGGATAATCCGGCGGGAAGTAATCGTAGTGCGGCGTGTACTGGCCGCCCGTGCGGTAATGCAGGATTTGCAAACCCTCGCCGTTGTCGACGGGCATGTTCATGAGCGCAGCGATGCGCCGATCCAGCCGTGCGATGAACGGGTCGGCGTTGAGCGGGAAGAACGTGCCGTCGCTCGTTCGATCGGGAATCACTTCGTGCACGCCGCTCGCCGGATCGACGATCGTCGAGCGTTCGAGCTTGTCCGCGGACCGCCGCACGAGCTCGTCGCACTCCTCTTCGCTGAGCACATTGTCCAGGAAGGCGACGACGGGCCGCTCCACGCGCATGGTCACGCGGATGTCGCGGTCGGGCGTGCTTATGAGATTGCCCGGCGCGAGGCGCGGCGTCTCGTACACGTAAGCGGTTGCGGCGGGCGCTGCGCCTCCGCTGCCCTGCTTGATGAAGCCGAGCACTGCGGAACTGGCGAAATCGGGATCGAAGCTTGCCCGGATCATGTCGGCGATCAGCGCCTTCGGCTCGCAGCCGCGCGCCAGGTTGTGCGCGATCCAATCGCGCCATTCGGGCGAAAGCCGTGTCGTCGGATTCATAGTCTCCTTCCTCGGACCAGGCGCCGAGTGTAGCTTCATGACAACGTTGTACCAAGTGTCGCCGCGGCGGACTCGACCGGTCCCGGAGCCAGGCGCGCGCCTGTCGCGAGCCGAATTTTGCCGTTGGTCGCGCGCCGGTCGCAAACGGCGGTTTTCTGTGCGTTGCGTCACGAACGAACGCCGCCGCCTTGATCTACTTTTCGCGGGACGGAACAGGGCCTTGCCGCGCCGGAAACTCGGCGCAGAGGAGATTTGCGATGTTCAAGCTCACCAAGGCCATGCAGGCGCTCGAAGGCGCGCTCGGCGCGTCGCCTTCCGGGATCGCCTTGACCTGGAACACGCCCGTGCAGTTCGATCCCGCGCTCGTCGGGCATCTCGTCGCGCGATACGACGAACTGACGGCGCAGTTCGAGGCCGTCATGCGGCGCATCGAGGACGATGCCGCCGTCGCCGAGCGCGAAGTGCGCGATTGCGCCGATCGGCTGCACAAGCTGCGCCACACCGAGTCGCTCAAGCTCTATCCGGTGATCGCCCGCGGCCTCTCGCCCGACCCGATCGCGCGTCGTTTGTTCTGGCAGTCGCGCCTCGTCATGCTCGGTCTCGCACGCCGCGTCTTGCGCCGCTTCGACGAGCTCGTGCGCGATCTGCGTACGGGCAGCGACGTCGTCGCTTCGGCCGAGCACGTGGCCAAGGCGCTCAAGGAATACCGCCAGCGCAACGAGACCGAAATGTATCCGCTCTACAACTTGGTCGGCCAGCACGCGCGCAAGGCACGCACTGCGCAGGTGGCGTGATCGGAGCGATCAGCGCGGATTCTCGGCGGCGACGATATCTCGTTCCAGCGCGGCGATTCGATCGCGTTCGGCAGGTCTGAGTGCGCTGCGCTTGGCGGCAGGAAACGCTTCGTCGAACACGCGGCGCGCCTCGGTCGTACGCCGTTGGCGCAGCAGGCATCCTAGCTGTGCGCCCACCGCAGTGACGATGTGCGGATGCCCCTCCGAATAAAGTTTCGCCATGCGGTTGCGCACATCCGCGAATTCCTGGTCGGCCGATCCATAGTGCTCGAGCTTGCAGTCGGCGCGCGCCATCTGCAGCAGCGTGATCGCAATCGACGGATGGTTTTCAGGGAAGCGTTTGCGCCGGATCGCCAAGGCGTGTTCATAGAGCGGCAGCGCTTCCGCAGGCGTGTTCAACTCCAGCCATTCGTCGGCTAGGTTGTGTTCGTAGTCCGCGAGAGCGGTCGAGCCGGATTCGATGCGGCTCTCGATTTCGACCGCCTGCTGGAAGTAAGCCAGCGCCGCTTCATGGCGTTTACGCGAGTTTTCCACGATACCCGAGTAGCTGAGCACATCGGCGTATTCGGCCGATCGCTCGCCGAAGCTCGCCGCGACCGCGGAACGTTGTACTTCGAGCAAACGTTCGGCTTCTTCGGCCTGTCCGAGTTGAAGATCGTTCCAGATCAAATCGCGCTCGGCGTGCAAGGCTTGTCGGCTTGTGGGTCCGAATTGCCGCACCAGGATCGCGTGCGCCTCGGCGTCGTCCCGGTGCGCGCCATTGAAGTCGTTGTGCCGACGCAGCGTGCGTGCGCGAATCAGCAGCTGCTCTGCGAGCAACGCATGGACTTCGCCCTCGTCCTTGCGCAAGACGTCGATCAACGCGTCGCGCCGTTTCGCTGCCTCTTCGAATCGACCGCCCTGCTCGAGCAGCGTGATGCGAACGGCCTCGAATTCGGCGCGATCGAGTGCGTCGCCCGGCTGCCGTCGGAAGAGCGCATCCGCCGCGTCGATGTCCGCCTGGGCAGCGTCGAGCTGCTGATGCGCGGCAGCGATTCGCGCTCGAATCAACCGGAGCTGTGCGCGCTCGCGTGAGAGTTCCGGCGCGTCGCGATCGAGCGAACCGAGCGTCGCGTCGATCAGCGCCTGTGCCTTGTCCGCTGCATTGAAGTCGAGGTACGTCTTGGCGAGCGTGCGCGCGGCGATCGCCCGCTGTCGAGGCGCATCGGCGAGGCGACGCATCGCGTTGTCGACGCCCGCGTCCATCACGATCAGGGCCGCATCGCGCCGGCTGGAACCGTCGAGGGACGAAACGGTCGCGAAGAGATTGTCGAGCACCTGCCCGGCGACGCGCGCATCGCCGGCCGCCTGCTCCGCATGATCGCGCTCCGCGCGCAGCGCTTGCGTGTAATGCACGATGTTCCCCACCAGGACGCTCGTCACGAGCACGACCAAGATCCCGAGCAGCACGCCGGTACGCACCGCGACGGGATTGCGCCGCACGAGGAACGCGAATCGCTCGCGGCGCGACCAACGGCCTGCCCGCGCCGGTTCCATCGCGACGACGCGCTCGAGATCGGCCGCGACTGCGGCGGCGGAGGCGTAGCGATCCGCGGGATCGAGTTCCGTCGCCTTGCGGACGACCGCCGCGATGTTGTCGATGACGAGGCTCGGCACATCCTGACGATCTGCCGAGCGAGGCAACCGACGTCGTCTGCTGTACGGCATCCGCAATGGATCGGCTGCCTCGGGGAACAGCGCTTCGATCAACAAGCCGAGCTGATAGATGTCCGACGGCACCCCCACGGGCGCGCCGCATAGTTGCTCCGGACTGGCGTAGCCCGGCGTGAACGGGCCGGGCACGGCAGGTTCCGCCGAAGGCCCGGCGCCTGCCGGAGCGGCTGCAATGCCGAAATCGACGAGCTTCACGTGGCCGTCGTCGCTCACAAGCACGTTGGACGGCTTGAGATCGCGATGCAGCACGAGCTGCTGGTGCGCGTGATGTACGGCGTCGCAAATCGTGCGCAGAAGGCGCAGCCGCGCGCGCCAGTCGCAGGCGTGCGCATGCGTGTACTCATCGAGATGCAAGCCGTCGACGAGCTCCATCGCGAACCACAACGCCTCAGGTCCCGCCTCGCCGCCGTCGAAGATGCGCGCGATGTTCGGATGTCCAAGCCGCGCGAGCACGTCGCGCTCGCGGCGCGCGTACTCGAGCGTCTCCGCGCTGCCGCTGCATATCTTGAGCGCGACGAGCTGCTCGAATGCGCCGTCGCGGCGACGAGCGCTGTACACGATCGAGCTGCCGCCGCGCCCGACGACTTCGACGATCTCGTAGATGCCGAGCCGGCTTCCGGCGCGCAGTTCGCCGTCTGGCGCGGCGCCAGGATCCGCGCGCGGCGATTCGAACAACGGACCCGCGAGCCCGCCGCCCGTCACCAAAAAGGACATGTCGTTGGACATGGCCGTCACCCCTGCTGCGGCGCGATTCCCCACGCGCCGATACCCCTGTATACGTCGGATCGTACGCCCAAACGCCGTCGCGAGCGAGCGGGCGCGTCTGGCGGGAAACGCCATAGAGCAGCGCATATAGGACGTCGGCTTTCGACGAGATATGGAGATTCGAGATGCGGTTGCGCGTTCTCTTCTTAGTCCTGGCCGCTTGCTGCCCGTTCGCGACCGCGGCAGCGGCGGCGACCGCGGTCACGAGCGTTGCGGTCGGCCCCACTCACGCTTGCCTGCTACGCAGCGACGGCGCAGTGATGTGCTGGGGCGACAACGCCTACGGGCAGTTGGGAGATGGCACGACGGTCAGCCATGATACGGCCCAGCGTGTTGCAGGCCTTCCTCTTCCAGCGACGGCTATCGCCCTCGGCAGGTTTCACACGTGCGCGCTGCTCAACGACAAAACGATGTGGTGCTGGGGCGGCAACCAAGGACAGCTCGGATTGGGCGATACGACCGATAGACACATTCCAGTAAGAATCAGCGCTCTGAGCGGTGTCATCCAGATTTCGGCGTACGAAAGGTACACGTGCGCCGCCACAGCGACAAATACTTATTGTTGGGGTCTGAACTACGAAGGTCGCCTTGGTGTCGGCGATACAAGCAATCGCACCCTTCCAACGCCGGTGTCCGGGGTGGGCGGCGCGACATCCATCGCCACTGGAGACGACCATGCCTGCGCCGTGCTGGGTGGTGCAGTAAAGTGTTGGGGCTACGCGGCGCTAGGCGATGGCACCGGCCAAAGTTCGAATGTGCCCGTACAGGTTGCCGGCATCACCAGCGGCGCGACCTCAGTCGCCACCGGCGATTCCCATAGTTGTGCGCTGGTGAGTGGTAGCGTCCTGTGCTGGGGGCGAAACGATTCCGGCCAACTCGGTATCGGCAATGAATCCGCTCAAGACAC
>DASRGX010000230.1:0-20387 GCA_035650835.1 Rudaea sp. | reverse complement strand
CACCGCCGATTGGCTCGTGAAATACAACGAACAGCGGCCGCACGAATCGCTTGGCGACCTGCCACCAAGCACATTCCGGCGTGCCGTCGAATCAACGTGGAGTTCTCTTAACTCGGTGTGACGTTGACGGGGAAGGTTACGCGGTTCGCGGAGGACTATGCGTGCCGGTTTGCGAGATCAACGGACATTCGCCGGATGCCGAATCGATTCGACCACGAGATCGATGTCCAAGCCTTAGGTTCCTGCGCATGGAAATGCACTTAGTAGCGCTTGGTGGATCAGCCATGCTCGATTCTTACGCCACTGGTCTGAATGTCCATCGAGATACGTTTGGATAACTCCGAGCGCTTGATCAACGCCGAACGTCGCAGGTGGGCAAAATTGGCCATACATGCTGTCGAATGTCCCGGCGACGTATCCTTGCAAGAATGATACGTCCTCGCGCTCATCTATACTCAATTCTTTCGTAGACATACTGGCCCATTCATCGACAAATCTCTTCAAATCGGAGCCCGTTTGAAAAGAAATATTCCGCGCATGGACAGTCGGAACCGCAGTCGCGAGCATATAGAAAAGGAATACAAAGCTGGGTGCAAATCGCTTCATGACACCGGCCTAAATATCAGCTCGCACGAAGAGGATTTGTGGATCCCCCTTCACGGAAGGTGAGAAAAAGAATTGAAAAACGGGCGTCTGTGTTTCCGCGAATCTTGTGAATTCCGCAATCCAATCTGAACCTCTGTCAATCGCCGATTTCTCCAAAAACAAAACGAGTGAGGCTTGCCACATACGACAAGAGGCGGCCGGACTTGATAGTCCATGCCACTCGTCGACAAGCCATGCGAAGTCGGCCACTACTCCTCCTCCACCTTCGGCTTGAACGCCTCCGCCAACTGCTTCTGCACCTGCGGCGGCACCGGATCATAGTGGCTGAACTCGATCGCGTAGCGGCCCTGGCCGCCGGTCATGGCCTTGAGCTCGGTCTGGTAGTCGGTGACTTCGGCTAGAGGCACTTGCGCCTTGATGACGATTTCGCCGCCGCGGGCCGAATCCGTGCCGTTGATGCGGGCGCGCTTGCTCGCCAGGCCGCCCGTGACGTCGCCCATGTGGGCGTCGGGCACGAAGACATCCAGGTTGACGATCGGTTCGAGCAGCTGCGGGCGCGCTTTCGAGATGGCATCGAGGAAGGCTTTCTTGCCCGCGGTGACGAAGGCGATTTCCTTCGAGTCGACGGGGTGGTACTTGCCGTCGTAGACGACGACGCGCAGGTCCTGCATCTGATAGCCGGCGATCGCGCCGTGGTCGAGCACTTGGCGGACGCCTTTTTCGACGGCGGGGATGAATTGGTTCGGGATCGTGCCGCCTTTCACTTCGTCGACGAACTCGAAGCCCGAGCCGCGCGAGAGCGGTTCCACGCGCAGGAACACTTCGCCGAACTGGCCCGCGCCGCCGGTCTGCTTCTTGTGGCGATGATGGCCTTCGGCCCGGCCGGCGATCGTTTCTCGGTACGCGATCTTGGGCGGGCGCGTCTTCACTTCGACGCCGTAGCGCTCCTTCATGCGCTCGAGCATGAGTTTCAGGTGCAGGTCGGAGAGGCCGCGCACGACCGATTCGTTGAGTTCCTTGTTGTGCTCGAAGCGGAAGCACGGGTCTTCTTCGGCGAGCTTGTGCAGCGATTGCGCGAGCTTCTGCTCCTGGCCCTTGTGCGCGGGCTCGACCGCGAGACCGAACATCGGCTGCGGGAAATCGAGCGGCTTCAGATGGATCTGGTCTTCGTCGTGCGAATCGTGCAGCACGGCGTCGAAGTGGATTTCCTCGACTTTCGCGACGGCCGCGATGTCGCCCGGAATCGCCTGCTCGATCTCGATGTGGTCCTTGCCCTTGAGCTTGAACAGGTGTCCGACCTTGAACGGCTTCTTGCCGTCGTCGATGAAAAGCTGCGTATCCTTCTTCACTGTGCCCTGGTAGACGCGGAACACACTGAGCTTGCCGACGAACGGATCGTTGACGATTTTGAACACGTCGGCGATTACGTGCTTGGCGGGGTCGGAGACGGCCTCGATCGGCGTCGCGGCCGCGCCCGTGCCTTTGACGAACGGCGGAGGATTGCCTTCCTTCGGATTCGGCAGCAGGCGCTCGGCGAGCTGCAGGAATTCGCGCACGCCCGCGCCCGTGCGCGCGGATACGAAGCAGATCGGCACGAGATGCCCTTCGCGCAGGCACTGCTCGAACGCGTCGTGCAGCTCCTGGCCCGAGAGCCCGTCCTCGCCTTTGTCGAGGAAGTGGTCCATGACCGTTTCGTTGATCTCGACGACCTGGTCGATGATGCGCTGGTGCGCTTCGGCGACGGTCGAGAAATCGGCCACGCCCTCGGGTTTGAAGAAGCAGTCGACGACGCTCTTGCCGTCCTGCGCGGGCAGGTTGATCGGCAGGCATTCGGAGCCGAACGTCTCGCGCAGTTGCTCGACGAGCGCCCGGCAATTGCCGCCGTCGATCTTGTTGACGACGAGCACGCGGGCGAGGCCGCGCGCTTTGGCGTAGTCCATCATGCGCTGCGCGCCGTATTCGATGCCGTTGTGCGCGTTGACGACGATCGCGCAGGTTTCCACCGCCGCGAGCGCGCTGAGCGTCGGGCCGCGGAAATCGGCGGCGCCGGGCGTGTCGATGAGGTTGATGTGGCAATCGCCGTGGTCGATCGAGGCGATCACTGTGTTGAGCGACTGTTTTCGCTCTTTTTCCATGGGGTCGTAATCGGAGACCGTGGTGCCGCGCTCGACGGAGCCGGGTGTCTGGATCACGCCGCCCGCGTGCAGCAGGGCCTCGAACAGCGTGGTCTTGCCCGCGGCCGAGTGGCCGACGAGCGCGATGTTTCGGATGCCTTCGGTGGTGTAGGCCATGACCGCTGTCTCCTTTGTGTTTGCCCGTCGTTCCCGGGGCGAAGATCGCGAGGCGGCCGTCGTCGGCCGCACGCTATCAAATGGCTGCAATCCTCTTTCCGTAACCTGATCGATTGCGTTGCGGGGCTTACAGCCTTCTCCTTTCGCGTGGGCAGGTCAAGTGGCGACGCCGCACGTGCAATCTTCCGCGCGAGACCTGCCGCACCGCCGGGTTAACCCGCGGTTTACGCGACGGCGGCTAGGCTCCCGCGACGTTGCGATTCCAGGGAACGCGGTGATGCAGGAAACAATCGGCGAAGCCGCTACGGCCGATGGCGAGCTTGCCGCATGGTGCGACGATATCCGCGACCGGGCGATAGACCGGCTGACGCACCGCGTCGCGGCGGCACCACGGAGCTTGCGCATCGGCGCGCTGGCTGCCGTGCTGCTGGCGGCGCTGGCCGCGTTGCTCGTCGTGCGTCTGCCAAGCCGCCCGCGGCCCGCGGCCGACGTAGCGCCGGTACGCGTGAACTGGATCGAGATGCTTCCCGAACCGCCGCTTCCGACACCTTTATTCCGCGCGACGCCGAGCCGTTCGGCTACTGTGCGCAAGTCCGGGCCGCCGGTGCTTGCGGACCAGCCGCCGGCGCCACCCCCGCAGCAGGGCATTGCCGCGTTGCCGCGGTTGTTCGCACCGGATGGCGCCATCCTGATGCCTGCCCTCCCTGCGCCGGAATCGCCCGCCACCGCCGCCGAGGTCATGTCGCGCGGCCACAATCTTCTGCACTGCCGCCGCACGCGCTTTGCCACTGCGTTCAAGCGCGATTTGAGTCTCGGCGAGCGCATCGCGAGCAATCCGGTGCTCAAACTGCTCGGCCTCGGCAATCCTTACCTCGAGCAGCAGGCGGCCGATCGCCTGGCGCGCGACGCCGCCGGCTGCGACGGATGATGCGCCGAGCCGACGGCTCGCGTCGGCGAACCGGCTGAGCAGCGGGCGCCGTTTCAGGCAAAATAGCGCGATCGATCGCGAGCCCACCATGCCGACCACGCCCGTCCGCCGCAGCAAACCCACGCCCGAGCCGCCCGTTTCGCCGAGCGCCGCCGAGAAAACGGTGCCGCTGCGCATCAACGGCAAGAACTACTACCACGAGGGCGATCCGGACATGCCGCTCCTGTGGTATCTACGCGACGTGCTGCGGCTGACCGGCACGAAATACGGCTGCGGCATCGGCTATTGCGGCGCCTGCACGGTGCTCGTCGACGGCAAGGCGCAGCGGGCGTGCCTGACGCCCGTGAAGGTCGCGAGCGGCCATGACGTGACGACGATCGAAGGCCTCGCGAGCGCGGAACTGCATCCGGTGCAGCAGGCGTGGATCGACGAGGACGTCGCGCAATGCGGCTACTGCCAGGCCGGGCAGATCCTAGCCGCGGTCGACCTGCTGCGGCACACGCCGCATCCGACCGACGCCGACATCGCCAAGATCGGCAACCTGTGCCGCTGCGGTACCTATCCGCGCATCCGCAAGGCAATCAAGCGCGCCGCGGACGCCATGCAAGGCGGCACGAAAAAATGAGCGGGCCGCTTTCGCGCCGTCAATTCCTGTTCGTGGGCGCGGCGGCGTCGGGCGCACTGCTCGTCGGTTGGCGCCCGGGCTTCGCGCAGCAGGCGCTGCATTACCTCGGTGCGCAAGAAGAGGTGCCGCAGATCGGCCCCTTCGTGCGCATCGAGAGGAACGGCGACGTGATCATCGGCGCGCGCGGCTGCGAAATCGGCCAGGGCGTGAAGACCTCGCTGCCGATGCTCATCGCCGAGGAACTCGACGTCGACTGGAAGCGCGTGCGCGTCGAGCAATTGCCGTACGGCTACGTCGAAACCGATGCCGGTCCGTCGAACAAGTACGGCGACCAGGGCGCGGGCGGCAGCGACAACATCCCGAGCGGCTGGAAGGATCTGCGCCAGGCCGGCGCCGTGGCGCGCTGGCTGCTGCTCGTGGCCGCCTCCGCGAAGCTCAACCGTCCGGCGGGCGAGCTGCGCACCGAAGCGGGCAAGGTCGTCGCGCCCGACGGCACGACGCTCGACTACGGCGAACTCGCCGCGAGCGCCGCGGCGCTCGATCCGCCGAAGGACCCGGTGCCGCTCAAGTCGCCGGATACGTTCACGATCGTCGGCCAGCCGACGCGCACGGTCGATGCGCGCGACATCGTCACGGGTCGCGCCGAATTCGGCGCCGACACCTATCTCGCCGAAGCGCTCGTGGCGGTGATGCTACGTTGTCCACTTTTGGATGGCACGGTGGACAAGATCGACGACAGCGACGCGCGCAAGGTGCCGGGCGTCAAGGACGTCGTCGTGATCCCGGGGCCGAAGCCCGACGAGCCCATCGACGGCGCGCTCGCGACCGGTGTCGCCGTACTCGCCGAAAACACGTGGGCTGCGCTCAGAGGCCGCGAGAAGCTCAAGGTGACGTGGAAACCCGGCCCGTGGGCCGCGGAGTCGACGAGCGCGCTCGCGGCCAAGGCGAACGAGCTCCTCGACAAGGACGAAAACGGCGTCAGCGTGCGCAAGGACGGCGACGTCGCCAAAGCGCGCAAGCAGGCGGCGAGCCGCGTCGACGCGCGCTACGAGATGCCGTTCCTCGCGCATGCGACGATGGAGCCGCCGGGCGCCACGATCGCGATCGACAAGGACAAGGCCCTGCTCATTGCCTCGCTGCAGAGCCCGGGCAGCGCCTCGCAAACCATCAGCCGGCTCACCGGCATTCCACGCAAGGACATCGAGATCCGCCTCACGCGCGCGGGCGGCGGCTTCGGACGGCGGCTCAAGAACGACTTCGTCGCCGAGGCCGTGCTCATCGCCAAGGCAGCGGGCGGCAAGCCCGTGAAGCTCGTATGGACGCGCGAGGACGATCTCCAACACGATTTCTACCGGCCCTTCGGCGTGCACGCGCTGAGCGCCACGCTCGACCGCAAGAAGAAGATCACGAGCTGGTCGCACCGTTGCGCGGCGACGCCGCGCAATTATCGCGACGCCGGCATGAAGGATCGTCCACTCTACGTCGGCTGCATCGAGCCCAGCGATTTTCCGGCGGGGCTCGTCGCCAATCTCGAAAAAACGTTCTACGGCGTGCCTTCGGGCATGCCGCGCGGCTGGTGGCGCGGCCCGATCCACACCTTCCACGCGTTTGCGGTGCAGAGCTTCATCGACGAGATCGCCGTCGCGACGAAACAGGACGCCGTCGCGTTGCGGCTCGAGATGCTCGGCGACCCGCGCAAGATTCCGTACGCCGACTACGGTGGACCGTTCATGGACACCGGGCGGCTCGCGGGTGTGCTCAAGCTCGCGGCCGAGAAGATCGGCTGGAGGGAGAAGCGCACGGACGGGCACGGCATCGGCGTCGCGTGTCATTTCACGTTCGGCGGCTACGCCGCGCACGCGTTCGAGGTGTCCGTCGAGGGCCGCGAGCTCGTGATCCATCGCGCCGTGTGCGCCGTCGATGTCGGCCGCGTCGTCAATCCGCTCGGCCTCGAAGCGCAGATGATGGGCGGCACGATCGACGGCATCTCGGCCGCGCTCAATCTCGCCGTCACCGTGAAGGACGGGCAGGTGCAACAGCACAATTTCACGGACTATCCGTTGTTGCACATGGCGCAGGCGCCGCAGGAGGTCGAAGTGGCGATCGTCGAATCGACCGAAGAGCCGAGCGGCGCCGGCGAGATCGGCGTCCCGAGCGCCGCACCCGCGCTCGCCAACGCCATCTATGCGGCAACGACCGTTCGCGTGCGCAAGCTGCCGATCATGCCGGAGCTCATGCGGCTGCTTTGACGAACCACTTTTATATTTGTGGAAAAAAATGGGAGCCTCGTCTGAGGCTCCCGGGAAATCCCGTCAAGGGAAAGCGACTCGGGTTTATTCGGCAAGCTGCACGTAGCCGTCCTGCACGCGCACGCGCACCTGCGTTCCCGGATCGTGGTTCATGCGATCGTGGAAATCCTCGCCGTGATAGCGGAACACCACGTCGTAGCCCAGCACCTTCGACGCGTCGGCGTATTCGGTGCGGATGCGGCACTTCTGCACGTATTGCGGCTCTTCGCTGCGCACCTGGACGATGTCGTTGCGGACCACGCCGTCGTTGTCGACGTGCGTGCGTTCGAACACCTGCGATTCGCGCGTGGTACCGGACGCATCGCTCGGCTCCTGCCAGCACTCCTCGCGGCTTACGGGCTCGCTGCCCGGCTCGATGATGCGGTCCACTCGCACCACGCGAGCGCTGTCGAAGTAGTACGGGCCTTCGCCGTAACGGGCGAATGCCGAACCGGCAAGCGTCAGCGCGATGGCGGCGATGGCGGCTTGACTGATGCGTTTCATATGCGACCTCCTCGAGGGACCATCCCTCTTGCATAGTGCCACCCGAACCTAGGCGGAGCGCGCTGAATTCGTTCTGAACCTCGCCCTTAACGCAGCCTTCATTCAGGCCGGGTTTTGTGCAAAAAATAAATGTATACAATGCGCTACGCGCGAGCGACGCATGCGGCGGCGCCGCGGCCGCTTGAGAGGCGTGCGAAAAAGCATAAAGTGGGCCTTTCGCCGGGAGCTTCCATGCATCTTTTCGATTCGGTACGGTTCGGCGACGTCGTGCTGCGCAATCGCATCGTCGTCTCGCCGATGTGCGAGTATTCGGCCACCGATGGCGTGCCCGACGATTGGCACCTCGTGCATCTCGGCAGCCGCGCGGTCGGCGGCGCCGGCCTCGTGTTCACCGAGGCGACGGCGGTCTCGCCCGAGGGACGCATCTCGCCGCACGATACCGGTCTTTGGAACGAGGCGCAGCAACGCGCCTGGGCGCGCATCGCTGCGTTCGTGCGCGCCCAGGGCGCCGTGCCGGGCATCCAGCTCGCCCACGCCGGACGCAAGGGCAGCACCGAGGTGCCCTGGCGCGGCGGCAAGGCGGTCGTCGGCCCCGCGGCGTGGATTCCGGTGGCGCCGAGCGCCATCGCGTTCGACGGCGCATATCCCATGCCGACCGCGCTCGACACGGCTGGTATACAAAAAGTCATTGTGGATTTCGCCGCATCGGCGCGGCGTGCGCGCGAAGCGGGTTTCGGCGTCGTCGAGGTGCACGCAGCGCATGGATATCTTCTGCATGAATTCCTGTCGCCGCTCAGCAACGTGCGCGACGACGAGTACGGCGGCGCGCTCGCGAACCGCGCCCGCCTGCTGCGCGAGGTGATCGCCGCGGTACGCCGCGAGTGGCCGCCGCCGCGCCCGCTGTTCGTGCGCGTATCCGCCACCGACTGGGTGCCGGGCGGGTGGGACATCGACGAGTGCGTCGAGCTCGCGCGCTGGCTCAAGGCGGACGGAGTCGATCTCATCGATACGTCTTCGGGCGGCAGTGCACCGCACGCGTCCATCCCGGTCGCACCCGGTTATCAGGTGCCGTTCGCGGCACGCATCCGCCGCGAGGCGGACATCGCCACCGGCGCGGTCGGTCTCATCACGACGGCGCAGCAGGCCGAAGAGATCCTCGCGCGCGGAGACGCCGACCTCATCATCATGGCGCGCGAGCTTCTGCGCGATCCGTATTTTCCGCGCCGCGCGGCGAAGGAGCTCGGCGTGACGATCACGCCCCCGGTGCAGTACGGCCGCGCTTGGTGAACGCTCGCGGCCGCCAGAACGCGCCAATTCAAGCAACTTTCAGCTTGCCGGGTGCATTGTGCGGCGAGTACCACCGTCACAAGGAGGGACGCGCATGAAACGCTTGGCAGGAATCTTCGCGGCGCTCGCAATCGCCGCTCCACTGGGTGCTTGGGCCGTCGAAGGCTACGTCGTCGACGACGTGTCGCTGCAGGCCGGACCCGACACCGATTATCCGCAGATCACCGAACTCAACGCGGGCACACCGGTCGACATTCATGGTTGCATCGACGGCTATACGTGGTGCGACGTCACCGTCAATGCCGATCGCGGCTGGGTACCCGGCACCTTCCTCGAAGAGGAATACAACAACCAGCCCGTATTCATCGTCGAAGCCGGTCCGCGCATCGGCATCCCCGTCGTGAGCTTCTCGCTCGACGCGTACTGGGGTGCGCACTACCACGATCGGCCGTGGTTCGCCGAACGCACGCGCTTCGTCGGCCATGTTGCCGAACATCATGCGCCGCCGCGCCCACACGTCGACCGTGCGCCGCCGATTCCGCAAGGTGGCGCGGAGCGCGCACAAGCGCGCACACAGCAGCAGACGTCGCAAGGGATGACCGAGGACCGCAACCGCACGACCGAGGAGAACCGCAACGTCGAGCGCAACACGGCGCAGCATCAGGCGACCCCGCGTGCCACGGAAGGCACCTCGATGACGAATCAGCAGCAGACACAGCAGGCTCGTCAGCAGACGCATGAGCGCAGCCAGCAGCCCGAGCAGCGTCAAGCGCAGACCACCTCGTCCGAACAGCGCGGCGGCATGAACGCGAACGAGCAGCGTCACGCGCAGGCCACGTCGTCCGAGCAGCGCGGCAGCGCGAACGCAACGAGCGAACAGCAGCGCCGCACGACGCTGGCGGAGCAGCACAAGGCGCAGAACCCGCAGTCGCGCAGCGAGATGCCGCGGTCCGAGTCGCAATCCAAGACTCCGCCGAAGAAGGATCAGGACGAGCAGCGGCAGGACAAGGACAAAGACAAGAAGGACGGCGGCGGCTGACCGCGCGTTTCCGTCTCGAGCGGTTTTATGGCCTCGCCGCCCTCGCGCGGCGGGGCTTTTTTTGGTCTTTTTATCGGTCTTTTTTGTACTTGTGAATTTTGCTGAATAGTTCACTCAGCAGCCGAAGCGGCTTCCGCTTGACGACGCTGCCGAGCTCACGCCGGCAAGACGATCGTGAACGTCGTGCCTTGTTTCGGCATCGACGAAACGCGTATGCCGCCGCCGTGCTGTTGCACGATCTCCTTGCAGATGGCGAGGCCGAGTCCCGCGCCGCCCCGTTTGTTGCCGACTTGCACGAACGGCTGGAAAATCAACGCCTGCTGCGCATACGGAATGCCGGGGCCGGTGTCTTCCACTTCGATCGCGACGCACTTGTCGGCGCGGTGCGCGGAGAGCTTGATGCCACCGCCCGCGGGCGTGTGCCGGAGCGCGTTGCCGATCAGATTGTCGAGCACGCGATCGAACGCCGTGCGCGAGAGAGACAAGCGCGGCAGGTCGTCTTCGATTTGGGTGTCGAGCACGATTTTCGCCTGCTCTGCGGCGAGCTGGAAGCGTGTGCGCGCGTCGAGCAGCACGCCGGCGATGTCGGTGGGCACGCGTTCCATCGTGTGTGCGCCGGCGCGCAAGCGCGAGAGGTCCAGCAGGTCCGTGAGCAGCGCGACCATGCGCGTCAATTCCTGCTGGATCGTGTCGTAGAGCTCGGCGTCGCGCGAGCCCGGCGGGAACGCGAGTTTCTCGCCGAGCAGGCCGAGACCCATGCGAATGCTCGTGATTGGCGTCCGCAGTTCATGCGAGGCGCGCATCACGAACTCGCTGCGCATCTTGTCGAACTCGCGCTGCGCGGTGACGTCGCGCAGCACCATGACGACGCCCGGTCGGCCGCTTTCGCTTTCGACGAAGCGGTGCAGCGAGTAGGCGAGAAGTCGCGAGTCGCCGTCGCAATCGAACTCGAATTCGGCGTCGGTCGCGCCGCTCGGCTCGCCATGCGCGAGCACCTCGCGCACCCGCTCGCCGATGCCGGGATCGCCGACGTCTTCGCAGGCGAGCCCGATGGCCTGGCCTCTGAGGCCGAGCTGGCGCTCGGCCACTGCATTGATGCGCTCGATGCGCCCGACCTCGGAAAAAATCACGAGCCCGTCGCCGATGCTGTCGAGCACCGCGTCGGTGCGGCGTTGCTCCATGAGCAAACGGTCGAGATTGGTTTCGCGGAACCGCTTGAGGGCTTGGGCCATCGCCTCGAAATGACGCTCGAGCCGGTTGAACTCGTCGACCGAGCCGCCGCGGTAAGCGATGTCGAAATCGCCCTCGCTCATGCGCCGGACCATGCCGCTCAGGCGTTCCACGGGTTCCAAGATGCCGCGCATCACGCGCAGCGTGCCGAGCAGCCCCACGAGCAGCGCGAGCAGCCCGAGCGCGAACAGCAAGAACAGCATGTTGCGTGCGTACTCGCGCGTCCATTTCGCGGCATCCCAGAGGGCCGCGTTCTTGGCGTCGCGCAGACGCAGCAGCGACGAGTGGAGATCGTCGACCGCGGCCGGCAGCTCGCGCGCCGGGGGCTGCGCCATCTGTCCGGCCTGCCAGATCGCCACCGCGTTCTCGAAATGCAGATAGCGCCGTTCGAATTCGGCGAACGCGGCGCGTTCCCCGGGTTCGCTGAACAGCGGCCGCGCCTCCTCGATGCGCGCGTGCAGCGGGAATTGCGGCGTCACGTCGCGTGCTGCCGACGGATCGGGCGGCGTGAGCGCGCTGCGCATGAGCGCCGCGAGGCGTGTGTCGAGCTCCTGGCGGATGCGATCGACGGCCTCGATCGCGTTGAGATCCGCCGACATCAGCGCGTCGGCGCGGTTGGCCAGGCGGTTGATCGCATAAAGCGCCACGGGAAATACGAGCACCATCCACACGACGATGAGCCCGTGGCTCAGGGCAAGACGCGGACGCAGACGCATGGTCGTCACCGCCTTACAGGCCGTATTGCTTGCGCTTGCGGTAGAGCGTCGAGACGTCGATACCGAGGGTGCGAGCGGCGGCTTCGAGCGACGGACTGTTCGCCATGACGCCGCGGATATGGGTGCGTTCGAGTTCCTCCAGGCTGAGTGCATCGCCGATGCGCGGACGCACGTGGCGCTCGGCGGTCTCGGGCAGCGCGAGCGCGCCCAGGTCCACTTCGTTGCCGCTCGAGAGAATCACCGCGCGCTCGATGACGTTCTGCAATTCGCGGATGTTGCCCGGCCAGGAATAGGCGCAGATCGCTTCGAGCGCCGCCTTCGTGAACGCGCGCGCGGGGCGCCGGTAGTTCGCCGCGTAGCGCAGCAGGAAATTCTCGGCGAGCGTCGGCAGGTCTTCTACGCGCTCGCGCAACGGCGGCATGTGCACCGAGATCACGTTCAGCCGATACAGCAGGTCTTCGCGGAACAGGCCCTCCTTGACCATCTTCGCGAGATCGCGATTCGTCGCCGCGATGATGCGCACGTTGGCGCGGCGCGTGACGGGATCGCCGACGCGTTCGTATTCGCGATCCTGGATGAAGCGCAGCAGCTTCGGTTGCAGCGCCAGGGGCACGTCGCCGACTTCGTCGAGGAACAGCGTGCCGCCTTCGGCCTGGTCGACGCGGCCGAGCTTGTTCTCGGTGGCGCCGGTGAAGGCGCCCTTGCGGTGGCCGAACAGCTCGCTTTCGAGGAGCTCGGCGGACAGCGACGGGCAGTTCACGGTGACGAACTGTTCCTTCGCGCGCGGGCTGCGGTAATGGATGCTGCGCGCGGCGATGCCTTTGCCCGTGCCGCTTTCGCCGAGGATCAGCACGATCGCATCGGTGTCGGCGACCTGATGCAAGGTCTCGATGACTTTCTTCATCGACGGCGATTCGCTGTCCATCGCATTCGCGGCGGCCCACTCGTCCTTTTCGAGCGCTTCGACGCGTTCTTCGAGCCGGCGTGCGCGGATCTGCTTGCTCGCCGCCATGCGCAGCTGCTCGGGCGAGCAGGGCTTGACGAGGTAGTCGGCCGCGCCCGCGCGGATCGCATCGAGCGCGCTGTCGATCGAGGAATGCGCGGTGACGATGATGACCTTCATCCATGGCGCGTACTGATGGAGCTTGGGCAGCAGATCGAGCCCCGACGTTTCGCCGAGTCGCAGATCGAGGAAGCACAGATCGAATACGTCGCGCTGCACGAGATCCTCGGCCTGAGCGGCGTCGGAGGCCGTGCTCACGCGGTGACCGGCGTCTTCGAGGCAATAACGGAACGTGCGCAGGATGTTCTGCTCGTCGTCGACGAGCAGCGTGCGTACGCCTTTTTCGGAACTTTCAGCCATGGACACTCGACTCGATATTTTCCCAACAACGTTTGTCGCGTTCCCCCGACGCTACCGAAAAAAGCCGCGCCACAACCGCATACATCCTTGTACACGATCGTGCGCGCGTGGCGCCGGTCCGCGTTCGCAGGCGGGCCGGCAAAAATACCGTCAGCGGCGCTCGGGTGCAGGCGCCTTGGCCAGGCACGCGCCGGTCTCGTGCTCGCTCAGGCGCCCATCGTGGTCGAGATCGCACTCTTTGAAGTGCAGCTCGAGCCAGGCGTTGGACGAGGCGTCGGCCTCGCTCAAATAGCCTTTGTGACCGCGGTCGAGCGCGACGAAGATCGGATGCGCTCGGACTTGGTCCGCCGGGAGCGGATGCGCTGATCGCACCGTCGGCGGGGGTTCGGCGGGTGCCGCCTGCGCCGGCTGCGTGCCGGCATCAAGGATCGGCGGCGGCTGCACGTCGGCGGCGGGCGGATTCGCGGGTGCCGGGCCGACCTGCGGAGCAGGGTCGAGCGTCGGGTTCGATGCCGGATCGACGACCTGCGCTGCCGCCACCAGGTCGGTCTGCGGCGAGGCGGTCTGTGCCGATACGGCGCTTGCGACGAGCACGGCGCCCAAGCATCCGAGCAATGGCATTCTCATGACGGTCTCCTCCCGACATGCGGTCGACCGTACCGAGTGCAACGCCCGTGCCGCTGCCGAGGCGAACCGAACCGTGGTTTGAGCACCGCAGGGGAATGCATTTTGCCCGGATACCCCCTCCCCATCGGGCAAGTTGAAAAGCCGTGCGCTGCACACGTGGCGTCAGGCTGAACGACGGGCTCTGGCACGCCGATTGCCACTCCGGTCTGGCATTCAGGAAGCGCTAACGAGAACCAGGAGGTCGCATCATGAGCATCGGTACCATAATTCTCATCATCCTCGTGCTCGCGCTGATCGGCGCGCTGCCCACGTGGCCCTACAGCTCCGGGTGGGGCTATTACCCGACCGGCGGCATCGGCTTGATTCTGCTCATCGTCATCATTCTCGTCGTGCTCGGCAGGATTTGACGGCCGCCTCGAGCGGCATGCCGGCAAACCGCCGGCACACTGGGTGGAGGCAAACTCAATGCATGCGCGTTCCGCGCTCGAGCGAGGGTGACGCTATGTTTATCCATAAGATTCCATTGGTCGCGACGCTCGTCGTCGCGGCCGCCGCCGCGGCGTATGCCGCGGGACAGAGCAGCGAGGCGGCGCGCCTCGTCGGCCAAGCCGCTCTCGGCATCGGCGCATGTTTCGGTCTGTTCACGGCGGCGCTGCAGGCAGCCGAGCGCATTTCGCGGGCGACCCGCAAAGGAGACGAGGCGCCGCGCCGCGACTGGCGTGGAACCGCCGCGCACGTGCGCCGGCTGCGGCGCTGGAGCTCGGAGGCGATCACGCGCCGGCCCGCCTGGCGCGGCTACGCGCCGCGCTGGCCGAGGCACAGCGCATGAGCTCGGGTGCCGTGGACGTCGCGGTCTTCGTCGGCAGCCTGCGCAAGGAGTCGTTCAGCCGCAAGGTGGCGCTCGCGATGGCCGAAATCGCTGCGGCACCGCTCAAGCTATCGCTCGTCGACATCGGCGACCTGCCCATGTTCAATCAGGACGACGAGCCGAATCCGCCTCGGCAATGGGTCGCACTGCGCGAGCGCGTCAAGGCGGCCGCCGCCGTGCTGTTCGTGACGCCCGAGTACAACCGTTCGATGCCGGCGGTGCTCAAGAACGCGATCGATGTCGCGTCGCGGCCGTACGGACAAAGCACCTGGAACGGCAAGCCGGGCGGCGTCGTGAGCGTTTCGCCGAGCGCGATCGGCGCATTCGGCGCCAATCATCATCTGCGCCAGTCGCTGGTCTTCCTCAACGTGCCGGTACTGCAGCAACCCGAGGCCTACATCGGGCACGCGGACAAGCTCTTCGACGCGAACGGCCGCCTCACCGCCGACTCCACGCGCGAATTCCTTTCGAACTATCTCAAGGCGTTCGCCGCCTGGGTGGCCACTGTCGCGAAGACCCCCGCAACGTGAGAGGATACGCGGGTTCGTGTGCAGGAGTCCGCCATGGCCAAAGCCAGGAAAACCGTACGTTCCCGTTCCGAACCCAAGCGCAAGCCCGCCGCCAAGCCGATGAAGAAGACGGCGAAGAAAGCGGGGCCGAAAAAAGCGGCGCCGAAGAAAGCCGTCGCGAAGAAGGTCGCCAAGCCGACGCCGAAGCCGGCGCCCGCGAAAACGCCGACGAAGAAGCCCGAGGCGAAGGCCACAGGATCGCGCAAACCCACACCGGCGACGCCGCCGAAGCCCGCCGTAGCGGCGCCGGCCGCGCCGAAGGCGGATCGGAGCGCGACGGCCGCCGCACCGGTCGCGCCGCCGCAAGCGACTCCGGCCGCGCCCGCTCAAGCCGCGGCTCCGGGAGCGATGCTTTCGCCGGAAGCCAAGCGCGAGTTGGCCGCGCGGCATATGCGCGAGCTGCTCGAGGCCAAGCGTGCGCGCGCGAAGCGTCCGCCCGCGTGGCAGAGCATCGCGCATCATGACCATCCGACGCCCGCCGCTTCGTCGGGCAGCCACCCGCCGTCCGCTTCGGGCGGACCGCCGCGCAACACGCATGGAGGAGGCGATCGCGGCTCCGGTTGAGCCCCGCAGCACCCCGATGTCCGTTCCGCAGCCGCGCCTCATCGTCATCGACAAGCCGGTACGCCGGCTCGCGGAACAAGCGCTCTGTCGCGCCGCCGGCGCGCCGCTCGTCGGCGGCAATGCCGTGGATCTGCTCGTCGACGCGCGCGACAACTACGCCGCGTGGCTCGCCGCCATGCGCCGCGCCGAACGCCGCATCCTGCTCGAGAACTACATCATTCGCGACGACGAGGTCGGACGCGAGTTCCGGGCGGTGCTCGTCGAACGAGCCGAAGCCGGCGTGCGCGTGCACATCGTCTGCGATTGGCTCGGGTGCCTCGGCCATTCGGGCACGGATTTCTGGCGTCCGCTCGTCGATGCGGGCGGCGAGGTCCGCCGCTACAACCCGTTTCAGTTCCTGACGCCGTTCGGTTGGGTCAACCGCGATCATCGCAAGCTCGTGGTCGTCGATCGCGACGTGGCGTTCCTCGGCGGCTTGTGCATCAGCGCGAAATGGCTCGGCGACGAGAGACGCGGCATCGCGCCGTGGCGCGACACCGCAGTAGCCGTGCGCGGACCGGCGATCCTCGAGGTCGAGCAGGCCTTCGCCGACGTGTGGATGCAGCTCGGGGCGCCGCTGCCGCTGTTGCCCGGCGCAGTCCCTGAGCCGGTCGGCGACATCGACTTGCGCATCGTCGCCACGCAGCCCGACACCGCGGGCATGTTCCGTCTCGATCAGATGATCGCGGCGATGGCGCAGCGTTCGCTATGGCTCGCCGATGCGTATTTCGTCGGCCTCGCGCCCTACGTGCAGGCGCTCGGCGCGGCCGCGGGCGACGGCGTGGACGTGCGCCTGCTCGTGCCCGGCACGAGCGACCTGCCGCTCGTGCGCGCGATGTCGCGCTCGGGTTACCGGCCGCTGCTCGAAAAGGGCATCCGCGTGTTCGAGTGGAACGGCTCGATGATGCACGCGAAAACTGCCGTCGCCGACGGACGCTGGGCGCGCGTCGGCTCGAGCAATCTCAATGTGTCGAGCTGGCTCGGCAATTGCGAACTCGACGTGGCCATCGAAAATGCCGCGTTCGCGCAGCGCATGGAAGAGCAGTATCTGCGCGATCTCGACAACGCGACCGAGATCGTGCTCGCCGACAAACGCGTGCGCGGACGGCCGCGGCGCCCGGCGGGTGCGCGCGCCGGCGGCAGTTCGAGCCGCGCGACCGCGAGCGCGTTGCGCATCGCGCACTCGGTCGGCGCTGCGTTCGGCCATCGGCAAACCCTCGCGGAAGGCGAGAGCTCGTTCCTGCCCTGGGCGGCGACGGCGCTGTTCCTGTTCGCCGCGCTCGCACTCGTGTTCCCGCGCCTCCTCGCGTGGCCGCTCGCCCTGCTCGCCGTCTGGGCGGGCTCCGCGATGCTCGGCCGCTACGTCAAGTTGCGGACGGCGAAGCGTCGCGCCGCGGCCAAGCTCGCGCGCGAACAGGCCGCGCACGCGCCCGAGTCGCGCTGAGTCAACCCGGTTGTATGAAGATCAGCACCCGCCCGCGCGCCGTGGGCGCGGGTGGCGGCACTTCCGTCGGCGGATGCGGCTGCTGCTGCGGCGGTGCCGTTTCGGGAGCGCCGGGCTCCGGCCGCGCGGGCGAAGGCAGGTCGATATCGGGATGCGTCGGCGCAGGCGACGGCGTGGACGGCTGGACGTCCGGGCGATGCTGGTTCATTGGGATCCTCCCTCCTTGGTTGTGATGCGCGAACACGAACGCGCGCGAGGGCCCGTGCGGGCCCTCGCCTCGTGGTATTGCTCGAAGGAACCTATTCCTCTTCGTCGGTACCTTCGCTTTCACCTTGGCCCATGGTCGTGCTGCGGTTCGGCTGATTGCCGCCGCCCTGGTTCACGTTCTTGCCGGATTGCGAGGCGCGGTTGCGATCGTCCGTCCCGCCCGGCATCGAACTGCCATGGCGTCCTGCAGTATGACTCTGCTGTTGGCCCTGGCTCCGGTTCTCGGATTTGTTCTGACCCATATCGAATGCTCCTGTGTGGCCCTCCACAAGAAAAAGGAGCAAGGCGTGTGCCTTGTTAGAGTCGCGTAAAGCGCGTGAAGCGGTCCTCGCCATTCGCACCCGCGTTGCAAACCGCGTCGATCGAGCACGCAGTTTGCAGTCCCGACGGCCCCCAGCGGCGCAATTTGCATGATGGATTCGCCGCGCTCGTCGTGCGACCATTTCGCCCATCGGCGTTCGGGGAAACGCTATGCAGGAACCATCGGTACCGGACGCACACCTGGCGCTCGCGCTCGCCAAAGAGGGCAGGATTTCGGGCGCGGAGATGCTGAGCCGCCTTGCCGCCGGCCACGTCGTCGTGCCGACGTCCGAGATGCCGCGCCTCGAGGGCAACACGATCACGGGCTGGCGTCCCGCCACGCTGTCCAGGGCGGATGGCTCGCAGTGGCTCGCCGCCTTTACGACGAGCAAGCTCGCGTCCGACTTTTGCGATGCGGAGCCGACCTACGGTTTCTACGTCGAAGTCTCGACGCGCTGGCTCCTGGCGACGCTCCCCGAGGGCTACGGCATCGTGTTCAATTTGCGCACGCCGTTCCAGCTCGATTGGAATCCGCAGGGCTTGGCGAAGTACCGCAGAGATGTGCTCGGCAGCGTCTGAACGCGTCGCCCGCGAGCCGCGTTTCTCGTCTCGTGGCGCGGCCGTGCTGAATACAGTTTGACGATGGATTCATTCAAAGGGGAATGCACATGATCCAGCTTCGCACCGCACTGCAGCGCCGCCCGCTCGTCACTGCATTGCTGCTCGGCTTGGGCCTGAACCCGCTTGTTTCGTCCGCCGTGACGCAGACCGCCTCGCTGGACAACGGGGACCTTGCGGGTGCCCGCGCGTGCATGCGCCGCCAGGCGAGCGTGTCGATGAGCAGCAGCAGAGTCTCCGGTGATTGCTCCATTACCGGCGCCGTCGGCAGCAAAGACGGCCTCGGCCGCGGAAATGCAGTCGCTGGCGCACCGGGGGCCGCCGCACTGCCCGCAGGGTGCCGCATCGTCTCCGGCAGCGGCTCGGTGACGTCGGCCGGGCAGACGCTGACCATCTCGCAGTCGAGCGCTGTGCTGATGATCGACTGCAGCAGCTTCCGTGTCGGCGCGAACGCGTCGGTGATCGTCGAGCAGCGCCAGGGCAGCGAGTCGATCGTGGTCGTCAGAATTTCCGATCAGACGCCGAGCGAGATCCTCGGCGCCATCTCGGCCAACGGCCGTGTCTTTCTGATCCATCCCAACGGCATCCTGTTCGGCGCGTCCGCGCGGGTGCGTGCCAGCGGGCTCGTCGCTTCGAGCTTGAATATCGGCGACGCCGACGTGATCGCCGACAAACTCACCTTCGGCGACAGCGGCAACCCGGCTGCGGTGCGCAATCGGGGCAGCATCACGACACCGGCGCGCGGGCAGGTGTATTTGATCGCTGCGCGAGTGGAGAACACGGGCGTCATCGGTTCGCCGCAAGGCGACGTGCTGCTGGCTGCCGGGCGCAACGTGCGGCTGACTCGCGGCGGAGATCTCAAGGCGCACGTCGTCGTCAGTGCGCCGACCGACATGGCGTGGAATCTCGGCAGCATAGTGGCGCAGGGCGGCAAGATCGGCATCTACGGCGCGCTGGTCGATCAGCGGGGCCTCGTCATGGTCGATAGCGCGGCAGCCGGCGAAAAGGGCGACGTGGTGCTCAAGGCTGCTCGGACCACCGCACTCGCAGGTGGCAGCCAAACGACAGCGGTCGGCGCCGACACGGGCGGCACTATCGCGTTGCTGGGCGCGAATGTCGAGCTGGTCGATGCAGCGGACGTCGATGCGAGCGGCCGGACCGGCGGTGGCGCCGTATGGATCGGCGGCGGATTTCATGGCGCCGACGCGGCGCTCGACGACGCAACGACAACGTATGTGGGCGCGAATGCGCGAGTCCATGCGGATGCGCTGCAAACCGGCAACGGCGGACGGGTCGCGGTGTGGTCGAATCAGCGGACTGCGATGTACGCGAAGATTTCGGCGCGCGGCGGAGCAAGCGGCGGCAACGGCGGCTACGTCGAAACGTCGAGCAGGAATTCTCTCGGTGTTGGCGGCAGCGTCGATCTCACTGCGTCGCGGGGGACGACCGGCGATCTGTTGCTCGATCCTTACACGATTACGATCGACGACGTAGGCAGCGCGCCGATTTCGCCGACCGGAACCAACCCAGTGTCGTACACCAGCAGCGCCGATTCCGACGTCACCGCCGCATCGATCAATGCGCTGCTTACAAGCGCGAACGTGATCGTGCAAACCGGCGCGAGCGGCGGATCGATCACGGTGACAAGCAATAACCTGAATTGGAACACCGGCAATACGTTGACCTTGGCGGCGTCGGCCGACGTCAACATCGACGGCAGCATTCTCGGCCAAACCGGCAACCTGGAATTGATCGCGACGGGAGGCAACATCACCCAGACGGCCCCGGTCGTCGTCGGTTCGCTTTCGGCCAAGGCCGGAGGCGACGTCACGCTGACCGATCCCGGGAACATCGTCGGTACGCTAGCCGGGTCGTCCGGTGGGACCAACGGATTCCGATTTTCGACCAACGACAACATCACGGTCGGTACCGTGACGGGCAACGCAGCCACCGTTACCGGCATTTCCGCCACCGGGAGCGGAGGCGTGGTCCTCGACGCCGGCGGATCGGTTTCGACCGCGAGCGCGACCGTTTCGGGTCCGTCGCTCTCGATCGTTTCCCAGTCGGGCGTAGGGTCGATATTCAATCCCCTGGCGACGTCCGTAAGTTCGCTCACGATTACGAACGGCAGCGCGTTCGGCGGCGGCGATATCGCGGTTTCCAACACCGGCGGCGCCCTCACACTGCCGAGCATTACCCAGACATCGTCCGGCT
>DASRGX010000229.1:0-16622 GCA_035650835.1 Rudaea sp. | reverse complement strand
CACCGCCGATTGGCTCGTGAAATACAACGAACAGCGGCCGCACGAATCGCTTGGCGACCTGCCACCAAGCACATTCCGGCGTGCCGTCGAATCAACGTGGAGTTCTCTTAACTCGGTGTGACGTTGACGGGGAAGGTTACGGCGCGATTGGCTCAATGGGAGTTCGAAGACTACAGGGGGCTTGGTTGACAGGTACGGCAGATGCATGGGGCAGCAATGGCGGTGGGAGCAGGATACGGAGCGTTTACGCGCTGTGCAGCAGGTAATCCATGTGTCGGAATTGTCAACTCTACCATAGCGTGATCGGCCGCGCGCTCGGCTCAGGTTTCCGCATGGTCTATGGCTATGAGCGAGTTCACGACATCGTGATCATCGGTAGACCTGCGGAAAATATCGTTACGTTTCTCTATGCCGATGGCATATTCAAGAACGGCTTTGAACAATAGCTTGGGATGTGACTGAGGTCAATGTGGTATTGAACAACCGACGTCGAGAAAGGCGCTAGGCGGCCTTACACCAGCTCAAAATCCAGCCCGATATCTGCAGCCGGAGCGCTTTGCATCAGCCGCCCGACCGAGACGTAGTCCACACCGCTCGCCGCGATCGCGGCGATCGTATCGAGCCGCACTCCACCCGAAGCTTCGGTCGCCGCGCGCCCGGCCACCAGCGTCACGGCCTCGGCCAGCATTGCCGGCGCCATATTGTCGAGCAGGATCTGGGTGGCGCCAGCCGCGATCGCCGGCTCGATCTGGTCGAGTCGATCGACTTCGCAGATGATCCGCTCCACGCCTGCCGCCTTCGCGCGCGCCACGGCCGGCCCGACGCCGCCCGCCACCGCGACGTGGTTGTCCTTGATCATCACCGCATCCCACAGCCCCATGCGGTAATTGGTCGCGCCGCCCATCCGCGTCGCGTATTTTTCAAGCACACGCAGGCCGGGAATGGTCTTGCGCGTGTCGAGCAGGGTGGCGTGGCCGTTCATGGCGTCGACATAGGCGCGCGTCATTGTCGCGATGCCCGAGAGGTGCTGCACGGTGTTGAGCGCGCTGCGCTCGGCAGTGAGCAGAGCACGAGCGTTGCCGGCGATCCGCATCAACGCGGTGCCGGACGTGACGCTCTGGCCGTCCTGCACGAGCATTTCGATCGCACAACCCGAATCGAGACGGCGGAAGAATGCGGCGGCCAGCGGCAGACCGGCGACGGTGATCGCCTCACGGCTGTCCATCACCCCGGCAAAGCGCGCATCCGCAGGGATGACACTTTCGGAGGTGATGTCGCGGCCGCCGCCAGGGAGGCCTTCGCCGAGATCTTCAGCGAGCGTAGCGTGGACAAAGGCACGGAGGTCGAAGGCTGGAAGGGTGAATGCATCCATGCCATGACATTACAGACGATGAAAGAATTATGCGAGGGCCTTGCGATCACGCGAATTAGCGTTGAAGCGCATGCCGTCATTCGCTCACGATTAGGGTGACGTTTCGTCCTCCAGCAATGCGGCAGCGGTGGAACCCTGAACGTTTTTTGCGGACTGGCGTACGGCTCGCTGCTTGAACTGTTGCAATCCGCGACAGCGTCAACCGCGAGATACCGGCCCGCACCACCCCGGCAAGTAGCTGGCGTCCATGCTCTTCGCGCACTTCATCGCCTTCTCCAATGCTTCGCCGAAATTGTTGTCGACGAGGCGCCGTTTGATGCGCCGGCGGAAAAAGTCGGCCCATAGGAATTCGCTGAACGGGGTGGTGTCCTTGGCGAAGCCGCCGAGATGCCGCAGTTCTCCCGCCAAGCTGCGATAAGGGTCGTCCTCGAGATCGGCGATGCGCTTGGGGATGTCTTTGTAGCGCCGTCGCTTGCCTTCGGCATCGAACGGATGCAGCCAGCCGCGGTTGTCGAGGAATACCCAAAACGCGTCGTTCGGAAGCGCGCGCAGATCGGCGACGATGGTGGTCGCGATTTCGCGCACTTTTTCCTTGTGCAAAGCGAGCGACAGATGATGATGATCGATCACGTAGAATTCTTCCCGCGGCCCCCACACGACAGGGATCATGTGGCGGCCCAGAAAATCGGCTTTCTTGCGCTCCGGATGTTCGCGCCAATGCTTGCGCTTGGCTTCCACTTCGCGCATGCCGACGGTGATTTGCGTCGGGCGCAGATCGCGAATCGCAACGGGATGAAGACGCGGCTCTCGGGCGAATGTCATGACGCGTGTCCTGGGCAGACGAAGGTGGTATCGATTTCGCTTCGGAATATCCCGCACTGCGCACAACGATAGCGAGTACCGTGTAGCGCAATTTGCGACCCCCTGCCCGTGATGCTAAGTGCGCCTGGCGTGCACTGCAAGCGCAGTCTGATTGCGGCTATTGGCGCGCCTCGGCACTTTGCTCGCGCAACGCTTTTTCGAAATGCTCCCGGGCTTCAGCGACGAGGGATGCGTAACCTGCGCTATCGAGGAAGACTCGCGGTCCTTCCTGCGGATAGCGTTTCAGCTTCGCGAGCATGTCGAAGTAGCCGCCGTGGGCTCCGAGGAACACGTCGCAGGGCAACGCGGCCAAGGTCGCGAACGTGCGCTCGAAGTCCTGCGCGATGCCCGGATAACTTGCCGCATGGTCGGGCGTTGCGACAAAGCGATATTTCGACCAGAAGCCGACGCCGCCGACGATGACGATGTCGCGCGACGTTCCAGCGGGCTCCCCTGGAAGATGCGAACGCAGCGTCCACGTCGTACAGCCGCGTGTGTGGCCGGCGGTTTTGTGGGCCGTGAGCGTGACTCCTCCGAGACTCACGGTGTCTTCGTCATGAAGAACCCGGTCGACATGCACCGCCGCGTAGGTCGGCGGCGGCGACAGGAAATCGGCTCGGCCGCCACTTTCGACGACGGCGGCATCGCCGTCCATGACCATGTTTTTCGCGTGCGTCTCGCGTATCACTTGGGCAGCGCCACCGACGTGGTCGTCGTGCGCTTGGCTGTTGAGGAGAATCTTCGTGTCGCTCCAGCGGAAACCCAATTTTTCGACGCTGGCACGAATCTGCGGCGGCGACGTCGCGAGGTTCGCGTTGATGAGGATATTTCCCTTCGGCGTGACGACGAGGTAGCTAGCAAGGTCCTGGCTGCCGACGTAATAGAGGTTGTCCGCTATCTGAAACGGTGGGATCGGCGTGGTCCACGAAGGGTCCACGTCGGCGAAAACATCGCGAGAGCCGCAGAACGAAAGCAGCAGCAGGAACGACACAATGACACGCATATCACCATACGGCACGCGCGGAAGTCGTGCCGCTCCATGCAAATGGGGGAGCCTAGCATTTGCGCCTCCAAGGCCGAAATCCTGACCGCAGCGGCCTTTCTTGTGTCGATTTATGGCGATTTCATGCCGCTCGCAAATGCGCTATGCACGATAGGCTGCGCTCGTCGCGGCGCGGCATTGCAGACTGCGTCACACTTCCGGAAGAAGCGTCGACATGATTGGCGGCACTTGCTCTCGCCCGGCGTATGTAGCACGCAGGTGAGGCGAGCTGGCCTGCGGCAATCGTGCTCCGCTGCGGCAGCCGCACTCTCCCGCCTCTTCAGGAGAGTCAAATGCAGAAACCACTCCTCTTCGTCACGAGCATGTTCCTCGTGTCTTCGGTGCCGCTGTCTGACGCTTTCGCGCAGAACCTGTCGCGGGCTTCGGATTCGATCCTGCGGGACGGATTCAGCGATCCCGACGCCGGTCCCTATTCCGACGCCGACGCGGCGCGCTTTCTCGCGCAAGCCACATTCGGACCTACGCCAGGCGACATCGCCGATCTGCGCGCGCAGGGCTACCATGCGTGGCTCGCCAAGCAGGAGGACGCGACGCAGACGCCGCCGACACATGCGAAGGAGTATCTCGCCTGGCTCAAGACGGTAGACAACAATGCGAGCACCACGACCGATGGGCTCATGGAGTCCTGGTTCCTCGGCGCCCTGGGCGGCCCCGATCCTGCGAACGCGAACCGCGTTCATTCCGATCAGTTGCGCCAACGCGTCGCGTTCGCGCTGAGCGAGATCTTCGTCACGTCCGACCGGCTGGCGGTGCTGTATCGCAACCCGGAAAGTCTGTACAGCTACTACGACATTCTTACCGACGACGCGTTCGGCAACTACCGGGACCTGCTGAAGGACGTCACGTTGAGTCCGGCCATGGGCGGATACCTGTCCATGCTCAACAACCAGAAGCCGAACGCGACGTACAACATCCGCCCCGACGAAAACTACGCACGGGAAATCCTGCAGTTGTTCTCGATCGGCTTGGTGCAATTGAACGGCGACGGCACGACACCGCTCGTGTCAGGGCAACCGATCCCGACCTACGACCAGTCGACCGTGCAGGGGTTTGCACGGATCTTCACGGGCTGGAGCTACAACGGATGCACAACGGGGTTTTGGACCGACCCTCTCACGCAAAACTGCCCGCCGGATTTCGTGGATCCCATGACGCCCGTGGAGCAATATCACGACGAATCCGACACGAAACAGCTATTGAGCTACAGCGGCACCTCCGGGCTGACTCCCGCCGGCGGACAGGCGCAGGCGGACTTGGACAATGCCCTCGACAACGTCTTCAACCATCCCAACGTCGGTCCATTCATCTCCAAGCAATTGATTCAGCGGCTCGTCACGAGCAATCCGAGCCCTGCCTACGTGGCGCGTGTCGCCACCGTGTTCAACAACAACGGCCAGGGTGTGCGCGGCGATCTGCGCGCCGTGGTCGATGCCGTTCTTCTCGATCGCGAAGCACGGTCCGGGCAATGGTTGGATCCGGTGCATTTCGGCAAAGTTCGCGAGCCGCTGCTGCGCCTCACGCATTTCTGGCGCGTGCTCGGAGCACGACACTACGGCGGCGACGGCAATCCTTATCGCTACACCGAATACCATCCCGAAAACGTCGTCGACGAGGCCCCTCTGCGCGCCCCATCGGTGTTCAATTTCTTTCGGCCCGACTTCGCTCCGAAGGGGGAAATCGCCCAAGTCGGTCTCGTGGCTCCGGAAATGCAGATTTCCACGGACAGCGTCACCACGGAAATCACGAATACCTTCAATGCGCGAATTTTCTACATGAATGCGGACCGTCCGAACACGACGTGCGGGAGTGCGCATCCCTGGGGCGATGTTTGCGTCGATCTCACGCAAGAAGCGCTGATCGCCGCTGATCCGCAAGCGCTGGTATCGCGCTACGACCTATTGTTCCTGTCGGGGCAGATGTCGCCTTACATGCGAACGACGTTGGTGAATTTCCTGACGTCGATACACGACAACACCAAGCGCGTTCAATACGCCTTGTCCTTGATTCTCACCTCCCCCGAATACTTGGTTCAGCAATAGGTGACGCCATGCATTGCGATCGTCGTAGATTCCTGAAATCCAGCATCAAGGCCGCACTGGGCGGAGCGAGTGCGTTCGGCGCATTCGGTAATCTGGCGCTCATCGAGTCCGCCCTTGCGGCGACGCCAAGCACGTTCACGGATTACAAAGCGCTCGTTTGCGTCTTCCTCAACGGCGGAAACGACAGTTTCAATACGGTCGTACCGACCGCCGCTAGCGCGAACCGCGCCGCATATGCCGCACAGCGCGGCGCGTTGGCTATCAACAGCGCCGCGTTGCTGCCATTGATGCCGCGCGCCGGCGGCGGCCCGAGCGACGGAGGCGTGTACGGCTTGCATCCGGTCATGCCGGAAATGCAGGCGCTCTTCAATGCGGGAAATGCGGCCATCGTCGCCAACGTGGGAACCCTGCTAAGACCGACAGACCAGTTCGCCTACAACAACCGCATCGATCTGCCTCCCCAACTTTTCTCCCACGCAGACCAAACACGCTACTGGCAGACATCGAGACCGGACGACAACTCCGCGAACGGCTGGGGTGGACGCATCGCGGACCTGCTGTACACGAACAACCCCACAGCGCTTCCGACTGCATTCTCCATCGGTGAAGAAGCGATCTTCCAACGCGCCGCTTCGGTCGACCAATACGTCACCGACGTCGCCGGCGTCTCCGCCATCGACTCGTCGGTGTGGCAGGACGGTGCCAAGGGCGTATTCGACAGTCTCCGTCAAACCGGCATGCAAACGAACATGCTGCAGCGCGCGTATACCGCATCGCTCGGCCACACCGTGGATACCTACAACGCGTTGGCGTCGGCACTGGCTGTCAATACGCAGCCGTTCCCCAATTTTCCGAACACCACGAACGGTCGAAAGATGCAGAACGTGGCGCAGTTGATCCGCGCATCCCAGACAACGATGAAGCGACAAGTTTTCTACGTCGGCTTCCCGGGATACGATACGCACGACAACCAGCTGGCTCAGCAAGGTGGCGGAACGAATGTTCCGGTCGGCCTGCTTCAAGACATGTCGCAAAGCATCAACGCGCTCTACGGTGCGCTCGTCAGCATGGGCCTCGGGAACAACGTGACGATATTCACGACCTCCGATTTCGGTAGGACGCTCTCCATCAACGGCGACGGCACCGATCACGGCTGGGGCGGGCATCATTTCGTCGTGGGCGGAGCCGTCCTCGGCGGCCGCTTCTACGGACGGATGCCGAGCCTCGCGGTCTCCAACAACCCCGACGACGCCGGCTGGGGCCAGATCATCCCCACGACGTCGGTCGACCAGTACGCGGCAACGCTGGCGGCGTGGTTCGGCGTCGACGCTTCGGGTATCGACACCGTTTTCCCGAACCTCAAGAACTTCCCCACGGCGTCGCTGGGCTTCATGGCGTAGCATGACCATCGCGATCGTTCCGATCGATGAGGCACATGTCGAGGGATTTCACGCCTGCCTCGATGCGGTGGCGCGGGAAAAGAAGTTCCTTGCGCAAATCGAAGCGCCGCCGCTCGAGCGCATCCGTGGCTTCGTGCGCGAAAGCGTGGCCTCCGATGTCGCACAATTCGTCGCGCTCGACGGCTCGCGCGTCGTCGGGTGGTGCGACGTATTTCCGGCGTGGGCCGAAACGGTCAAGCACTGTGGCACGCTCGGCATGGGCTTGCTGCCGGACTACCGGGGCCGAGGCATCGGCAAGGATTTATTGACGGCCTGCCTCGCCAAAGCGCGCGACAACGGCATCACTCGCGTGGAGTTGGAGGTCCGGGCCGACAACCAGCGAGCCCTGAACTTGTACGAACGAATGGGTTTCGTTCGTGAAGCGGTGAAGCGCCGCGGCATGCGCTTCGACGGCGTCTACTTCGACTCCATCCAAATGAGTCTCATTTTCGACGACAGGTTGTAGCGCCTGCGTCCCGATCACCCGCGCCGTCCGCACGGATCACATCGTCGTTCCGAGTCGCCGAGGACATCGCCCTCATGTCCGGGCGCTCGCGACCAATCCCAGCGCAAGAAGATTCGTGCGCAGCTCGGCGACGGAGCTCCAAGGCAGGATTCGGGAATTGGCTCGTTCGTCGGGAGGATGGGACGGCAGCTCGTCGGACCAGCCTCCGCAGCCCACGAGCGGGAGCAACGGTCTTTTGTTGAGCCACGCCAGATGCACTTCGGACTTCGTGCCTGCGCGACCGCCGATGACGATGCACGCGTCGCCGGCGAGCGCCATGAGGAGATTGCGAGCGTCGCCCATGCCGCACGGTAGCACCACGGTCGCCGGCCAATCGGGCGGAGGCATGTGATCCGGTGGAACGATGCTGAGCACGAGTCCGTTGGCATGGATGGCGCGTTCGGCGGCCACCCGCGTTGCGGGACTTCCGCAGCCGCTCACGACCGTGACTCCCCATTTGGCCAGCGCCTCTCCGGCTTCGGCAGCAAGTTCATAGGCGCGCGAACCAGGTTCGGCGCTGCCGAGCACGCACACTTGAGGTTTTCGATACGAGACGATCATAGGCGGGTCGGACGCACGTAGCGTGCGCCCGACGCTCGAGCGAGCGGCCGAGCCGCGGTGCGCCGGAGTTTACCTCACGCCGGCGGTTCCCTGATCAAGCCGCCTGAGCACTCTCGCACGCCTTGAACGCTTCGCTGACTTGGCGGCGGAAATCCGCGTCGTCCCAAGGTTTGGTCAGGAATTTGTAGATCGCGCCGCGGTTGATCGCTTCGGTGATCGCGGCGGCATCGGAGTAGCCGCTCAACAACAGGCGCACGGTATTCGGGTGCGTCACTTTGACCTTGCTCAGCAGTTCGGTGCCGCTCATGCCGGGCATGCGCTGATCGGACACGATCACTTGCACTTCGTTGTGGCGCAGGATTTCGATCGCCTCGTTCGCACTCGTCGCAGTGAGGATCCGATAACCCTCGTGGCGCAGCACACGCATGAGCGCGCGCTGGACGTTGACCTCGTCGTCGACCAGCAACAAAGTGCGCGATCCGCCCTGCTGCGCAACACTCGGAGCCGCGGACGGCGGCGTGGAAGAAGCCGCGGGAGGCGTGCGTGTGGGCTCGACCTTGGAAGGGGCGGAGAACGCCTTGAGCATTTCCGCGATCGATTTCCATGCGCGATCGACGAACGATCCTTCGTCGGCCGCGACGGCACGCGCCTTGCCGGCGGCGACATCGCGCGCAAGCTCGCGCAGGGACGTGCTCTCATACGGGGCGCCGCGGTGATCGAGCAGCAGGCAGCGGTCGCTCTCGTTCGAGAACCACGCAAGCTTGCGCCGCACCGTGTCGCCGAGCGGCGAGACGACGAATTCGAACCAGGTGCCGTGCGGCAACGCGCGCAGCCGGTTCAACGAGGCTTCGGCAGCAGCGTCGAGCGCCGCCGGCCGCGTCGCGCTCGCGGAACTGCCGGCGCCGAGGCGCGGCTTGAGCTTGAGCTTGATCGCGAGCTCCGTGTTCGAAATCGGCGCATCGTCGTGCGTTTGCGCCGAGCCGAGCAAGGTCGTGCAGATCGCTTGAACGTCGGACTCGTGCAGGCCGATCTGTGTCAGACCGCCGACGAGCTCGTCGCGCAGATCGAATTCCACCGCGTGCGTGCCGGACAAGAGGACGTCGACGACCTTGAGGCGCCTAGCGTACGCGGAGCTGCCCTCGCCTTCGCGCAACAGCGCCATCACGAGCACGTCGCTCCAGGCGCGCCGCAGCAGCATCGCGACGAAATCGTCGGGCGAGCTGCCGGCGATGCGCTCGTCGATCGCGGCGGCCGCGGTGCTGCGTGCGAGCTCGAGCTTGTCGTAACCCGTCGCGGCGTCGATCTGACGCCGTTCCGAGAGTGCGACGCGCTGCGCGAGCCGCTGCGTGTGCGCCGACAATTCCTCGAGCGCCTGCACGAAGACGATCGGGTCGTCCTGGTATTCGTAGGCGATTTTCTGCGTGATGCGCAGCAGGTCGTCGGCGAGCGCGGCTTCGCGCTCGTTTTCGGCTTCGTCGATCCACGAGCGTCCGAGCTCGACGAGCTCGCTGAGCAGGCGCCGTGCGGGGTCGCCGTTCGGTGCGAAGAACGCCTTGTCGCGCAGCGCGAGCCGCAGCATCGGCAGCTCGAGTTTCGCGAGCATGCGCACTGCGATGCCGCCGCGGCGGCTCTGTCGCGCGAGCGATTCGAACAGCATCGCGACGAGGTCGATCGTGTCGCTGTCTTCTTCTTGCAGATGGACGAGCCGCCCAGCCGCGGAGCGTTCCGCGACGACGGTGAGGATTTCGCTGCGAATCTGCTCGCCGCCGAGGACGCTCGTTTCGTCGCTGGCGGCGGCGCTGCGCGATTGCATGCCGGCAAGCACGCTCTGCAGCTCGGCCGAGCCAACGGCGTAGCGCTCGGCGCGCCGGCAGGTGCCGAGGAGATCGCGCAGCTGCGCGAACGCCTCGACGCGTTCGGCGGCGGGAGCCGTTGCCGGCTCGGGAGCTGCGTTTGCGTTCGCCGGAGCGGTCGCCGCAGCGGCCTCCGGGCGTTCGGCGGCGGTTGCCGGCTGCTCTGCTTTCGGCGCGTTCGGCAGCGTATGCAGTGCGGGCAGGATGTGCAACTCGATGAGCAGGTTGTTGAGCGCCGCGTAAAACGTGCCGATCTGGTTCATCGCCACGCGCTCGAAGCAGCGATGGAGCACGAGGCGGTGATCGAGCGGGATGTCGAGCTCGGCTGCCGCGTAGCGCAATGCCTCGGTCACGCGGCGCGGACCGAGCGGCATCACTTCGGCCGGCACGCGCGACGAACCTGCGAGCACGCCGAGCCGCTGACCGAGCGCGTAGAGCGGCTCGCGAAAACGTGCTTCGACCTTCGTTGCGATCTCGGAGAGCACGACGGATTCGTCGAGCTGCACGCCGTCGCTCAGCGACAAGGCCACCTTCGGCCGGGTTTTTTCCTGCGCCGAGACGCGCGACGACGTCCCGCCGAGGCGCGCGAGAGAGTTTTCGTGCCAGGCGAAGAAGCGGCCGATGATCTGCTCGCGCCGGCGTTTGAGCTCGTTGACGGAGTCGAAATAGACGTTCTGCTCGTGGATCGTGGCCTTCTCGGCGAGACGCACGAGTTGCCGCTCGCATTCGGAAAGGGCGTCGCGCAAGCCGGCTTCGAGACCGCCTCGGCAGAGCCCCAGCAGGCGCTCGAGCACGTGGCTCAAGCGAGCGGAGTCGCCCACGCGGTCGGCGAGTCGCATCAAACCGCCGGTTGCAGCCTCGGACGAGGCCTCGTTGCGGGATACAAAGGTCAGGATGTTCGAACGGACCATGACGTCGCTCCTTTTGCCGCTAGCGAACATCCTAGGCAGTCCGACGGCCCGAGATAATCCGTATGAATGCGTAGTCGGGCGTTCAGGCGAGCGCGGCCGTGGAGGCGTTCAGGCGCACTGCGCCTGGCGCGGTTGTTCGATCGGTAGCTCGATGCGCATGGTCGTGCCTTCGCCGGGCGCGCTCTCGACCGTGATCGTCCCGTGGTGCTTGAGCACGATGCCGTACGAAATCGACAGGCCGAGCCCGGTTCCGCTGCCGACCGGTTTGGTCGTGAAGAACGGATCGAAGATGCGCGGCAGGACCTCGGGCGGGATGCCCTGGCCGTTGTCGCGCACCGCCACCCAGACGCCGGTGCCCGTACGGCCGGTGCTGACGACGATCTTGCCCTTGTCGGGTATCGCCTGACCGGCGTTCATGAGCACGTTCATGAACACTTGGTTGAGCTCCGACGGCAGGCATTCGATGGGCGGCAGCTCGCCGAACTCGCGCACGATCTCGGCCTTGAACTTGAGCTCGTTCGCGACGATGTTGAGCGTCGACTCGAGACCGCGGTGCACGTCCGCCTGGACCCATTTCTCGCTGTGGTCGATGCGCGAAAAATCCTTGAGATCGCGCACGATCTTCGCGACGCGGCCGAGCCCCTCGCGCGACTCCTCGAGCAGCGGCGGCAGGTCTTCGGTCAAGGCGTCGATGTCGAAGCGCTCGCGGATCGCCTGCGCATCGGCGCTGCCTGCCTGCGAAAACGCCTCGATCGCGCCCATGAGCTGCGTCGAATACTGCTCGAGCGTATTGAAATTCGAGTTGACGTAACCGATCGGATTGTTGATCTCGTGCGCCACGCCCGCGGCGAGCTGGCCGATCGAAGCCAGCTTCTCGGACTGGATGAGCTGGTTCTTCGCATGCTCGAGTTCGTCGTTGAGCGCGATGAGCTCTTCGTTGCGATGCTTGAGCGCGAGATTGGTCTGCCGCTGCTGCTCGTTCGCGAGGTTGAGCTTGCGCGTGCGCTCCTGCACGAGCGCTTCGAGCTGCAGACGGCGTGCGCGGTAGCGGGCGCGCAGCACGAGCGGCGTCAGCGCCGCCATGAGCAGGAGCAGTGCCGCCATGAGCGCCTGCACGCCGGCGCGCTCGTACCAGAACGGCACGATCGTCAGCGGCAGCTCCGCGAGCGCGGGTGTCGCGCCGGCGGAGAATTCCGCTGCGTTGCTCGGCCGCGCTTGCACGCGGAAGCGGAACTGTCCGGGCGGCAGATTCGTGTAGAACGCCGCGCGGCGCGTGCCGGCCTCGTGCCACTCGGTGTCGTAGCCTTCCATGAGATAGCGGAACGTGACGCCGTGCGGTTCGCGGAAGCTCAATGCGGTGAACTGGAGCTCGATGTCGCGGTTCCGTCCGCCGATCTCGATCGTGTCGCCGAGCCCGTAGGATTGACCGCGGTGGATGAGCTGTTCGACCAGCACGGTGGGCGCGGACGGCGGCGGCTTGATCGCTTCGGTGTCGACGCGCACCGCGCCGTGGATCGCCGGGAACCACAGCGACTTTCCTTCCACGGCGATGCGCGCGCGACCGCCGCCGTTGCAGCAGTGGATGTGTTGCATGCCGGTGAGGCGTCCGACCACGCGCTCGGGCGCGATATGGACGTCCGGCGCGGCAGTAACGGGATCGGGCAACGAAGCAACCGGAATGCGCCACACGCCGTCGATGTTCGAGACGTAGAGATAGCCGTCGAGCGTTTGCATCGCCCATACGTTGTTGCGCGGCAACCCGTTGCGCTCGTCGAGCCGCAGCAGATGACCGTCGCGCAGCAGCGACAGGCCGGCGCTGCGCGTGCCGATGCCGTAGAGGCCCGGGACGATCGTGCTCGTCACCATCACGAAATCGCCTTCGAGCGGCCGCGCCCAGGGCGGAATGCCGAGCGCGCCGCCGTCGAGCTGGCGCACGCCGCCATCGGTGCTCACGATGAGCGTGCCGTCCTCGTCGAAATGGATGTTGCGCACCGGAGCGTCGACGACGCCGGGCGCCGCCGGAATGTGCTCGAGCTTTTCGCCGTGGTAACGGAACAGGCCCGCCTGCGAGCCGATCCAGACGTCGTCGCCGCGCTGCACGATCGCGTTGACCTGCGCGTTGTTCAGACGGCTGAATACGGACGGCGTGGCGATGCGGCCATGATCGAACAGCGCAAGTCCCGCGCGCATGCCGATCCAGAGGCGCCCCGCCGAGTCGTAGCTGAGCTCGTACGCAACCTGGTTGCCGAGCTGATCGGACGACACGATCTCGTGGACGCCGTCGGCATCGAGGCGCGAAACGTTGGAATTGGAACCGAGCACGATGCGACCCTGCGGATCGCGCGTCGTGCTCCAGACCACGGCGTCCTTGAGTCCTTCGCCGGCGCCCAGGCGCACGGCCCACCCGTCCCACAGCCGGAAGATGCCTTCCGTACGGCTGCCGAGCCAGAGATTGCCTTCGCGATCCTCGAACGCGCTGTCGATGTACGCGCGCGGGGTCAGGTCTTCCTCGCTCACGCGCTCGACGATGCCGTTCGGGCGGCGCCGCCAGAGTATCGTCGGCGTGCCGATCCAGAGGTTGCCGCTGCGATCTTCGAACAGGTGCTCGATGCGTGCGTGCCCGAGCTCGTTGTCGAAGCGCTCGATCGAATGGCCGTCGACGCGCAACAGGTAGAGACCCTGGCGCGTACCGACCCAGAGGCCCGAAGACGTCGGTTCGAGACGCGAAACGGGGCTACCCTCGCTGCCCGGGACGGCCAGTGTCTGCGAACCGGTGCGATCTTGACGCGTCACCGAACCGACACCGCCGATCCACAGCGCCCCGCTGTCGCGCGCGAGCCAGTACGCTGGCGCCGCGTACGCGGTGCTCACGAATGCGTCGCCGTCGTAACGCAGCACGCCATCGGGCGTGGCCGCGAGGATCGAACCGTCGTCGTCCTCGATCAGCGCCTGCACGTCCTTTACCGGAACGCGCGCCGGCACTTGGCGAAAATGTCCGCCTTCGCGCACGAGGATGCCTTTCTGCGTACCGAACCAGAGCCTTCCCTTGCTGTCGCAGAGGCTGGCTTGCGTATTGAGTGTGTCGGCGCCGTCGCTGTTGCTGCGATCGAACACGACGAAACGCATGCCGTCGAAACGCGCGAGGGCATCCTGCGTGCCGATCCAGATGTATCCCTCGCGATCCTGCGTGATGGTCAGAACGGACGTCTGCGGCAGGCCCTGGCTCGTGTTCCAGTTGTCGATGCCGTAGTCGTGAAAATTGCGCGCGGGGTCGAGCGCCGTTGCGGCGACCGCCCAGGCGAGCATAAAGCACGCACAGAGCATTCTCGTGACGGGACCTGCCATCTCTCGCACCTGATTTTTCGGCAGCTTGCAAAGCGCCCCTCGCCTTCGCGCGGGGCTCGTAGGGCATCGTAGGGAGATCGCGCGTTCACGCCCATCCGTACGAACACGTACCGTTCGCGGGCCTCGATCGGCCGCCCGATCCCAAACCGTGGCTGAACGGACGGCGGCCCGGTTGTTCCTCTACGCCGCGCTGCTGCGTTTCGTATGGACATCGCGCCTCACGCATCGATCGCCGCCATGTCCTACGATTCGCACGACCCGCTCGAAACCCTGCTCGCGTCCGGTTCGGACGACCTCTGCTTCGGATTCGCCGCGCACGCGACGGGCGAGATCTTCGCCCTCGCCGGCGACAAGCATCTGTTGCCGTTCCAAAGCGTCGTGGAAAAAGCGCTCGAGCCCGAAAACATCGTGTCGCGCTACGAGGAATGCGAAGGCCATGCGGCCGTGGGATGCGCGCCGCGCGGATACGCGCAAGGCCGTCTTTCGGCGGTGATCGGCATTCCACGACCCGGCGTGCTGCTCGTGCTGTTCGGCCTCATGCCCGACGGCATCGCCCGCGCGGTTTCGGATTCCAGCGAACAGATCGCCTGGTACTGGTCGCACCGGCAACGCGTTTGGTCGGCCGTGGAAGCCGTGTACGCCTGCTGAAACCGTGCTCGTGCGTCAATGCGCCGCAGCAGGCAGCGTCAGCGTGAACGTGCTGCCGCGGCCGGGTTCGCTGTCGACGGCGATCTCGGCCTCGAGCAGCGCCGCGAGCTTCTTGCAGAGATAGAGACCGAGACCCGTGCCCTCGGCGCGCGCGGCGTGTGAATCGACGCGACTGAACGCCTCGAAGAGTTTCCGCTGATCGTCGGGTGCGATTCCGGGGCCCGTATCCTCGACGGCGAAGCGCACCACTTCGCGCTCGTTCTCCACCGCGCGCGTAATGCGGATTTCGACGCTGCCTTCGCGCGTGAACTTGATCGCGTTGGAGGTCAGATTGAGCAGGATCTGGCTCAACGCGCGGCGGTCGGCGCGCACGGCAGCTTCGCGCTCGGGCAGCGAGACGCGCAGCTCGAGTCCGTTGGCTTCGGCCGCGTAGCGCTGGAAATCGGCGACTTCCTCGACGACGGATTGCGCGGGGAACGTCTCCATGTGCAGCTCGACCTTGCCGGCTTCCACCTTGGCGAGATCGAGCAGGTCGTTGATCAGCGACAAAAGGTGCTTGGCGCTGCGCTGGATCGTGCGCACTTGTCTCTGTTGTTCGTCGTTGAGCGGTCCGGGCAGCAGCATGAGCAGGGTACCGGCGAATCCGAGGATCGCGTTGAGCGGCGTGCGCAGCTCGTGGCTCATGTTGGCGAGGAACTCGCTCTTGTTCTTCTCGAGCGCCTTCGTGATCTGGTACAGCTGCCGCAGCTCGCGATTCGTCGCGTCGAGCTGGCGATTGGCCTGGAACACGTCGAGCTCCATGCGCTCGAGGCTTTCCTTGAGCTCTTGCGAATGCTGCGCCTGCTCGGTGCTGTGCTGCTTCAGGCGCACGAATTCGGTGACGTCCTCGACACGGTGGATGATCGCGACGAGGCGCGCATCGCCGTCGAACACGGGGATGTTGCGCGGGCTCCAGTAGCGCTCCTCGAACGCGCCGCCTTCGGATTCCGGCTTGCGGATGTCGTACTTCTGCACCGCCATCGTGTCGGCGGCTTTCTGCTTGAGCACGCGCTCGAGCGAGGCGCGCAGATTGCGCGTGCCGGTCGCCGACGGGTCGTCGGGATTGTCGGGGAAGACCTCGAACAGATCGCGTCCGAGAATGCGTGCGCGCTCGGTCATCGTCGCACGCAGGTAGGCGTCGCTCGCCGCGATGATCGTGAACGACGGGTCCAGCACGAGGTAGAGTCCTGGCGCGGACTCGAACAGCAGCCTGAAGTCCGGTGCGTTCGCTGCGGGAATGTCGGGCATGCGCGTCACCCTCGTGCAAACCTCTCCGCTTGCGACGATACTAGTCGAGCGCACCCGCGCGGGATACCGGCATTCCTTACAGGTGCTCCGATGCGCGCTCGGCTCGACCGTGCGCGGTGTGGGCCGCGAAGCTCGAATCGGGCGGAAATACGTCCGAACGGGCGTATCGACCGCATCGGAGGCGCATACATCGACGGTCGACAGGCTGTCACGAGGAGGAAAAAGCCGCGGAATTCGTGCGTTCCTTCGCGGTTTTCGCAGTTTCGCCCGGGACGTCCTGCGCATTTCATTTGGCAAGAAGCCCGCCTTAGCATACATTCATGACGCCAAGGCGTCTTGGTAACCACCCAAAACCACACAGAGGAAATCCATGGCCACGAAGAAATCCGCCAAGAAGACTGCTGCATCGAAGCCCATCAAGGAGCCGCTGGGCAAGTCCGGCTTGGTCGCCCACATCGCCGAAGCCAGCGGTGTCGCCGCCGCGCACGTGCGTGCGGTGCTCGCGGGCCTCGAGAGCGCCGTGGCCGGTTCCGTTCACAAGAACGGAGCGGGCACGTTCACGCTGCCGGGACTGCTCAAGATCACGGCGGTCAAGGTGCCCGCGAAGCCGAAGCGCAAGGGCATCAACCCGTTCACGAAGGAAGAGCAGTGGTTCGCCGCCAAGCCGGCGACCGTCAAGGTGAAGGTCCGCCCGCTCAAGAAGCTCAAGGACGCGGCACTCTGATCTTCGCCGCGCGG
>DASRGX010000228.1:0-13191 GCA_035650835.1 Rudaea sp. | reverse complement strand
CGTCGTCGTCTTCGTGCCTGTCGGTGTGGTCTTGCTGCGCGTTGAGATATTGCCGTCGGCCTGGTAGGTATACGCGATCGTGGTCCCATCCGGCAGCGTCACGCCGATGAGTTGCCGCTGATCGTTGAACGTGTACGTCGTCGTCGCGGAGCCGACCGTCTTGCTCGCAAGCTGGCCGTTCGTGTCCCAGGTGTACGTGGCCGCGTTCGCGCCCTGGATCGTCGTCAGGCGGTCGGTCACGTCGTAGGTGTAGCTGCTCGTCTGGCCGTCCGCGGTCTGTGCGGTGCGGTTGCCGACGGCATCGAGCGTCCAGGTCGTGTTGTGCGCGGGCAGGTTTCTGATTTCGCCCGTCAGCTTGCCCGCGCCGTCATAGCTGTAGCCGAGGTTGCGGGTTTGCCCGTCGGGCGCGACGTAGGCGAGCGCCGTGCGCTGTCCCGCGGGATTCAGCGTGTACGTGCCCTGTTCCACGACGGGTGCGTTCGCAGCACTGCCCTTCGTCGTCACCCACGTCTTCAGCCGGCCGTTCGCATCGTACGTATACGTTGTGACGAGGCCGTTCGGATCGTCGCGTTCGATCTTGCGGTTCGCCGCGTCGTATTGATACGTGAACGTCTTGCCGTTTTCGGTGACGGTCTTGAGGTTGCCGGCGGCGTCGTAGGCGTACGTGGTCGTCTGGCTCTGGCCGGCCGGGGTGGTCAACGTCACGCCGGTGCGCTGGCCGGCGGCGTCGTAGTCGTAGTGGAGTTTCGACTGGTCGGGATACTGGAGGTCGGTCAGGCGGTCGCGCAGGTCGTAGGTGTACGTGGTCGTGTTGGCGACGCCGTTGGTGGTCTGCGTGAGCGTGGCGATCTGGCCGGCCGGGGTGTACGTCGTGCCGATCACGGTGCCGTCGGCGTAGTGCTGTGCCGTCACGCGGTCGGCGGCGTCGTAGGTGTACTTTGTGGCATTGTTCGCATAGTCGGTGTGCGTCGTCAGACGTCCGACTGCATCGTACGCCATCGTCTCGCTGCGGCTGTCGGGCAGCGTGTGGCTCGTCGCGCGGCCGAGTTCGTCGTAAGCCCAACTCGTCACGTGGCCGAGCGCGTCGGTTTGCGTCGTCTTGTCGCCGAGTTCGTCGTAGCCGTATTGGGTGATCTTGCCGAGCGCATCCGTGACCTGGCTCAAGCGCCCGTCGGCGTCGTAGCCGTAGCTCGTCGTGCGGTTGGCCGGGTCCGTGTCGCTGATCTTGCGGCTGGCGGCGTCATAACCATATTTCGTGACCGTTTGATCGGGCCACGTCGTCTGCGTCTTGCGGTTCGCCGCGTCGTAGACGTACTGCGTCGTCGCGTTGAGCGCGTCAGTGACGCCCGTCAGCTTGCCGGCATCGTCGTACGCGTACTTCGTGACATTGCTCGCCGGGTCCGTCGACTGCGTCTTGCGGCCGGCCGCGTCGTATTGGAACTGCGTCGTGCGGTTGAGTTCGTCCGTGGTCGCCGTCACCTGCCCGGCCGCATCGTATGTCGTCGTTGTCGATGTGGCATCCGGGTTCGTGACCGTGGTCGGACGATTGAGCGCGTCGTAGGCGGTCTGCGTCGTGCGTCCGCCGCGGTCGGTTTGTGTTGTCGCGTTGCCGTTCGCGTCGTAACCCGTGGCTTCGGTCGTGCCGTCGGGATACGTCGTCTGCGTCGGTCGGCCCGTCGGATCGTAGGTATACTTCGTGACCCGTCCGAGCGCATCGGTCTGCGTCGCGAGCTGGTTCTGCGGCGTCCACGTGCTCTGCGTGACGTTGCCCTGCGCGTCGGTCGTCGTCAGCACGTTGCCGTTCGCGTCGACCGTGTTCGTCGTAGTCAGGGTTTGCGTGGTGCCGTTGACGATCCGCGTCTTCGTCGTCGTAACGAGGTGGCCGGCCGTGTCGTAGGTATACTTCGTGACATTGCCGAGCGGGTCGACCTCCTCGATCTTGCGGCCCTGCGCATCGTTCGCGTAATGCGTGACGTTGCCGGTCGGGTCCGTCATCGTCGCCAATTGATCGAAGTTCGGGCCGCCCCACGAGAAGCTCGTCGCGTGACCAAGCGGATCGTTGATCGCCTGCAGCATGCCCGGGCCGGTGTACTCGAAGCTCGTCGTGTGGCCGAGCTCGTCCGTCGTCGCCTGCAGGTTCTGCGGCGTGTGTTGGCCCAGCATCGTGTAGAAGTTCCACGTCTGGCTCGTCGTGTGGCCGAGCGCATCCGTCGTGCCGAGCACCGTGCCCGACGGCGTGTCGTACGTCGTGCTCGTCGTGCGGCCGAGTGCGTCGGTCGTCGTCAGCGGGTTCGCATAGCTGTCGAACGTCGCGCTGCTCGTATGGCCGAGCGCATCGACGGTCTGCGTGATATTGCCCTGATCGTCGAACGTGTACGTCGTCGTGTTGCCGTTGCGGTCCGTGACTTTTTGCGTGTGCGTGTCGAGATTGCGCTGGCTCAGATCGACCTTGTTGCCGAGCGCATCGTACTGCGCGATGAGCTTGCCGCTCGCGTCGTACTCGTTGCGCAGCTGCTGCGTGCCGGACGCGTCCGTGTAGCTCGTCAGGAGGTGTGCGAGCGCCGCGGGCGCCGTCGCGTACTGGTTGCGCGAGACCTGGTTCAGCGGGCTCGTGATGTTGTCCAAATCGCCCGCCGCCGTGTAGGCGTATTTGACGGTGCGGCCCGACGGGTCGGTCACCTGCGTGATGCGGCCTTGCGCATCGCGTGCGAACTGGAGCGCCGCGCCGTTGCTGCTCGTCGCACCGGCCTTCGTCAGTTGCAGCACCTCGCCGTTCGGGTCGGTGATCTGCACCACCTGGAACGTGTGCGCGCCGTCCGAACTCGCGAGGATGTACTGGTAGTTGTCGAGCGTCGTGAGCTGGTAGTTGACCGAGTCGAACGCGGCACCCGTGTTCGAGTCGAGCACCGTGCCGCCCTGGTACGACAAATCCTGCGCATCGAGCGCGACCAAGCTGCTCGTCGTGCCCGGCCGCGGATTGAACGCGAGCTGGAACACCGACGGATACTGGCCCGTGTCGCAGTTCGGGTTCGCCGCCACGTCGAACTGGTGCACTTTGCCGTCCGCGAGCGCGATCGACACCACGCGCTTGCCGATCGGCCGCAGGCAGAACGTCACGAGGCCCTGCTCGTACGTCTCCCAGTCCTGGCCGAGCGGCTCGTTGCGCTGCAGATCGACGTTCTGGTAGCTCAGCGTCCAGCCGTAGCCGAAGTCGCCGAGCTGATCCTTCTTGCGCGAATCGTAGGTGCGCGTGATGGTCAGCGGCACGCCGCCGACGTCGAGGTGCATGTCGTCGAAGCTCACCGTGAAGAGGCCGAGCTTGAGATTGCCTTGCACGATGACATGGGCCGTGGCGCTGGCCGATTGGCCGTTCGCATCGGTGGCGATCAGGGCGAGATCGTACTGGCCGTTCGCGAGCCCGGTCGGGTCGAACGTCGCGAGCGCGCCGTTCACGGCCTGCGTGCCGCGCGCGAGTTCGCGCCACTGGCCTTCGCCGCTCGGCGAGACGAGCAATTGCCACAGCAGCAGGTTCGCATCGGCGACGCTGCCCGTCACCGGTGTCGGTGCGGTCAGCACGTCGCCGTCCGCAGGCGCGGCGATCGCCACGGCCGGCGGCGTGGTGTCTCCGGCGACGGCGACGCCGAAGCCGCTCGTGCGGGTCAGCGTGCCGGTGTTGTCGGTCGCTGTCGCCACGACGACGTGCGCACCCGCCGCCGCCGCCGCGATCTTCGCTTGCCCGTTCGCATCGAGCGCGACGTTCGCGCCATCGACGGCGAGCGTGCGCGTCACGTTGCCCGCGCCGCCGGTCGTCGCCACGGTGATCGTCACCGTGTCGCCGACGTTCACGAACTGCGGCGCGATGCCGAGGCTCATGTCGAGCGGCGCGACCGGACCGACCGACAGGTTGAACGTCTGGTCCACGTTCGCGCTGCCGTCACTGACGCGGATCGTGACCGGATACGTGCCGGCGAGCGGATTCGGCCAGCTCAGCAAACCGGTCGTGCCCATCGTCATGCCGGCGGGGCCCGCGACGAGCGAGAACGTGAGTGGATCGCCGTTCGGATCCACGGCCATCGCGAAGTAGCGGTACGGCTGCGCGATCACGCCGCTCGTGATCGGCGTGCTCGTGAAGTACGGCGGATCGTTGCCGCTCGGCGCACCGGGCAGCGTCGTGAAGTCGCCGACGCCGACGCTGCTCGCGAGGTCCGTGGCCGGATCGCCGAGGCTTGCCGGCAGCCCGTCCCACAGCGCGCAGGCGAACCATTGGTCGACCGCGATCGGCGCGCCGACGAAGCGGCTCCACGCCACGCTGCCGTAGTCGGCGAGCAAGGCGACCGCTGCGCTGTAGTAGCCGGTTTCGGCCGTGGCGGCGCCTTGCACGGCGGCCGCAGCGGCTTTCGCCTGCGCGGTCGTGAGCAGCGTGCCGGCCAGCGCGAACGCAAGTTCGCCACCGCCGACGTCGAGTTCGGCTTGCTCGCGGCCCGTGATGTCGTAGTCGCCGCTGCCGGTCGCCGGGTCTTCGAGCAGGTAGCCGACGCCGCTCCAGTTGCCGATGCCGACCGGGCCTTGGCTGATCGTGACGTTGTGTCCCGCGCCGATCGCGTCCTGCACGACGCCGAGCGTGCCGGCGTCGACGCTGAGCTGCGGCAGCACGCTCGCACTGTTCGCCGCGTTCACCGAGAAGATCGTCGCTTTCGCGGCGTTGGCGGCCTCGAGCGCGCGCACGGTCGACGCCGCGCGGCCGCCGTGGCTCGCATCCGTGAACAGCGCATCGAGCACGAGATGCGCATAGGTCGAAGCGCGCTCGCCGAACGTGCGCTGGAATGCGAGGGCGTGCGTGGCGTTGGCGTCCGTCGCCACGGCCGTGCGCGCGAGCATTTCCGTGTCGAGCGCGACGCCGGGAAAGCTCACGCTGGTCGGCACGCCGTTCGTGTACGTTACCGCCGCACGCGTATGCACGCGCGCGAGCGTCGGCAGCGCATAGCTCACGATGCCGCAGGCTTGGCAGGCGAGATCGGCGCTGCCGGCGACGGTGGTCGCGTACGCCGCCGCGGCGTAGTACAAGGTTTCGCCTACCACGCCGTCCTGGCTCAAGCCCGTGTACTGCTGCGCGGCGAGTTGCGCGGCGAGCGCATTGAGCCGGTCGCGGCTCGCGGCGAGTTCGCCCGGTGATGCGCCGGCGCCGATCGCCGCGAGCGCATGCGTCTCGCCCGCGACGACATGGGCGCTCGGCGTGTAGCTCCACGCGCCCGTCTGCGGCTCGAAGATGCCGACGCCGCCGACCAGGGCCGTGCCGAACGGCACGCTGCCGCCACTCGCGACGACGTTGCCGTCGAACGTGATCGCTGCGGCCATCTGCACCGAGGCCGCGGACAACGACGTCGGCAGCGGGCTGCCGCCGACGAGGCTCGCGAGCTTGGCGGCGTCCGCCGCCGTGGCGCCCGCGAACGACAACGTGAGCCGCTTGCCGATCAGTTTGGGCAGCGACTGTGTCGTGGTCACGATCGCATTGCCTTGCGTGCGATCGTAGTCGCTCGCGTACAGCCCGTACTGGACCTGCCAGCGCAGCGTATCGGGCAGGTCGGCGTAGGCCGCGCCGAACACGAGCGTCTTGTACGGCAGCGTGCCGGCGAGCACGGGCAGGTCTTCGGCTATCGTGGCGCGCGAACCGAGCACGTCGGCCACGGTCGCGCCGTTCTTCTGCGACGTGATGTAGCTCGCCACGCGAGTGGAAAAGTCCGCATACGCCGGACCGAGCGCCCTAGTGCCGAGCGCGGCGATGCTGCCCGGCCCCTGCGTCGCGCCCGCGAGGAGCTGCGTGCCGAGCGCCGCCGTATCGAGGCTCGCGCCGCTGCGCACCGGCATGCCGGCCGTGTAGCGATATTGCTTGTAGGCCGCATCGAGCGGCACCCAGGTCGTTGCCGTCTTTTCGACCGCGCCACGCGAAGGATCGAAATCCACGTAGGCTTCGACCCAGACGTGCTCGATCTGGATCGCGCCGATGCTGCCGCCGCTCACCACGCCCTGCACGGGGATGCCGCCTTGCGCGAACAGCGCGACCGCGGCATCGGGCACCGCGACGTTGCCGACCCAGTTCTGCGCCGCCGCTGTCGGGATCTCGATCGTGCCGTAGGCGTAGCGCGCCGGCACGTTCGATGCGCGCAACAGCGCGATCAAGAGGCTCGACGTGTCGAAGGCGTTGCCGCGGCCGATCGCGAGTGTCGTGTCGGCGCCCTGGATCGAACCGTAGGTCGGCACGAACACGATGTGGTCGCGCACCCAGTTGTAGATCGCGACGGGGTTGTGGTTGAGCGACGTGGCCAGGTCCGTGATCGCCGGCGTCAGCACGACGTCGTCAGTCTGCGCCAGATCCGCCGCGCTCGGCGGCGGCATCGAGGTCAGGCCCTTCGGCCCGCTCGTCGCCACGAGCGCCTTCGCGCGCTCCGCCGGACCCGCGGCGAGGTAGTCGAACGCATCGACGTGCGGCGGACGCGTCTTGCCCGAGGGCACGACGAAGCGCGGGCGCGCGTCGCGCTTGGCGTAGTGGTCGACGTCGGCGCTGCTGCTCGGCCTCACCGTCGGCGCGGGGGCGGCCTGTGCGGCGACGGGCGCAATCAGCGCGTTCGCTGCCGCGAGCACGGTGAAGAGCGCCGAAGCGCCGGCCAGCGCGCAATGCCGCGCCACACGCACTATTGGGCCGGGGGCGATCGAAGAGTCGGTGTCGAACAGGTTGCTCATGTGTATCCCATCATATTGCCTGCACGAAGGACGCGGCGCGATCGGTCGATCGCGCCGTTCCCATCAGTGCGTCGTAGCCCAGATCACCCAATCGATGCGCGTACGCAGCGCGTCGGCCTGGGCATTCGTCGATATTCCGCAATCCTCGGCCGCGTCGAGCAGGTGGCCGACCGCGCCTTGACGGTCGCCCGCCGAGAGCGACGCCTGCGCCGCCTGCAATGCGGTCCGCGCCGCAGTGAGCCCCGCATCGGGATTCGCGACTGCGCCGACGGCGCCGACGAGATCGCCGATCGACTCGCCGGGCAGATGCGCGAGCGACAGCGTGCCTTGCGCGAGTCGATTCGCCACGATCGGCGTCGCCGCCGAAACGGTCGCCGTCAGGCCCGTGCTCGTGCCGCTGCCGAGACGCACGTTGCTTTGCGCTTGGAACGCGTTGCGGCTCGTGAAATCCAGAGCCCAGGATGTCGTCGCCGGCACGAAGGTGGAATCGTCGTTCGCGCCGAGCGTGAGCTGTCCGGTGAACGGATCGGCCTTGTTCTGCACGCTCGCCGTGACCGGCATCACCGTGCCGGCGCGCGGCACCAGGCTGCCCGGAGCGACGTGCGCGAGCACGCCGCCGAAGAGCTTCGCGAGCACGCCCGGCGTAGCCGCTTCGTACTGGCCGATGGCGCCTTGCCAGTCGAACGCTGCGTATGCAGCGACGCCGCCGCCGAACATGTTCCACAGCACGGCAGGCGCCTGGCGCTGCACCGTGGCGTAGGCGCATTGGCGCGGGTCGACCGTCGTCTTGGCCCCCGCCAGGCGGATCTGGTCGGCGATGATCGCGCATTGGAAGTTCATCGAAGAACCCGACGCCGTCATCGTGCCGTGCGGTGCGAATACCAGGCCGCCGACCTGCATGCTCGAGCCGGACAGCGCGATCGCATTCGCACCGCTTTGCGAGCTGGCGAATTGCAGGCCCTGGTAGAACGCCTGGAACGCGCCCTTCGCCCCGTCGATCTGGATGCTGCCCGTACTCACGAGCGTCACGGTGCCGCTCGTGTTCGAGCCGCTGATGTGCACGTCGCACGGAATCCAGTACACGCCGGCAGCGAGCGTCGTCGAGCTGCCGCTGCGCTGCCAGGTGTGCTTGCTCGTGCACTCGGCGGTCTGGTCGAAGTACTGCTGACCAACTGCCGCGGCGACCGCGCCGCCCGGTTTGAAGTCGTCGAGGTTGAGCAGCGTCGGCAACGGCTGCGGCGCGACGGCGCGCGGCAGGTACGTGAACGTGTTCTGGCTGCCGCTGTTCGTGAAGCTCGTCGCGTAGTGCACGGGGCCGTCGATGAGGTTCTGCGCGCCGGACAGGCGGATGTCGCTGTTCGAGTGCACGGCGCCGTGGAGCTGGTGCTGCGCTCCGCTCCAGTCGAGAGCGTCGGTCGCGTTGACCGCGTTGGCCCACAGCGCGATCGCGCCCGGGTTGTCGCCGACCTCGACCTGGCGCGTGTCGACGAACGTTGCCGTCGTCGCCGCGGCGGTCTGGATCGTCTGCGTCCCTTCGCGGAGCGCATGCGTCGCGGGCGAGGCGACGTCCGTGCTCGCCACGAACGTGTCCGTCTGCGGCGTGATCGTCAGTGCCAGCGAGTACGTCCCGTCCGTGCTCGCGAGCACGACGTTGCGCGCGCTCGCGCCGCTGTTGCGGATGCGCCAGACCGTCGCGCGGCTGCTGCCGTCGGCGTTGAGCAGCCGTCCGAGCGCCGTCAGAGACAGATGCGTGCCGTTCGTGCCTGCATCGTTGCCGTAGTAGCCGATGTCGACGCGGCCGTGCGCCGCGAGCTCGTCGGAGAGCGCGCCGGCATCGGGCGTGGCCGGCAGACGTCCGGTCAGCGTCGCGAGCGTCTGCGCTATCTGCGGCGTCACGATGCGGCTCGCCAACGACGGCGCGAACGCCTCGTGCCCGGCGCCGCCGGGCGCTGCCGCGAGCGCGTCGACGGCTTGCGCATTGATGACGGGGAGGCTCGTCGACGCGGTCAGGCCCGTCACTTGCGCGAGCACGTCGGGCAGCGGCGCCGCCCCGTTCGCCACGATCAGGCCCTCGCCGCGGTGCACGCCCTCGCGCAACAGCCGCAGCGTCGTCGCATCCGGTGCCACGCTGGAGGCGAGCAGCAGATAGTGCTGGTAGGCGCCGGTGCCGAACGCCTTGGCGAAATCGGCCTGCGTCGTGACGAACGTGCTCACGTAGCCGATGCTCGTGAGCGCGGCGGCGATGCGCGCGGTCTCGGCGCTCGACACGCTGGGGTCGACGAGCACCAGCGCCGCGAGCGGCGGCGGCGTGGCGCTCAGCGTGACCGCGGCGTCGAGATGGAACGCGGGCGCGGTCAGCGCATAGGTGTCCACGGCCAGGGTCAGCGTCTTCGCGCTCGCGCCGCTGCCGACGCTCGCACCGAGCACGGCGAAATAGGTCGCGCCCGCGTTGCCCTGGGCCGTCCATGTCGCCGCGAAGGGCACGCTCGCGCCGACCGGCACGTTCACGTTCTGGGTGAATGACTGCAGCACCGTGCCGCTGCCCGGATCGACGAGCGAGATCGTCAGCGGCAGGTTCGCGAGCGCGCTGTTGCCCTGGTTGACGACGCTCGCGTTGAGCGTGAGCGTCTGGCCGATCTCGACGCTCTTCGGCGCCGCGGCGATCGTGCCGGTCAGGCCGAAGCCCGTGTCGCTCGTGGCGGCGACGTTGTAGGCGGCCTCGACGTGGCTGAGCACGTGGTTCGCTTCGTCGAACAGATCCTGCTTGACGGTGTAGATGCCCGGCGCCGCGTCGCCGAGTTTCTCGGGCGTGCTGAAGTCGAGCGTCGCACCGGGCAGGAGCTGCGCGATCGGAAAACCGTGCGTGAACTGCACAGCGCCCGATCCGTCGACCACCTGCACCATCACGGTGAGGTTGCCGAGCACGATGTTCGCCGACAGGCTTTGCGCGCGCGACGTGATCGTCACCTGATCGTTCGGGTTGTAGCTCTGTTTGTCGGTGTGCACGAACGACGTCGCCGACGCCGTGGCGTTGCTCGGCAGCACGTCGAACGTGGTCTGCCCCTGTGCGAGGTTCAAGCCGTTGTTGCTCAGCACGGCGGTGACGGTGTACTGCGCCGGCACGATCGCGCCGATCGCGAACGGCGCCGGCACCGGCAGCGAGCCCAGCGCGGGAATGCTCACGTTCTGTCGCGTCACGCCGCCGACGAATGCGCCGCCCGCATCGTAGACGTTGACCACGAGCGTGCCGCCGACGATCGTCGGATTCGTGTTCGTCAGCATCGTCGTCACTTGTGCCGTGGCCTGTGCCGGATACTCCGGCTGATCGGTGGCGACGGCCACTTGCACGAGGTTCGCCACGTGCACCGACGGAACGTTCAAGGCTTCCTGGACGGCGTTCGCGGCGAAACTGTTCTGGAACGTGATATAGCTCGAGGCGAGCGTCGGCCGCGTCTCGCCGAGCGCGAGGCCCTTGAGCTGCGTATCGAAGCAGACCTGCTGGCCCGAGGCAGCGACGTCCTTCAGACTCCACACGTATTCCTTGCCGCCGTCCGCGCGCGCGATGACCGAACTCGTCGGCACGGTCGCGCCGCTCAGCGTCTGTCCAGGCTGCGTGACCACGTGCGCGTTCACGCCGATCGCGCCGCAGGTCACCGGCACCTGCCAGATCCTCCCGTCGCCTTCGTTCCACATCATGATGCGGCTGCCGAAGCGGTCGAACGACAGATAATCGATGTCGCTGAGCGCGGGGCTGATCTTGAGCGTGTCGAAGAGCAGCGACATCTGGCCCGTGCGCGGGATGATCTGCGACAGCGTGTGCTCCTCTTGTGGAGTCGCGAGCACCGGGCCTAACTTCGCCCAGCGATAAGGCGCTATATAGAAATTGTCCGAACAATCTGCCGCGATGTTCGGGTAAGTGTCGCCCTCGAGATACGGATCTTCGACGCCGTCGTTGCTCGTGAAGATGTCGCTCGAGGAACCGTCGGGCCGGATCAAGCTGACGTAGCCCGTGTCGTTTTGCACGTACACGTTGTCCTTGCCGTCGATGGCGAGCCCGCGCGGGACCGGCAGACCCTGCCGCGACAACACGCTGACGTTGCCGTGCGCATCGACCTTGAGCAGCTGACCTGGCGCTCCGACCAGAACGTTGTCGTGGCTGTCGACCTGCACGCCATTCGGGAGATTGACGTGGAGATCCGCGACGTCGCTCTCGTTGCCGGCAGGATCGAATTTGAGCAGGTGGTAACTCGCGGTAGCCGAACTGTACGACGTCGCGTAGAGATTCTCGTTGCTGTCGGCCGCCAGTCCGAAGCGGAAGCTCAAGCCGCCGGCCACCTGTGTGGTCTGCCCGCTCGAGGTGGTCTTGTACAACGAATCGTTCGTCGTGTAGTAAATGTTGCCTGCCTTGTCGGCGGCCATTCCGAACGGCCGGATGATGTTCACAAGCGGCCGCACCTGCGCCGCCTCCACGCGCGAGATCGAAGTGAAGTCCGCCCCAGCGACCGACAGGCACATCGATTCCGTCTGGTCGCCCGGCGGCAGTTCGGGTTCGAGCGCGGACAGGCTGCCGTAAGCGGCCGGACCGACGTGCACGAAGTTCGTCGCACCGCCGTCGACACCCGTGCGCGCGACGTCGATGCGGAAATCGCCGCCGTATGGCGGGAGCCACGACCCGAGATCGAAATGCGTATAGCCGTCCGCTGCCGGCATGGCAGGCATCGGTACGGTCGTGTGGTAGACGACGGTGCCGGCTGGCGGCGGCGTCGGCGGCTGCGTGCGCGTGATCGACACGATCTGATCGTCGTTGCGTCCAGCGCCGCTGTTGTAGCCGCTCACGACGCCGTAGAACGTGTTCGCGTTCGCGCCGGGCGCGAGTCCGTAGAAGGCCAGATAGTCGACGGAGCCGGAAACGCGCACGTCGGTCTGCGTGCCGTCGGGGGCGAGCTGGTAGAGCAGCCCCGATTCGCCCCCAGCGTAGATGTTGCCGTCCGGCATGCGGCGCACGGAGGTGACCGCCGGCAGGTTGCCGCCGACCGCGGACAAGGCGCCGTTTTGGCTGTACCGGGTCACCGTGCCGTTGTCCCGGTTCGCAACGTATACGTCGCCGCTCGGATCGGCGTAAACGCCCTGCGGCGATGAAAGGCCCGCCGCGAAGACGTTCCAGTTTTGGCCGTCCCAGCGGCGCACCAGTCCGTACGTGCCGTCGACGGCGAGCGCGGTCGCTCCGTCGATCAGCAAGCCGTTGTAAGGCGCGCCGGTCGTCAGGCTCGTCGCGACGCCCGTGCTGTCGAACGTGTCGACGCCTTTCGCTCCCGAAACCCACAGCTTGCCCGAGCCGTCGAAAGCGAGGAACCTCGGCGCGTCCTCCTGGGCGAACAGGGTAGGCGTCCCGCTGCCGATGTCGAAGCGGACGATCGAATTGGCGCCGTAGTTCGCCACGTAGAGACGGCCCTGCGCATCGAAGGCGAGTCCCATCGGCTGCACCATGCCGGCGTAGTCGCTCACGATCTTCTTCGATGCATCGAACGTGATCACTCGGTTTGCCACGTTGTCCGCGACGGTCAGCGCGCCGTCCGCGCGCGCGGCGATGCCGCCGGTGAAATTCGCTCCGGCCATGCTCTGCCAGGTCTCGCCGGCGCTACCGTTCCAATGCAGAACACTGTTGGAGCTCGAGCCGTACACTTCGCCGTTGCTGATGCCGAGGTAGTAGGCGGAGAACGAGCCGAGCCTGCGCGGATACGCGCCCGGGCTCAGCGAGAAGAACCGATTGTAGGCATCGACGAATTTGAGGTCCGTCCCGGTCCACACGATGTCCCCGGGGGTGACGAAGCCTGCGAACGTCGCCGCGAGGTTTCCGCTGCTGTCGTAGCCGCGTAGTTCGTCGTTGTTGTAATCGCAGATATAGAGCATTCCGGACGCATCGCGGGTCATGCCGTTGACGGTGCCCGCGTTGCCGAGCAGCAACGTCGCCGCGCCGGTGGCCGGGTCGATCGCATAGGCCCGATCGTAATTCGTCCAAGCGATCAGCTTTCCGTCTTGCGACGTGCTCAGCCCATTGAGTTGTTCGTTCAAGGTCAGCGGGATCTGCGTCGCGGCGCCCGCTGCGTCGATCGCATAGAGTGTATGGCCGTCGTCCATGCGCACAGTGATGCGACCGGCGAGATCCGTGGTCAGAATCTGTGCATAGCCCGGCAGATTCGCCAGCACGGAGAGATGGCCCGCGCCGTCCAGCTTCTGTAAGCGCTTGTTGTAGTAGTCGAGGAGCACGACGTCGCCGGCGGCGTCGACGCCGATGCCGTAGGTGCTGAACGGCAGCGGAGCGCTGTTGAGGTGGACCTTCGTTCCGTCGCCGGCGATCCGATAGACGTCCGTTCCCGTCGTCGCCACGACACCGCCGTTGACCGGGTCGGGCGCGATGTAGGTTGCGCTGAAATTGCCGATCAGCGTACGCGA
>DASRGX010000227.1:0-2088 GCA_035650835.1 Rudaea sp. | reverse complement strand
GTCCGGCTCGAGGATCTTTCGCCGTACGGTCTGATCCTGCCGCCGCAGCGGCTGACGACGTATCGCCTCGTCGATCTCATCTTCCAGCAGCGCAAAGTGCCGTATCGCGTCGCGATCGAGGTCGGCGGCTGGGAAGTCATCAAACAATACGTGGCGATGGGCCTCGGCATCTCGATCGTGACGGGCATCTGCATCGCCGAGAGCGACCGCGCACGTCTCGCGGTGCGCAACATGCGACGCTATTTCCCGCAACGCAGCTACGGTGTGGTGGCGCGCAAAGGCAAGTACTTGAGCGCGCAGGCGCGCGCGTTCGTCGATCTCATCAAACCCGGCCTCTTCGCGCGCCGCGACTACTACGAGTCGGGGCACTCCGAGCGCTGAACGCGGCGTTCACACCGTGCCGCGATTCTTACCCTGCCAGGGACGATAGAACTCGCGAATCCGGGCCATGTCCGCCTCGAGGTCGCCGCTCGGGTGCAGCAGCGGGCCGAACCCGATCGTGCGCTCCGGATAATGGAAGTAGGCCGGCAGGATCGGCACGTCCGCCTGTCGCGCGATGCGCAGGAATCCACTTTTCCATTTTTCCACACGTTTGCGCGTGCCTTCCGGTGCGATCGCCAGCCACAGGCGCTCCTGCGTGTCGAACAGATGGGAGAGCTCGCCCACGAGCCCTTGTGCCGCCTTGCGGTTGATCGGAATCCCGCCGAAGTATTTCAAGACCGGCCCGAGCGGCCAGAAAAACGCCTCGCGCTTGCCGACGAATTTCACATCGAGCCGCCAACCGATCTTGAACAAGAGGCCCCAGATGACGTCCCAGTTCGACGAATGCGGCGCCGCGATCGCGACCAGCTTCGGCACGTCCGGAATTTCGCCGACGAAGCGCCAGCCGCAGCGTCGAAATACCCAGCGGCAAAAGCGCGCGCCGAGCGACGGTCGGAATTGCGGCACGCGCGGCGGCAGCAGCGGCGCGTCGGGTCCGCTCATTCCGAACCCCAGCGGCGGCCGCGCTCCCGCTTGTGCTGCGCGCGCATCTTCTTTTCCGCAATGCGGCGTTCCTGCGAGGCGCGGGTCGGCTTCGTCGCGACGCGCTTCTTCGGGACGACGAGCGCCGCACGCACGATCTCGGCGAGCCGCTCGCGCGCGTCCTCACGATTGCGCGCCTGGTCCCGAAAGCGGTTGGCCTGGATCACGAGCACGCCGTCCGCGGTCAAACGACGGTCGCGCCGCGCGAGCAGGCGGGCGCGCAGCGCCTCCGGCAACACGGCGGACCGCGCGACGTCGAAACGCAACTCCACGGCCGAGGCGACCTTGTTGACGTTCTGACCGCCGGGACCCGACGCGCGCACGAAGCTTTCCGCGAGCTCGTCGTCGGGAATCGCGATGCGGGCGTCGATGCGCAGCATCAGTCGCGGAAGTTCTCGAACTGGAGCGGCATTTTGAGATCCGCGGCTCGCAGGAGCGCGATGACGGCCTGCAGGTCGTCTTTTTTCTTGCCGCTCACGCGCAGCTTGTCGCCCTGGATCTGCGCCTCGGCCTTGATCTTCGCGTCCTTGATGCGTTTGACGATGTCCTTGGCGAGCGGCTGCTCGATGCCCTGTTTGAGCGTGACCTTCTGGCGCGCGCTGCCGAGCGCGAGCTCGGGATCGGCGATCTCCGCGCACCGGATGTCGATGTGCCGGCTCGCCAGCCGCTGCTTCAGGATGTCGAGCATCTGCTTGAGCTGGAATTCCGCCTGCGCCTTGAGCGTGACCACGGTTTCCTCGCGCTCGAATGTCGCGCCGGTGCCCTTGAAATCGAACCGGTTGGCGAGCTCGCGATTGGCCTGGTCGATCGCATTGGTGAGCTCGTGCAGGTCGAGCTTTGAAACGATGTCGAATGATGGCATGGCGGTTCCCCCGCAAGAATTCTATCAGTTGCCGAGCGCGTGCTCCCAGCCGAGCGCGGCGAGCGCGCGCCGCCATTCGTCGTCGACCGGCGCTTCGAGGCGGAGCTCCGTCCCGGTCTGTGGGTGCGCGAACGCGATGCGCCTCGCATGCAGCAACAAGCGGTGTACGCCGAAGTGCATGCGCCAGAGCCGGTTGTGATCGC
>DASRGX010000226.1:0-19160 GCA_035650835.1 Rudaea sp. | reverse complement strand
CTCGCCGCGCCGCTCGCTGCGGACTGTGCGGTCGTCCGCGCGGACACCGCTGCGGGCGCCCGCGGACGCTGAAAAACCCTGCCGGAAGTCACGTTCGCGGCCCCCGCTGCAACCTTCGCGCGCGTCTGCGCATCAGAAATGGCATGCAACGCGGCGGCATTCGACTGGCACAGCCCTTGCTCCTGCGATGTTGCGCAATGTATACAAGGAGACAGCCATGAATCTCACTCGTCAGCTCGTCCGCGGCACCGCGGCCCTGGTTCTCGGCGGCGCGTTCGGCGCTTGCGCCATTGCGCAAAATGCCGACGCGGATGCGACGGACGCCCACGCCGCGCCGGTCGCTCACTCGCGGCTCGCGATCGTCGCCGAACAGGCCTCCGGCACGGCGCAACGCTGGGTCGTGGCCGGCGTGCGCGTGGGCGATCCCGTCGCGCAGACGAACCACGACGACGTGCGCGTGGCCATGCGCACCCCTTCGGTGCGCAATCCGCGAAGCTGAGCGGCGGCCTGCATGCGGCATAATCGCCGCATGCTGCACGTCGTGCTCTTCCAGCCCGAGATTCCGCCGAACACCGGCAACGTGATCAGGCTCTGCGCCAACTCCGGCGCGCGCCTGCACCTCGTGCGGCCGCTCGGCTTCGAGCTCGATCACGCGAAGCTGCGCCGCGCCGGCCTCGATTACCACGAGTTCGCCGACGTCGCCGTGCACGAGGATTTCGCCGCGTTCCAAGCCGACGTACGTCCTTCGCGCACGTTCGCGCTGTCGACGCGCGGAACGAATTTGTATACGAACGTCTCGTTCGCCGACGGCGACGCGTTCGTGTTCGGGCCGGAAACGCGCGGTCTGCCGCAGGCGTTGCTCGAGGCGCTGCCGCCCGAACGGCGCCTGCGCCTGCCGATGCGTCCCGGCAACCGCAGCCTCAATCTCTCGAATGCGGTGGCGGTAGTGGTTTACGAGGCCTGGCGGCAGCTCGGCTTCGGCGGCGGTGCTTGAGGTCCGGTTCGCGCCGTCACGGCGCGAAGAGTCCTTGCGGATACTCGGCTTTGCGCTCGCGCGCGAGCAGCTCGCGCAAGCCCTCCGCGGGCGTGATCTCCTCGCGCAGCACGCGTTGCACGCCGTGTGCGATCGGCAGTTCGAGCGCATGCGCGGCGGCGAGCCGCATGATCGTGTCGACGGTTTCGATGCTCTCGACGACCTGGCCGATTTCTGCGACCGCGTCGGCGAGGCGTACGCCGCGTCCGAGCGCGAGCCCGAGGCGCCGGTTGCGCGACAGATCGCCCGTGCACGTGAGCACGAGGTCGCCGAGCCCGGCGAGGCCCATGAGCGTCTCGGCGCGCGCGCCGATCGCCGCGCCGAGGCGCAGCATCTCGTTGAGGCCGCGCGTGATCATGCCGGCCCGCGCATTGAGACCGAGGCGCATGCCGTCGGCGACGCCGGTGGCCACGGCGAGCACGTTCTTCATCGCGCCGCCGAGCTCGGCGCCGACCACGTCGCTGCCGGTGTAGGCGCGAAAAAATGTACAATGCAGCAATTGCGCCATCCGCTGCGCGAATTCGGGCGTAGCCGAGTGCACGGTGACCGCGGTCGGCAGGCCCTGCGCCACTTCGCGTGCGAAGGACGGGCCGGTGACGATGGCGGCGGGCGCCGAGGGCAGGCGTTCGGCCGCGAGCTCGTGCAGGAAGCGGCCGGAACCGGGATCGAAACCCTTCGTCGCCCAAGCGAGCCCGGCGCCGGCGGCGAAATCCGGAGCGATGCGGTCGATGAGGTCGCCGAACGCATGGCTCGGCGTCACGACGAGCACGATGCGCGCGCTGCGCACGCTCGCGGACAGATCGGCCGACAACGCGAGCTCCGGCGGCAGTTCGAGATCGGGCAGATACCGCGCGTTGCGACGCGTGGCCGCCATCTCGGCGATGGCAGCCGGATCGCGTCCCCACAGTGTGACCGGCGCGCCGTTGCGCGCCAGCACCGCGGCCAGCGCGGTGCCCCAGGATCCCGCACCGAGTACCGCTACGCTGTCAGTCATCGATCAGATCGTGCGTGCAGGGCGGCCGCGCGGCCGCCCGGTGATGTCGCGGTTGCGTATCAGGCGTTCGCCGCGCCGCCTTCCGCGCGGCGGCGCATCTGTTCGGCGTAGAGCGCGTCGAAGTTGATGGGCTGCATGAGGAAGGGTGGGAAGCCGCCGTTCTGGATCAAGTCCGAGACCATCTGGCGGGCGTACGGGAACAGCACATTCGGGCAGTACGTGGCGAGCACGGCATCGCGGTTCTGGTTGTCGAAGCCGCTCAGGCCGAACACGCCGGCCTGCTGCACTTCGGCGAGATACGCGGTCTTCTCGGCGAGCTTGCACGTCACGGTGACGGTCAGCACCACTTCGTAGACGTTGTCGGCCAACGTGCCGACCTGCTGCGACAGGTTCAACTGGATCTGCGGCTGCCCCTGATCCTGGTAGATCTGCGGTGCGCCCGGCACCTCGAACGAGGCGTCCTTGATGTAGACCTTCTGCAGCGAAAGCTGCGCGCCCGTGGCGGCGGAGCCATTGGTCTGGTTGGGGGTTTCGTCGGCCATGAACAGCTACTCCAAAAATACGTGAGGATCGTGAAAAGGGCGCGGATTATCCCACGCCCTGCGGCGCGGCGCACGTTCGGGCGGCCGCTGCTACTTGCCGCGCGTCGTCGGCAGATCGGCCTGCTGCCAGGCAGCGAGCCCGCCGCCGAGCCAGTACACGTGCTTGAACCCGGCTTTGACGAGACGAGTGGCGGCCTGCGCCGAGGTGGTGCCGGTCTTGCAATACACGGCGATCGGCAGGTCCTTGACCTTCGCGAGCTCTTTGTTTTCGGGATCGAATTGGCTCATCGCCACGTGGCGCGCTCCGGCGATGTGGCCCTTTTCGTAATCCTGCATGCTCGAAAGATCGACCACGAGCGCGTTCTCGCGATTGATGAGCAAGGTCAGTCCCGCCGGCGTGAGCTCCTTGTAGCCGCGCATGAGCCGTGACACTTCGCCGCCGATAAGCGCGAGCAGCACCACGACGAAAGCCATCACGAGAAAGGCGTGATGGCCGATGAACTCGGGCAGATGCGTGAGGAACTCGCTCATACGGAAGGACGACGCTCGAAAGGGCGCGGATTATGCGGCAGCGCGGCCCCGGGCGCAAAACCTACGGCGAGACCAAGGGCACGATCGGATAATTCGTGCGCACCCAGCTGCCGGGATAGGCGGACGGAAACACGATGTTCGTCGTGATGAGCTCCCCGCCCGCATTGCTCGAGTAGAGCAGAGTGCCGACCGGCTGCGCGCCGAGCGTGTAGTCGAGCCAGATGCAGGCTGGGCACGCCGGGCGCGCGACCATTGCCGTCAGCGTCTTGCCGTCGCGGTAGCTCGCATCCGACGCCGTGGTCCAGCGCGGCATGCCGTTCGCGTCGTAGAGATAAGCGAGGCTGAACACGAACGTGCCGCCGTCCGCGCCCACGCTCGGAAAGAATTCGTCGAACGTGCCCCAGCCGCTTTGCTGCGGATTGAACCATTCGCGCAGGCTGCGCGCGGAATCGGCGACGACCGGCACGTAGACCGCGCCGCCCGGCGTGCCGTTCAGGTTCCAGGTGTAGACGAGCTTGTCGCTGGCGACGAACGACACCTGCGCCGTGCCGACCTCGACGCCCGGGACCGGGTATTCGTCGGGTGTACTTTGTCGCGTTTGATACAAAGTGGAATTCACCTGGTTGCCCTTGACGATGTCGTTGACGACGTACCAGGTCGGATTGCGCGCGTCGTCGCCCGTGAACCAGGCGCCGAAGAACACGGGTCCGGTGCCGGGCACCGGGATCGTGAGCTGGGTCATGCCGTTGCCGGCGCGGTGCGGATCGAAGAAATTGCCCGGGTGCGGCGTAATGCCGGCGACTTGCGCGGGACAATTCGCCACCGGTTGGCAGGCGCCGCCCGTCGCGACGTTGAGCACGGCGACGCGCGCCGGATTGCTCGAGAAACCGTTGTCGTCGGCCGTGCCGAGGTAGTCGATGACGACCTCGGAGCCGCACGCGGCTCCGGGCGAGATCGCGAACGTCATGTCGACGGTCGCCGACTGCTTGGACGCCAGCGTCGGCAACGGAACGGCGGGCGTTTCGATCGTGACGTCGGCGGCGTTCGCCAAGCCGGGTTCCGCCGCGAACACGGCATATCCGTGAGCGGTCGGCGCCGATCCCACGTTGCCGAGCGTCACGCGCGCGTCGAAGCGCTCGCCGGGCTCGGCATCGACGGTGTTGCCGCCGCAAATGCGGATGGCCGGATCGGGGCCCTGACCAATGCCGTTCGTCGGCGCGTAGACGACGTTCTGTGCCTGAACCACCACCGCACGCGAGGCGTGGCCGACGCAGCCGTTGCGGTCGCTGACCGTCACGGCCACATTGCCGAGGTACTCATGCGGATACGACACGGCCACGCTCGAGGCGCTGTGGTCGAGATTGTCGGGCATGCCGTCGCCGTCGAGATCGAACGCATAGGTGTACGGTGCCGTACCGCCGCTCGCGCTCGCGGAGACCGTGAACTGCTGATCGCTCAGCACGGGCATGACGCCCACGTCGAGCGCGACGTTCGGGATCGTGCAGACGGCGAGGCCATCGTGCTTCGTGATTTGCGTATTCTTGGGATCGAGCCAGTCGCGCAAGCGCGTCGATGGCGTGCCTCCGCCTTCCCAGGCGGTGCTGAGCCGGCCGTAGAGGTCATCGCCGGCCGTGTCGTCGCACGATGCCGCGCCGCCCGACAGCACCCCGCGCAGATGATGATCGGCGTCGATGAGTCCCGAGCCCGATGAACCCGTCTCGGTCGTGCCGCTCGCGTAGTGATCGACGAACCAGTGATGCAGGCCCGGCAGGTCGCTGCCGAGATCGTCTTCCAGCGTGACGACGCCCGCCGGGAAACTGATGCGCTTGGCGTCGGACTGCGCGTGGTGAACGACCGCGGCGCCGCTGAACGAGGTCTCGCTGCGGTCCCATCCGTCGAAATACGCCGCGGCGCCGGCCGGCGGCGCCGTGTTGAGCCGCACGAGCGTGACGTCGGCGGCCGCGTACGTTGCCACGAGGGTCGCGCCGCCGACCTGCGGAATCGCGTCGACGGTGGACACCGGATCGCCGTTCGCGGCGCTACCGACCGCGCGGCAGACGGGACTTTCGTATTTCCAATAGACGACGAGGCTGTCCGCATCGGCGTCCGTCGCGATGCAATGGTTCGCCGTGGTCATGTACGGCACGCGATCGTCGAGCGCATCGTTCACGAGCTGCCCCGAGCAGAACCCGCCGTCGAACGCGAGCACGGCCTCGGCGCCGATCTCGTTGCGCCACGCGTCGCCGTCGGGACAGATCGTGTCGATGTTGCAGGACCCGCTGCCGCTGGTCGGATCGGCGAAGGACTTCGCGTGCAGCACGTCGCGATAGCCGACGTGCACCGTCCGCAGCTCGAGGCTCAGGAAGGCGCGCAGATTGGCGGGCACCGTGATCTCGATGAGCGCGTCGTCGCCGTAAAGCAGCGGCGTCCAGAACGTGCCCGAACGTGAATTCTCGGCGTCGCTGTAGGGACCGAGCCGGTTCGCGGCGTTCGATACGTACATCCGCGCGCCAGGCGGCAGGAAGAAGCGCCGGAAGCCGAAATCGAGTGTCAGCGCACCCGCCGCATGCACGGGCAGACGCCACAGCGCGGTGCCGTCCGGCAGCTCGCGCCATTCGCCGCCTCGCGCGGTCCCGTTCGCGATCGACACGCTGCCGACGTCGCGGCTCAGGGCGTAGCGTTGCGGCGCGAACTTCGGCGCGGCGGCGTCTTCCGCGAGCGCCTTGGCGCGGTCGACGCCTTGCGCTTCGAGCGTGTAGCGCGCATCGGGCGCCGGCAGCGCGTAGCGCTGCGAAGGCGTCTGCGCCGGCGCGACGGCGGCCCAGGCAAGCACGACGCTTGCGAACATCATGCGTGAACGCCCGTGCATCGCCCGGCGCTCCGTCAATGTTGCGTGATGTCGGGCAGCCCGGAGACCAAGTGCCAGTGCTTGGTCTTTTCGTCGTAGCGCCACAGTTGGCGGTCGACGATCGTGCGCTCGGTCTGCGTGTTGACGTTGAGGATGCCGATCTCGACGATCTGCTGCACTTCGTCGTGGCCGACCGGCACGACCGGGCGTTCGTTGTACGAGGCGACGCGCACCTGCTTGTAGCGCTCGCGGTCGATCTCGGAGAGGGGATGGGTCTTCAGCGTTTCGGGATCGACGAAGCTCTGCGCCTGTTCGAAATCGCCCCAGCGCAGCGCATTCGCGTAGGCCAGGAGCGTCGTCGTCAGCACGTCGCTTTTCGAGTGCGTCGACATCTCGCCGCAGCCGGCGCACACCAGCAGCAGCCCTATCGCAAGCAGACGTTTCATCGCGGCCCTCCACGCGGTTTGCTGCATTTTGCCGCGATCGCCGCCGCAAGTCATTCCGCGACGTTCAGCTCGCGCGCGCGATCGCGACGAAGCGCGCCTCGAGCGTGCAGGCATCTCCGCCGTCCGCGAGCGGCACGCGGCAGTGCACGCGGATGCGCGCGCGACCTTTCGCCGCCAAAGCATCGGCGAATGCCGGCCACGATTCGCCGTCGGCGAGCCGCGCACGTGCGGTGAAGTCCGCCCACACCGGAGCCACATAGCGCACGTGGCTGTCCTGCACGTAGACGTCGCAGTTGCGGCCGAGGTCCGCCAGCTTCAGCGTCACGACGCCCCACCCGGCGAGCGTGAGCAGACTGACGAGGCTGCCGCCGAACGCGCAGCCCTTGTCGTTGACGTTGGGCGGCAGCGGCGCCGCGATGACGAGTTCATCGTCGGCGTATCCGCGCACCCGAAGCTCCATCGCCCGCGCGAGCGGGATTTCGGCGAGCAGCTCGCGCTCGAACGCGGCGAGATCGGCGGTGGTCGGCATGCGGGGCTCCTATCGGTGGCGGCGGAGTGTGCGCAGCGCCGCCCCGCGAATCAAGCGCCGGTGCGGTAGCATGGCCGTGATGCCGAACCGTCCAGCGAAGCCCCTGCCCTTGACCGGTGCGACCGTCGTGGTCACGCGCCCGACGGCAGCGGCGGCGACGCTCAAGCGCCGCGCCGCCGCGCTCGGCGCGGCCGTCGTCGCGTTGCCCGGCCTCAGCTTGCGCGGAGCGGACGATCCGCGCGCGGCGGCGCGCGCTTTGCGCGCGGCGCGCACGGCCGACGCGGCGATCTTCGTCAGTCCCGCGGCGGTCCGTCATGCAGCGCTGCTCGCGCCGCTCGCGTTCTCGCGCCGTACGACGGTGTTCGCCGTCGGTGCGGCGACGGCGCGCGCGCTGCGCCGCCGCGGAATCTCCGCGCAACATCCGCAGCGGCAGGACAGCGAGGGCCTGCTCGCACTGCCGGCATTGGCACGCGTGCGCGGCAAGCGTGTCGCGTTGATCGGCGCGCCGGGTGGGCGCGAAGCGCTGCCGCGCGCGCTGCGGCGCCGCGGTGCCGCGGTCGAACGCGTGGACGTTTATCGACGTGCGCCGGCGCGCCTCGACGGGCGTCACTTGCGCGTGCTCGAGGCGGCGCGTCCGCCGCTGCTCGTGCTCGTGTCGAGCGCCGAGATCCTCGACAACCTGCAGCGCGCGTTGCCCGCGGCGGCGTTTACGCGGCTCGCCGGAAGCGAGATCGTGGTCGGCAGTGCGCGGCTCGCGATACTCGCGCAGGCGGCGGGCTGCAGACGCGTACATGTGGCGCGCTCGGCGGAAAGCGCGGCCTTGCTCGCCGGTGCGATCTCGGCGCTCGCCCAACATCGGCTTTGAGGGCGGGGTCAGCGCAATCCGCCGCGCTTTTCGCTAGCATGGCGCCATGAGCGAAACGGTCGAAACCACTTCCTTGCCCGCCCTGCCGGAACCGGCGCGAAGCACCCCGCGCACGCGGCGCGGCGGCCTTGCCGTTGCGTTCGCCGTCGCCGCGCTCGTGCTTGCGGGCTACGCCGTCTGGCGCACCGAGATGCTGGCACGGCGCGACGACGCCGCACAGACGCAGCGGCTCGCCGGCGACGTCGACATGCTGAACCACTCCATCGAGCAACTGCGCAGCACCGCCAATACGCTGCGCGCGCGGCTCGACGACGGCGAGAAGGTCGACAAGTCCGAGCGCGAAGAGCTGCTCGCGCTGACCGAACGCACGCGGCTCGTCGAAGACGCCGTCGCCAACCTCGCCGACAAGCGCCTCTCGGGCCGCGACGCATTGCTGCTCAACGAAGCCGAGATGCTGCTCACGCTCGGTGGCGAGCGCTACGCGTTGTTCCGCGATCCCCAAGCCACGATCGCCGCCTACCGTCTGGCGGACACCGCCCTCGCCGAAGTGGAAGATGCGGCATTTTCCACTGTGAGACAAAGTATATCGGCGGAAATCGAAGCCTTGTCGGCGCTGCATGGCGATTCCGCCTCGGCGCTCGCTGCGCGGCTGATGCAGCTGCGCACGCGCATCGCCGCCCTGCCTGCGGCGGCACGCATCGTCGCCGCCGAACCGCAGCCCGAATCGGCATCGCGGCTCTGGCGCGTGCTCGGAGCGCTCGTCACGGTGCGACACGACGACGATGCGCGAGCGCTGCATCTGCGCGATGCGGGCCTCGCGCGCGAGCTCGCCGTGCTCGATCTGCGCGACGCCGAAGCGGCCGCGTTCGCGCGCGACGAAGCGCGCTTCCGTGCCGCCATCGCCGCCGCACGCGCCGAGCTCGGCGCATTCGACGCTGCCGCCGTCCGCGACGTGCGCACCGAGCTCGACGCGCTCGCCGACGCTACGCTCGCGCCGCCGCCTCCGGACATCCTCGGCGTCGCGCTGAAAGAGTTGCGCAATCTGCGCGCCACCCACGCTCTCGGAGCGCCACCTCGCGCCGCGGTGGGTTCGTCGCCGTGAAGGCCTGGATGGCGCTACTGCTGCTGATCCTCGTCGCCTGCGTCGCGGCGTTCGCCTGGCACGCGCTCGCCGTCGATCCCGGCTATGTCGCCGTGCGCTTGGGCGCGACGACGATCGAGACGAGTCTCGTCGTCGCGGTCGCAGCGTTGCTGCTCGCATGGGGCGCATCGAGCCTTGCCTGGCGTCTGTTGCGCTGGCCGTTCCGCGCCTGGTCGCGGCGTTCGCGGCGGCGCGGTCGGGAACGTATCGCTGCCGGTCTCGTGGCGCTCGCCGAAGGCCGCTATCGGCAGGCAATGCGCGATCTCGAACGCGCTTCGCACGCGAGCGGCATGCGCGCGCCGGCCCTGCTCGCCGCCGCACGCGCGGCTCACGCGCGCGGCGAGGATGCGGCGGTCGATGCCGCGCTAGATGCCGCGTCCGAGCATGCGCCTGCCGCGGCGCTGACGCTGCGCGCGCGTTTCCTGATCGAGCGCGGCGAGCCTGCAGACGCGCTCGCCTTGCTGCGCGAGGCGGCGAAGACGGCGAACTTGAGTCCGGGCGCGCAGCGGCTCCACGTCGAAGCCGCACTGGCCTGCGGCGATGCCTACGCCGCGCTCGACGCGCTGCCGGCGCTGGCGCGCACGCAGAGCTTGCCCGAGCACGCCTACGCCGTGCTCGAAGCGCGCGTGCTCGCGGCGGCGCTGGCGTCGGCGCCGGACGCCGCGCGTCTGAACGCGTTGTGGTCGGGCTTCGCGCGCGCGCAGCGCCGCGACGTCGACGTCGTGATTGCCTACGCGCGCCGCGCCGCTGCACTCGGCCAGACACTGCCGGCCATGAGCGAGATCGAAACAGCTCTGCGCCGCGGCTGGTCCGAGCCGCTCGCGCGTGCGTACGGCGAGCTCGGTCCCGCCGAGAGCGACACGCGACTGCGTCACGCCGAAGCCTGGATCGAAGCGCAGCCGAACAGCGCGGGGCTCATGCTGGCGCTCGGCCGGCTTTGTATACAATGCAACTTGTGGGGCAAGGCACGCGAGTATCTCGGCCGCGGTCTCGCCATCGAGCCGTCGCCTGCGCTGTGGGAAGCGCTCGGCGACTGCTGCTCGGCGCAAGCCGACGGCGCAGGTGCCGCCGTGTGCTACCGCAACGCGCTCAAATCCTCACGCGGCGAGCCGGCCGAGGAATTCGCCGCCGGCGCGCGCGCGCTCGACACGCGCGCGAGCGTCGTCGAGGAACGCAGCGAACACGGCGTGCCGCGGCTCGCGCTGCCGCGCAGCTGACCGCTAGGTCCCTAGCGCCGCGTGCGTTCGACGCCTTCGACGAGCCCGTTGGCGACGTGCGCGACGAACACGAAATCGGCGTCGCCGAGATCGTAGATCCAATCTTCGCGATGATCCTCGTCCTGGCGGATCACGCCCGGCGCGAGGCGGCGCGTGACGTAGCCCGGCTGCTCGTAGCGCGACTGCGGCGCGCCGCAATAAGCGACGAGCTCACCGCTACTCAAGCCGCGGGCCAGGCGTCCGATGTCGCCGCAGGAATCGCCGATCTCGGCGACGCCGCGCCCGAGCGTTTCTTCGCGTACGAGCCGCCCGTCGCGAAACAGCAGCCGTACGATGAGCCGGTTCGGGCCGAAGTTGTAGAACCATGCCGTGTAGACGACGTCGCGCTCGATCTGCTGCACGTCCGAGCCATAGATGTCCGCGCGGTAATGGGTTTCGACCCAGAACGGCTCGCCACAGCGATCGCGCACCTGGAACTCGTAGTCGCCGCTATGCGTGAGACTGGTGTCGCAGCGCATGGCCTGCGCGGTGTGCGCGCCGACCAGCAACAGCAGGATCGCGAGCAAGCGAGAGGCGTTCATGAGTCGTGGATTCCAGCGCGGGCTTCCAGGATTTGCGCCAGCACATCGGGCGCGTAATCGAACGAGTCGTAGTAGAGCCGGTCTTCCGGCAGGCCGGCGTCGATGAAGCTGCGCCGACCCGCGTCGATGAGCGCCGGCGGCCCGCTCATGTAGACGTCGAAACGCGAAAGATCGGGATGGTCTTCGAGCACCGCTTCGTGCACGAGTCCCCTGCGTTCCGCGCCGGCCGCTTCGGGATCGGAGATCACGGGCAGGAAGACGACATCGGGCGCTTCGCGCGTCCAGTGTTCCGCGAGTCCGCGCAGATAGAGATCCGCCGGCGTGCGCGCGCCCCAGTAGACGCGCATGCCGCGGCGCGTACCGAGATGCAGGAAATGTTCGACCAAGGCTTTGATCGGCGCGAATCCCGTGCCGCCGGCGACGAAGATCATGGGTCGTTCGGAGTGCTCGCGCGGGACGAAAGTTCCGAGCGGCCCTTCCACGCGCAGGGTGCTTCCGAGCGCGAGATCGGTGAATACGTGATGGGTGAAATCTCCGCCCGCCACGTGGCGCACGTGCAGTTCGATGTCGTCGCCGAGATGCGGCGCATTGGCGATCGAGAACGCGCGGCGACGGCCGCCCGGGAGCAGCACGTCGAGGTATTGCCCGGGCAGGCGCAGCAGGCGTTCGCCGCGCGGCGGCCTGAGGCCGAGCAACATCACGTCGGGCGCGAGCCGCTCCCGGCGCACGACCTTGAGCACGAGCACGCGGCGCGGCATGCTCGCGACCGACGGCACCTCGCGTGCGGCGATCACGAGATCGCTGCGCGGCGTGGCTTGACACAGCAGCACCTGATGCCGCGCGACTTCGGCCGCATTGAGCGCGCTCGGCGGATTGCGCGGATAGTGGCATTCGCCCGAGATCAGCGTCGCCTTGCAGCTTCCGCAGACGCCCGATAGGCAGCTGTACGGCAGTGCCAAGCCGGCGCGCCGCGCGGCGTCGAGCACGCTCTCATCGGGTTCGGCCGCGAAACGTTTGCCGCTCGCGTGGAGGGTGACGGTGTAGGACACGGAGCGATTGTCGCCGATCGCTCGCAGCGGCGGGAAGCATTGCTATAGTGCCGCGTCGATGAGGAGAACCGCATGGCGATCTGGAAACAGGACACCTCGCTCGAAGCGGCGAACGCGCTGAGCCGCGGCACGCTCGGCGAAGCGCTCGGCATCCGCTTCGTCGAAATCGGCGCCGACTACCTGCGCGGCACGATGCCCGTCGATGCGCGCACCAAGCAGCCGTTCGGACTGCTGCACGGCGGCGCTTCGGTGGCGCTCGCCGAGACGCTCGGCAGCCTCGCAGGCAATCTGTGCCTCGATCCCGCGCAGGAACTCGCCGTCGGGCTCGATATCAACGCCAACCACGTGCGCGCGGTCACTGACGGCGCCGTCACGGGCACCGCGCGGCCGCTCCACCTCGGACGCTCCACGCACGTCTGGGAGATTCGCATCGAGGACGAGCGCGGCCGGCTCGTCTGCGTCTCGCGGCTGACGCTTGCCGTGGTGCCGCGCCAGGCGGCGTGAACGGCGATGGGCTGGGCGACACCGTACGCGGAACTCAGTCCCGACGTCGTGCTGGCCGCGGTCGAGTCGGCCGGTGTGCACACGGACGGCCGCCTGCTCGCGCTCAACAGCTTCGAGAACCGCGTCTATCAAGTCGGCGTGGAGCATGGTCGGCCGCTCGTCGCGAAGTTCTACCGCGGCGGACGCTGGTCGGATGCGGCGATTCGCGAAGAGCATGCCTTCGCTGCCGAACTGGCCGGGGCCGAATTGCCTGTCGTGGCGCCGCTCGCGTTCGACGGACGGACGCTGCTCGCGCATCGCGAATTCCGCTTCGCGCTCTATCCGCGCCAGGGCGGCCGCGCGCCCGAGCTCGAATCGGCCGAGAACCTGCGCTGGATGGGCCGCCTGCTCGCGCGCCTGCACGGCGTCGGCGCGCGGCGACCGTTCGCTGCGCGCGGGCGCATCGATCGCGCTACGCTCGTCGACGCTCCGTCGCGCGCGGCGCTCGCGTCGCCGTTGTTGCCTACGGCGCTGCACGACCGATACGCGGCGGCGATCGCCGATCTCGGCGCGCTGCTCGATGCGGCCTTCGCGCGCTGCGGCGATATCCGCCGTCTGCGCCTGCACGGCGACTGCCACGCCGGCAACGTGCTCTGGACCGATGCGGGCCCCCATTTCGTCGATCTCGACGACGCCCGCATGGGCCCCGCCGTGCAGGACCTTTGGATGCTGGCGCCGAGCGCGCGAGCGCGCGAATGGCTGCTCGAAGGCTATGCCGAGTTCCGCGATTTCGACCGCCGCGAACTCGCGCTCGTGGAGCCCCTGCGCATCATGCGCCAGGTGCACTACGCCGGCTGGATCGCGCAGCGCTGGGACGATCCCGCGTTCCCACGCGCGTTCCCGTTCGTCGCCGAAGCGCCATGGTGGGAGCGCCACGTGGACGATCTGCGCGAGGCGGCCCACACATTGCGCGAGTCCGGCTGAGCTGGCTTGCTGCGTTGCAGCGCAGCCCTTGCCTTGGCTACCATCGACGCCACATGAATACGATGGCGACCCCGACTGCTGGCGCTCGCGACGGGCTGCGACTCCTGCGTTATCTGTGGCGCGTGCCCTTGTTGCTCGTGCACGCGATCATCGCGATACCGCTGGCGCTCGCGGTGTTCAACCCCTTGGCGCGACTCTGCTCGATCCGCGGCGAGCGACTCGACTACCGGATGACCCGCTGGTGGTCCGGCCGCATCGTGCGCATCTTCGGCTTCCGCATCCGCCGTTTCGGCGAGCCGCTGCCCGGCGCCGTGTTGTTCGTCGCCAACCATGTGTCGTGGCTCGACATCGAGCTCATGCACAGCCAGCGCATCATGAGCTTCGTGGCCAAGGCCGAGATCGCGCGTTGGCCTCTGATCGGCTGGCTCGCCACGCGCGCCGGTACGATCTACCACCAGCGCGGCAGCGCGCATTCGCTCGGCGCGGTCATGGAGCGCGTCGTGGGGCGTCTGCGCGAGGGGATGGCCGTCGGCGTGTTTCCCGAGGGCGGCACTGGGCAGGGCGACCGCGTACGCACGTTCCACGCGCGTATCTTCCAGGTGGCGCTCGATGCGGGCGTGCCGGTGCAGCCGGTGGCGCTCTGCTATGGCCACGAGGGGCGCATGGATTTGCGCGTGCCGTTCGCACCGCGGGAAAGTTTCCTCGGCAACTTCCTGCGTTTGCTCGGCGATGCCGGCGTGAACGCGGAGGTGCATTTTCTCGAACCGTTGTCGCTGGCCGTCGAGGGTCGCCGCCAGATTGCCGAGACGGCGCGCAGCCGTATCGCCGCGGCGCTCGGCTACGTCGACGCATGAGCGTGGCCGACGACTTCCGTCCACACCGCTGGTTGCGCAACCCGCACGTGCAGTCGTTGCTCGCCTCGAGCGGCGTGCGTCGCATGCTCTTCCGTCGTCGCCAAACGGCGCTCGAACGCGGCCGCAGCGAACACATCCTCGATTGCGGCAACGGCGTGCGCCTGCAAGGCTTCCACACGCCGCAGCGCGCCTACGCCGAGCCGCGCGCGCTCGCCGTGCTGCTGCACGGCTGGGAAGGCAGCGTCGATTCCACCTACATGCTGCACACCGGCGCACGCCTGCTCGCCGAAGGCTGCGACGTGTTCCGCCTCAATTTCCGCGATCACGGCGACACGCATCATCTGAACCGCGAGTTGTTCCATTCGTGCCGCATCGACGAAGTGGTCGGCGCGGTCAAGGACATCGCCGGCCGCTTCACGGTGCGGCCGCTCGTCATCGCCGGGTTTTCGCTCGGCGGCAATTTCGCGCTGCGCGTGGCCTTGCGCGCGGCGGCGGGCATTCCGCTCGCCTGGGCGTTCGCGGTGTGCCCGGTGATCAGTCCGCGCGCCGGTCTGGCGTCGATCGAGAGCGCGCCGTGGTTCTATGAGCGCTACTTCATGCACAAATGGCGCGGTTCGCTCAGACGCAAGCAGCGGCTTTTTCCACAAATGCAACTTTTCAGCGATCTGGAGCTGCGCGGCCGCATGCGCGAACTGACCCGCAGCATGGTGCTGCGGCATACCGATTTCGGCTCGCTCGAGAACTATCTCGACGGCTACTCGATCGCGGGCGAGACGCTCGCGAAGCTCGCGATCCCGGCGACGATCCTCACGGCGGCCGACGACCCGGTGATTCCGGTCGCCGAGTTCCGCGAACTCGCGCTCGCGCCAGGCACCGAACTCAAGATCGTGCCGCACGGCGGACACTGCGGCTTCATCGTCGATCTGTCGCTCAGGAGCTGGGCCGAGGATTTCCTCGTCGCGCGGCTCGAGCGCGTGCTCTCGAGTGCGGTGCCGCTAGCCAGCGGAGACGGTGCGGCCCTGAGCCCAAGCGCGTAGCGCGGCGACCTGTTCGGCCATCAGCACCGAGAGCGGTCGCGTTTCGGCAAGCGCGCGCGCGATATGCGCCTGCGTCGGCGAGCCGGTCTCGGCGGCGTATTGGGCCGAGACCACGGCTTGTTCGATCTCGGCGCCCGAAAATCCGTCGGCCGCAGCGGCGAGCGCGGTGAGATCGAAGTTCTTGGGATCGATGCTGCGCCGGGCGAGATGGATGGCGAAGATTTCCGCGCGCGCCGCCGCATCGGGCAGGTCGACGAAGAAGATCTCGTCGAAGCGGCCTTTGCGCAGCAGTTCCGCGGGCAGTTCGCGCACTTGGTTCGCCGTGGCCACGAGGAACACCGATTCGCGCCGCTCGGCCATCCAGGTCAACAGATACCCGAGCACGCGGCGCGAAACGCCGTCGTCGTTGTCGCCGCCCGCCAGCGCTTTTTCGATCTCGTCGACCCACAGCACGCAAGGCGCGAACTGCTCGGCGTGCTTGAGGCTCTGGCGCAGGTTGCGTTCGGTTTCGCCGTGATATTTGTTGTAGAGCGTGCCGAAGTCGAGGCGCACGAGCGGCACGCCGAACCCGCCCGCGACCGCCTTCGCCGCGAGGCTCTTCCCGCAGCCTTGCACGCCGAGCAACAGCACGCCCTTGGGCGGATCGAGCTTCGCCGCCGATTTGAGTCCCAGGAACGCGCCGCGCCGCTGCTCGACCCAATGCTTCAAGTGCGCGAGTCCGGCGACGTCGGCGAAGCGCGCGGTATCGCGCTCGAAACTCAGAAGGCCGTCTTTGTTCAGGAGCTCGAACTTGGCGCGCGCGAGCGCGGCGACATCGGATTCGGTCAGCGCACCGTCGTCGTAGATGATCTGGCGCACGATGCGGCGGGCGTCTTCGAGGCTCAATCCGCGCAGGTTGCGCACGACCGCACGTGCCGCATCGGCATCGACGTCCACACGCTTGCCGCCGTTGTCGCGCGAGTAGGCGAACGCTTCGTCGCGCACCAGCTGCGCGAGCGCCTGGCTGTCGGGCAGGCTGAGCGCGAAACGCGTGGCGAGCGGCTCGATCTCCTCGGGAAGCTCGAGCTTGGGGCTGATCAAGACGAGCGTATGCGCCGCCGATCCCTGCCGCTGGCAGATTTCGCGCAACAGACGCAGCGTCATCGTGTAGCGCAGGTACGGCTGGAAATCGAGCAGCAGGTAGATGCCGGCTTCGTGGGCGTGCTTGATGGCCGTCAGCGTCGCCGTCGCGTCGGGTGGCACATCGGCGCCCGAGTCTTCTTCCTTCTCGGCATCCATGTCCAGACGCTTCAATCCGTCCGTGATACTCCAGCGATAAAGCGGCCGCAACACCTCGGCGATGAGGTGCCGGAACGTGGCGAGAACGCGGTTTTCCTCGACCGTTTCGATCGCGATCAGCGGCGTGGCGGCGCGGATCAGCGTGGCCAGATCCTGAAGTTCGGTCATGGTTCGACGTGACGCTGGGGGCGCATAGCCTAGCAGAAGCCGGCGCAAGCAGACCCACCTCGATCAAGGCGCAGGACGGACGCCTGCGGCATAATGCGCACCCCGGCGTAGTGGCGCCGGCACGATATCCGCACTGCCATGACGCTACAGGAAGCACTGGAACTGCATCGCCAGGGTCGGCTCGAAGAAGCCGAGCAGGCCTATCGCGCGCATTTGACCGGCGATCCGGAAAATCCCGACGCTTTGCACCTGCTCGGCGTCGTTCGCCACCGGCGCGGCGATGCGCCGGAAGCCGAACGATCGATCCGCGCCGCGATCGCCCGCGCGCCCGAGCAAGCGCAATATCACTTGTCGTTGGGCGGCGTCCTGCTCGATACCGGGCGCGACGAGGAAGCTCGCCGGAGTTTCGAGACCGCACTGAGCCTCGATCCGAACAGCGCCGAGGCGCACATGCTGCTCGGCCATCTTGCGCTGCGCGGCGGGGATGCCACAGACGCCGAGAGCCGTTTCCGCATCGGCCGTCGCGTCGACGATGAGAATCCGCTGATCCTGCTCGGACTCGGCAATGTATATCTCGGGCGCGGCGATTACGCGCGCGCGGTGAAGTTCCTGGCGCGCGCCGCGGAAGGTAGGCCGCAAGACGCGGCGGTCCAGACCGCGCTCGGCCAGGCGTTGTTCGGCACCGAAGCGTTCGCGTTCGCCGAGAAGGCGTTCGAGAACGCGTTGCGTCTGCGTCCGGAACTCGGCATCGCGAAGCTGTTCCTCGCGCGCGCCAAGATGCGTCAGGACAAGCTCGAAGAAGCACGCGAGCTGTTCGCCGAGCTCGCGGCGGCGAACGTGCAGCCGTTCGGCGCCAATGCCGGCCTCGGCGACATCGCCCGCAAGCAGAACCAGTTCGTGCGCGCGCTCAAATTCTACCGGCGCGCCCTCGCGATCGATCCGACGCACGCCGGCGCGATCAATGCGTGCGCGATCTGCATGGAGCGGCTCGGCGACCTCGCCGGTGCCGCGGCGTATCTCGCCAACGGTCTCAAGCACGCCCCCGACGCCGAAGAGTTGCGACGCCCGCTCGCGGAACTGCTCGACCGGCTCGGACGTGCCGAGGAAGCCGCGGCCGTGCGCGCGACGGTGCGCACATGAGCGCAGCGCTCGAGCGCGAGCTCGAAACGGCACGCGCGCAGGTTGGCCGCGGCGATCTCGCGGCGGCGAGTGCGAGCTACGCGCGAGCGCTTGCGCTGGCGCCGGATCAGCCGGAAGCGCTGAGTTTCCTCGGCGTGCAGGCGCTCAACGCCGGCCACGAGCGGCGTGCGCTCGAGCTGCTTGCGCGGGCAGTCGAAATCGAACCCGCGAATGCGCAGTACCGGTACAACGCCGGATTCGCGTATCTGTCGGCCGGTCGGCTCGACGAAGCCAGACGCGAGCTCGCGGAGACCGTCGCGCTGGCGCCGAAGCTCCATCCGGCGCGGCTGCACTATGCGCGTACGCTCGAGCAGCTCGGCCGCGAGCACGAGGCGCTCGTGCAGTATTTCGCTGCCATCAATCGTGCGCAGGCGCAGGGACGATGGCTCAACGACGCGACGACGGCGCCGGCGTTGCGCGAGCTCGTGCGCTACGCGATGGGCTACGTCGATGCCGGACGCAGGCGTGTGTTCGACGCCGTGCTCGCTCCGTTCGTCGAACGCCACGGCGAAGCCGCGCTTGCGCGCACTCGCGAGTGCCTGCACATGTATCTCGGCGACGTGCCGACGCGGTACGCCGATCCGCGCCAAAAACCGAAATTCCTCTACTTCCCGGGCGTGCCTGCGACGACGTACTACGACCGCGCACTGTTCCCCTGGTACGAGGAGCTCGAAGCCAATACCGCGGCGATCCGCGACGAATTGCTCGCGGTCATGGCGTCGGACCGCGGTCTCGAGCCGTTCCTCGGCGAGCATTCGGTCGAGCAGGTCTCGCACTACCTGGCCGGCGCCGAAAAGGCCGCGTGGGACGCGTTCTTCTTCTACCGTCACGGTGAGCGTTACGACGAGAATTGCGCGCGGTGTCCGCGGACGGCCGCACTTCTCGATGCGATGCCGCTCGTGCGCATCCGCGAGCACGCGCCCGAAGTGTGTTTCTCCGTGCTGACGCCGGGCACGCACATCCTGCCGCATCGGGGTGTGACGAACACGCGGCTCGTCACGCATCTGCCGCTCATCGTGCCCGGCGATTGTGCGATCAACGTCGGCGGCGAGCTGCATGCGTGGGAAGAGGGGCGTTGCATCACGTTCGACGATACCTTCGAGCACGAAGCCTGGAATCGCAGCACGCAAACGCGCGTTGTCATGCTGCTCGATGTCTGGAATCCGCACCTGACCGACGTCGAACGCGACGCCGTGTCCATGCTCGTCGCCGCCATCGGCGAGTTCAATCGCGAATGGGAAGATCTGGAATAAGCACCTTCTTGGTGCGACTCGCGCCATTTTCTGCCTTTTTCTTGTGCGAACGGCCGCCGGTCGGTTTCGCCGTCCTCACGTAAGTACCCGACTGTAATGGCTTTATTGAAGCTGGCATCGGCCTTGCTCTAGAACCCGCGTCTCTCCC
>DASRGX010000225.1:0-9802 GCA_035650835.1 Rudaea sp. | reverse complement strand
GTGCCGATCGCGCGCTTCCACTAGGGGCTAACGATCGTGCAGCGCGACCGCAACGCGGCGTATTTCGCCGAGCCCGACGGCGCGCGCCTGCTGCTCTGCGCCGAGATCGGCTCGGAAGGCCGCAATTTCCAATTTGCGCACAATGTGATCTTGTGGGATCTGCCGCTCGATCCGGACCTGCTCGAGCAGCGTATCGGCCGCCTGGACCGCATCGGTCAGCGCCACGACATCCGCGTGCACTGCGCGGCGCCGGCGGGCACGGCGCAGCTCGTGCTCATGCGCTGGTACCGCGATGGGCTCGATGCGTTCGCGACGAGCCCGCCGGACGGACGCGAGCTGCTGCGCCGCTTCGGCGCGCGTCTCGTCGAGATCGCGCTCGAACACGCGCACGGCGGCGAGGAGCCCGACGTCGAATCCGACGCGCTGATCGCCGAGACGCGCGCCGCGCACGCCGAGCTGTCGGCCCGCATCCAGCGCGGCCGCGACCGCTTGCTCGAGCTCGCCGGCCGGCGCGAATCGGCCGCCGAGACCCTGCGCCATGCGCTCGCGGCCGCGGACGCCGATTCCGCTGCGGACGAGTTCACGCTGCGCCTCTTCGAGCAATTCGGCGTGCACGTCGACGATCACGGCGTGCGCACGTGGCTGCTCGACCCTGAATACGTGGCGATCGACGGCTTTCCGGGGCTCGGCGAAGGCCCGCGCCAGATCACGTTCGATCGCGCCACCGCGCTCGCGCGCGAGGAGCTGCCGCTGCTGCGCGCGGACCACCCGATGGTCGCCGGCGCCGTCGACCTCCTGCTCGGCTCCGAGCGTGGCAACGCGGCGTTCCTCGTCGACGACGCGCTCGCGGCGAAGACGGCGCTCGTCGAAGCCGTGTTCGTGCTCGCGCCGAGCGCCGCTCCGGCGCTCGACGCCGAACGCTTCCTCCCGCCTACTCCGCTGTGCGTCGTCGTCGACACGAAGCTCGTCGAGCGCGGCGATTGGCGCGCCGGACCTTCCGCACTGGCCAAGGCCGCCGCGCGCGAGGTCGACGTGCCGCGCTACGGCAAGTTCCTCGCGGCCCTCGTGCCGCCGATGCTCAAGCGCTGCGGCGAGATCGCGCGCCAGCGCGCCGACGCGGTCATCGAGCAGGCGCTCGCCGCGGCGGAGCGCGAGCTTGCCGCCGAGCAGGCGCGGCTCGCGGCGCTCGGCCGCGTGAATCCCGCGGTGAGCGCACGTGAGATCGAAGCGATCGCGGCCGAACGCGGCGCGCTCGCGGGCGCATTGCCGAAGGCGCTGCTGCGCCTCGATGCCGTGCGCTTCGTATGCAGCCCGGATTTTTTGCGCATGCGCTGATACGGCGTGGCGGCATCGTCTACACTTTGCGGCGTTTCGCTTCGGAGGGCGCCATGAAGTCTTCGTTCTTCCTCGCCGCTGCGGTCTTGACCGCGTGCGGTGCCGCCGCGCAGACCCCGCCGGCCGCCACCGTGCTGCATGCTGCGCGCGTGCTCGACGTCGACACCGGAAAGCTGCTGCAACCGGGCGAAGTGCTCGTGCGCGGCGAACGCATCGAAGCGGTCGGCACCGGAGTCGAGCATCCGCCGGGTGCCTCGGTGATCGATCTCGGCGAGCGCACGGTGATGCCGGGCCTCGTCGACGCGCACGTGCATCTGTTCCTGCATCCGGGTGCGGAGGACGCGCAGACGTTCGACGAATCGGTGCCCGAGCGCACGATCCGCGCGACGCTCGCGGCGCGCGACGATCTGCTCGCCGGTTTCACGGCCGAGCGCGACATGGGCACCGAAGGCGCGGGCTCGGCCGACACTGCCGTGCGCAACGCGATCGACCGCGGCTGGATTCCGGGGCCGCGGCTGCGTATCAGCGGCAACGCGATCGACATCCTCGGCGGCCATGAAGACGCGCTCGGTCGCAATCCCGAACAACATGCGCTCGGCAACGCGACGTATGCGAACGGCGCCGACGAGCTCGTGCGCGTCATCCGCGAACAGGTCAAGGAAGGCGCCGATTTCATCAAAATCTACGAGACGGGCAAGGACCGCATCGCCGGCGACGAGTTCTCATCGCCTTATCAGTTCAGCGAAGAGGAATTGCGCGCCGCCGTCACAGAAGCTGCGCGCACGGGACGCCGCGTCGCCGTCCACGCGATGGCCGAACCTGGCGCGGGCATGGCGGCGCGCGCCGGCGTCGTGTCGGTGGATCATGCGTATCAGCTCAGCCCCGAGACGATGAAACTCATGCGCGAGCGCGGCATCTTCGCCGTGCCGACGTTCGCCGTACTCGACTACTTCGCCGAGCACGCCGCCACGCCCGAAGCCGCAGCGCGCTATCGTGCGATCGCCGCCTTCCATGCGGCGCAATTCAAATTGCAGCTGGCCGCAGGCGTGCCGATCGCGCTCGGGTCGGATGTCGGCCCATTCCCGCACGGCACCCAGGCGCGGGAATTCGCCCTGCTCGTCGCGCACGGCATGAGCCCGCTCGCTGCGATCCGCGCCGGCACGCTGAACGGAGCCAAGCTGCTCGGTTGGGACCAGCAGATCGGCCGCCTCGCGACGGGCTATTTCGCCGACGTCGTCGCCGTGCCGGGCAACCCGCTCGACGATATCGGCGTGCTGCAGCACGTCGACTTCGTGATGAAGGGCGGCGTCGTGTACAAGCGGCCGTGACGCGTCATTCAAACCGCCTCGGACCTTGCCCACGCCAAAGCAGCATCACGAGGAAACCGACGACGGCACCGCCGAGATGCGCGAAGTGCGCGACGCCCGCTTCGCTGCCCGTGACGCCGTAGAAGAGCTCGGCGACCATGAACAGCACGACCGCGATCGGCGCCGGAATCGGCACGGGAAAGTACAACGGCACGATGCGCGCTCGCGGATACAGCATCGCGAACGCGATGAGCAGGCCGTAGATGCCGCCCGAAGCGCCGAGCGTCGGATAGAACGCGCCGGGCTGGAGCAGCGCGATCGTCGCGAGCTGAGTGACCGCGGCGCCGAGCACACAGGCGAAATACAGAGAGACATAACGGCGCGTACCGAGCCCGTACTCGACTTGACCGCCGAACATCCACAGTCCGAGCATGTTGAATGCGATGTGCGGGAAACCGTCGTGCAGGAAGCTGTACGTGAAGAGCTGCCAGGGCTCGAACCCCGGCACATCGGTGTAGCGCGACGGTCCGAGCGGCCACAACGCGAAATCGACGAGCAGCGCGTCGCCGGTCGCCTGCTGCAGCAGGAACACGAGCACGTTGAGGATCAACAGGGTTCGGGTCGCGCGCGGCAAGGTCGGCATGCGCGCGAGCGTAGCAGGTTGTGCTGAACCCTGGCCTGACCGCGGTCAGCGCGGGGCCCAAAGCTCGGTGTCGAGATCGCGCTGCCAGCCGTAGCGCGCGAGGTCCACGCGCCCCGATACGACCGCCACGCCTTCGACGATGAGGCGCTGACGCTGCTCGCGGTGGCCGCGGCTGCCGGGCGGGAACGCGATGCGGCCGTCGGCGCGCAACACGCGTTGCCACGGCAGTTTCTGGCGCGGATCCGCTTCGCGCAGCAGGCGTCCGACCAGGCGCGCGCGTCCGGGCAGACCGGCGCGCTCGGCGATCTCGCCATAACTCGCGACGCAGCCGCGCGGGATCGCCGCGATCGTGCGCAAGATCGCCGCGTGCTCGGGCGGTATCGGTGGACCGACTGACTTCATATCGACTGACTTCATATTGACTGACTTCATATCGACTGACTTCGGCGCGCCGTCACGCTAGCATAGACGCGAGCCGAATCGGAGAATCTCGTGCAATCGTTCGAAGAAGTCCGGTCACACATCAATTCGCGCTATACGTTGCGCATCAACGACCCCTATCTCATCTGCTTCGATCTGCTGATCGACGGCGGCCGGCGGCATCAGGGCCTGTATCTCGCGGAGCTCGAAGGCGAGGACGGGCGCAAGTACGTGCGGGTGTCCACGCCGATCGGGCCGCTCACGGGCATGGACGCCAAGCGCTGCCTGCGCTTCAACTGGGAGCAGCGCGTGGGATTTCTCGCCGTCAGCGATCTCGACGGTTCGCCGTATCTGCATCTGTGCGAGAACCGGCCCTACGAACTGCTGACCGCGGGCGAACTCGACAGGCTCATTGCCGAAATCGGTCCGCTCGGCGACGATCTCGAAAAGGCGATTTCGGCGGGCGGCGATGCGTTCTGATCCGCGCGCCGACGCCATCGCGCTCGTCGAGAGCTACTACGCCGCGTTCAACGGCGGCGATATGGCGCATTTCGCGAGCCTGCTCGCCGACGACGTGATCCACGACATCAACCAAGGCGCACGTGAAGTCGGCAAAGCCGCTTTCGGCGCCTTCATGCAGCGCATGAACGGCGCGTATCGCGAGCGCCTGGCCGACATCGTCGTGCTCGCGAGCGACGACGGCCGGCGGGCCTCGGCCGAGTTCGTCGTGCACGGCGAGTATCTGCGCACCGACGAAGGTCTGCCACCCGCGCACGGGCAGACGTATGTGCTGCCTGCGGGCGCATTCTTCGAGCTTCGCGACCGCAAGGTCGCGCGCGTGACGAACTACTACAATCTCGCCGATTGGATAGCGCAAGTGAGCGCCCGTTGAGCGCGCACGCGGCGATGGCCGAATTCGCGCTGCGCCGCTACTCGGGCGCGGACATCGCGCCGCACGTGCCGGCGCTCGCGAAGCTGCGCATCGCGGTGTTCCGCGAGTTCCCCTACCTCTACGACGGCGACGAAGCCTACGAACGGCGGTATCTGCAAACCTACGTCGATTCGCCGCGCAGCCTCGTCGCGCTCGTCTATGCGGGCGATGCGCTCGTCGGCGCAACGACGGGACTGCCGATGGACGACGAGACCGAGGAATTCAAGCGTCCGTTCCGCGCGGGCGGCTACGATACGCGCCGCGTATTCTATTGCGGCGAATCCGTGCTCGATCCGCGCTATCGCGGACGCGGCATCTATCGGCACCTGTTCGAAGCGCGCGAGCGGCACGCGCAGGCACTGGGCGGCTTCGCGATCTGCACGTTCTGTTGCGTGCAGCGTCCTGCCGATCACCCGCTGCGGCCGCACGGCTACGCGCCGCTCGATGCCGTCTGGCGGCACTTCGGCTACGCCGAACAGCCGCAGCTCTCGACCGAATACGTCTGGAAGGACATCGACGAACCGCAGCCGAGCGCCAAGCTCATGCGTTTCTGGCTCAAGCGCCTGCCGGAGCGCGCGCAATGACCGTGTTCCGCGTCGCCGCCGCGCAATATCCGATCGATTTCCTCGGCAGCTTCGCCGAATACGAGGCGAAGATCGCGCGCTGGGTCGCCGAGGCGGCCGAGGCCGGGGCGCAATTGTTGGTGTTCCCCGAATATTTCAGCATGGAACTGGCTTCGCTGTTCCCGGACGACGTGTACGGCTCGCTCTCGGCGCAGCTCGAGGCGCTGCAGGGCGTGCTGGGCAGATTCCTCGCCTTGTTCGCGCGCCAGGCGGCGCAGCACAAAGTATACATTTGTGCAGGCACGTTCCCGGTGCGCACCGAGGCCGGTTTCCGCAACCGCGCGCATTTTTTCCATGTCGACGGCCGCGTGGAATACCAGGAAAAACTCACGATGACGCGCTTCGAGGACGAATCGTGGGGCATCGGTCGCGGCGCCGAGCCGCGGGTCTTCGACACGGCGCTCGGGCGGCTCGCGATCGCGGTGTGCTACGACAGCGAGTTCCCGCTCATCGCGCGCCGCCAGGCCGAACTCGGCGCCGAGGTGCTGCTCGTGCCGAGCTGCACCGACACGGTGGCCGGCTATTGGCGCGTGCGCATCGGCTGCCAGGCGCGCGCGCTCGAAAACCAGTGCTATGTCGTGCACGCGTCGACCGTCGGCGCGGCGGCGTGGTCGCCGGCGGTCGACGTCAACGTCGGCGCCGCCGCGGTCTACACGCCCGTCGACCGCGGCTTCCCCGACGACGGCGTGCTCGCCGTCGGCGCCGCCGGTGCTCCGCAGTGGGTGTACGCCGAGATCGACACCGCCAAGATTCCAGCCGTGCGCACGAACGGCCAGGTGCTGAACTTCCGCGACTGGTCGCGCAACGCCTGACCGCTGCCGAGCGGGCCAGGCGCTGCGCTCAGCCGCTCCAGCCGGCGAGGCGCAGACCCGTCACGAGCGCATAGGCGATCGCGCCGGCGACGGGGATCGTGAGTATCCAGGCCCACACCATGCGCTCGACGACGGTCCAGCGCACGGCATTGGCGCGCTTGGCCGTGCCGACGCCCATGATCGCGGCTGAGATGTTGTGCGTCGTCGATACCGGAATGCCGAGCGTGGAGGTCACGCCGAGCACGGCCGCGCCCGTGAGTTCGGCAGCGAAGCCGTTGATCGGATGCAGCTTGACCGTCTTGTGGCCGAGCGTCTTGATGATGCGCCAACCGCCGGCCGCCGTGCCGGCGGCCATGACGATGGCACAGACGAGCTTGATCCAGACGTCGATCGCGCCGTCGTGCAATGCGGCGGCGCTCGGATGCAGGAAGCCGAGCCAGGAAGGCAGCCGGTCCAGCGCGCCGGCCGCCTGCGCGCTCACCATCGCGAGCGCGATGATGCCCATCGTCTTCTGCGCGTCGTTGGTGCCGTGCGCCACGCCCATCGCGCTCGCCGAAAAGATCTGCAGCTTGCCGAATACGGCATTGACCGTGCGTGGGCGCGCGGCGCGCGCGATCGCGCCGCCGGCGTCGCTCATGAACGAGAGCAGCGCGAGCAGCAGGCCCATGAGGACGAAGCCGACGACGAAGCCGATCAGCGGCGACGTCACCATCGGTGCGATCACTTTCCAGAGCAGGCCCTTGCCGGCGTACCAGGGGCTCGCCGGTTGCGACCAGATGATGGCGTCCCAGTGGCTGCCCGACGCCGCGAACGCCGCCCCGCACAGGCCGCCGATCAGCGCGTGCGACGAGCTCGACGGCAGTCCGAGCCACCACGTCAGCAGGTTCCAGAGCGTGCCGCCCAGCAGCGCGCAAATGATGAGCTCGGGCGTGACCGCGACCACGGTGGTGTCGATGAGTCCCGAGGCGATCGTCTTGGCGACGGCCGTGCCGAGCATCGCGCCGAGCAGGTTCGTCAGCGCTGCGAGCAGCACCGCTTGACCGGGGCTCAGGACCTTCGTCGCGACGACGGTGGCGATCGAGTTGGCCGTGTCGTGGAAGCCGTTGATGTACTCGAAGACGAGCGCGATGACGAGTACGGCGATGACCAGAGTCAGGCTCACGGTGCGAGCCCTAGGAATTCTTCAGCACGATCGCGTAGATCACGTTGCCCACGTCGCGGCAACGGTCGATCGCCTTCTCGAGCAGCTCGAACAAGTCCTTGCGCAGCAGCAGGCGCGCGGCGTTCGCCTCGTTGGCGAAGAGATCCTTGTACAGCGCGAGCAGCAGACGATCGGCCTCGCTCTCGATCGCCTGCATGCGGTCGTTGAGCGCCTTCATCTCTTCTAGCTTCATGCCGCGGCGCAGCTGACCGACCATCTCGACGACGATGCCGGTGGCCTTCTCGAGCAGAGCGGCGCGCGCGACGTAGTCGACGTCCATGAGCTGCTCGGCGAACATCGCGTAGCGCTCGGCGAACTTCTCGACCGTTTTTGGAATTTTATACAAAGCGGCAGACAGCGCTTCGATGTCCTCACGGTCGAGCGCCGTGACGAACGTGTTGACGAGCGCCTGGCTGATCTGGTTTATGACTTCCTTCTCGCGCCGGCGTGCGAGCCTGAACTCCTCGAGCGAAGGACTCGACGATTTCTGGTTCAACATGGCGATCAACGCACGCGTGCTCTGGCGCGCGGCGTCGGCGCTGGCTTCGAGCAAACCGTAGAAGCGGTCGCCTTTGCCGAAGATCGTCTGCAACGAGAACATGATTCGCACCTTGCGAGACCTGAACGAGCGCGAAGTTTACCGTTTTGTTACACGAAGCGGCACCGCAGATGCAGGATTCGACATTACCAATGATTTCAAAGACTTGATGCCGCAACTTCGCGTAAAAATCCGCGTTCCGGGGCCGCGGACGCGGGTTCCGGTGTCATAAAACCTTCAAATTCACCGCGTAGCCTGCCCGACGTCAAAACTGGGCTGTCGGCGCGGCTGGGGGTCAGCGCAGTGACGGCAGCCTCCGCTCTCACGCCACCCCGGAGGTTCCATCATGTTCAAGACTTTCCGTCACACGCTGACGGCGCTTGCTGCCGCTACGGCGCTCACGCTGGCTGCTGCCAACGCGCAGGCCACCGACATCACGGGCGCGGGCTCGTCGTTCGTTTATCCGGTGCTCGCCAAGTGGTCCGCCGCATTCACCGAAAAGACGAAGGACAAGGTCAATTACCAGTCGATCGGTTCGGGCGGCGGTATCGCGCAGATCAAGGCCGCGACCGTCGATTTCGGCGCCTCGGACAAGCCGCTCGACAGCAAGGATCTCACGGAAACGGGCCTCGGCCAGTTCCCGGTCGTGATCGGCGGCATCGTGCCGGTCGTGCACATCGAGGGTCTGCAGCCGGGCGACCTCAAGCTCACGGGACCCGTGCTCGCCGACATCTTCCTCGGCAAGGTCCAGAAGTGGAACGACAAGGCGATCGCCGATCTCAACCCGGGCGCCAAGCTGCCGGACACGCTGATCACCGTCGTGCACCGCTCGGACGGCTCGGGCACGTCGTTCAACTTCACGAACTACCTCTCGAAGGTGAGCCCGGAGTGGAAGGAAAAAGTCGGCGAAGGCACGGCGGTGTCGTGGCCGACCGGCGTCGGTGGCAAGGGCAACGAAGGCGTGGCCGCGTACGTGAAGCAGATCGGCGATTCGATCGGCTACGTCGAATACGCCTACGCGCTGCAGAACAAGCTCACCTACACGCAGATGCAGAACCACGCCGGCAAGTGGGTCAAGCCGGAGAAGGCGAGCTTCCAGGCCGCGGCCGCCACGGCAGACTGGAAAGACGCCAAGGACTTCAACCTCGTCATGACCGACGCCCCGGGCGACGCCGCGTGGCCGATCACCGCCACGACGTGGGCGATCATGTACAAGGCGCCGAAAGACGCCGCGCACACGAAGACCGCGTTCGCGTTCTTCAAGTGGTCGTTCGAGCAGGGCCAGAAGGACGCCGAGTCGCTCGACTACGTGCCGCTGCCCGACACGCTCGTCAAGCAGATCGAGGCGTATTGGAAGTCCGATTTCAAATCCTGATACCCGTTCCAACGTCGCAAACCGATCTCTCCTCGGTTGGCTTTGCGCGCGCACCCCACGGTGCGCGCGCTCTTTTGGGTAAGGGTTTGGCATGAATTCCGGAACTGAGGTCGTGACAGGCAGCACGGCGGAACGAGTCGACCTCGCCGCCATCGCGTCGCGCGACGCGTTCGCCGACCGCCTGTTCAAGTTCTTGTTCGCGGGCTCCGGCCTGCTCGTGCTCGTCGTGCTGCTCGGCGCGGCGATTTCGATGCTCTGGGGCGGCCGTGAGGCATTTTCCACATTTGGATTCGGCTTCCTGACGAGCGCCGAATGGGATCCCGTGCAGGGCCGCTTCGGCGCGCTCGTGCCGATCTACGGCACGATCGTCACCGCGATCATCGCCATGATCATCGCGGTGCCCGTGAGCTTCGGCATCGCGCTCTTCCTCACCGAGATCGCGCCGAACTGGCTGCGCGGTCCGGTCGCGTCGGCGATCGAGCTCCTCGCCGGCATTCCTTCGATCATCTACGGCATGTGGGGTCTGTTCGTCTTCGTGCCGTTCATGTCGGCGCACATCATGCCGTTCCTGATCCTGCACGTCGGCCACTGGCCCATCATCGGGGCGCTGTTCCGCG
>DASRGX010000224.1:0-19823 GCA_035650835.1 Rudaea sp. | reverse complement strand
GATCTCGAGCAGCCGCTCGGTGGCATCGGCGCGCCGGTTCAGCACGACGTCTTCGACGCGCTCGCGCAATTCGGGCTCGAGGTCGTCGTATATCGGCAGCGCTCCCGCGTTGACGATGCCCATGTCCATGCCGGCTTTGATCGCGTGGTAGAGGAACACGCTGTGGATCGCCTGGCGCACGGGCTCGTTGCCGCGGAACGAGAACGAGACGTTCGACACGCCGCCCGAGACGTGGCAATGCGGCAGCGTCGCCTTGATCGTGCGCGTTGCTTCGATGAAATCGACGGCGTAGTTGTTGTGCTCTTCGATGCCGGTCGCGATCGCGAAGATGTTCGGATCGAAGATGATGTCCTCGGGCGGAAAACCGAGGCGTTCCGTCAACAGACGATAGGCGCGAGTACAGATTTCCACTTTGCGCGCACAGGTGTCGGCCTGACCCTGCTCGTCGAAGGCCATGACCACCGTGGCTGCGCCGTAGGCGAGCACCTTGCGCGCGTGCTCGAGGAAGACGTCCTCGCCTTCCTTGAGCGAGATCGAATTGACGACGCCCTTGCCTTGCAGGCAGCGCAGGCCGGCTTCGATGACGCTCCATTTCGAGGAGTCGACCATCACCGGCACGCGCGCGATGTCGGGCTCGGCCGCGATGAGGTTCAGGAAGGTCGTCATCGCCGCTTCGGAATCGAGCAGCCCTTCGTCCATGTTGACGTCGAGGATCTGCGCACCGTTGGCGACCTGCTGACGCGCGACGTCCACGGCCTCCGCGTAGCGGCCTTCCTTGACGAGCTTGCGGAACTGCGCCGACCCCGTGACGTTCGTGCGCTCGCCGATGTTGACGAACAGGAGCTCCGGCGTGATGACGAGCGGTTCGAGCCCCGAGAGGCGCGTATATCGGCGATTGGTCATGCGAGGAAAAGATTGAAGCACCGCGAAGTACACGGAGGGAATGAATGTAAAAAAGTATACATCGTCTCGTTCTTGTTCTTCATCTCGCTCTCTCTTCGTGTGCTTTGTGTATTTCGTGGTTCAGTCTTCCGCTCCGCTCAAGCGGCTGCCGCGACGGCAGGCAGAGCGCGAGGCGCTACGCCGCGGACGGCTTCCGCGATCGCACGAATATGTGCAGGCGTCGTGCCGCAGCAGCCGCCGACGATGTTGACGAGCCCGCTGCGCGCGAATTCGCCGATCAGGCCGGCCATGTGCTCGGGCGTTTCGTCGTACTCGCCGAACGCGTTCGGCAGACCGGCGTTCGGATGCGCGCTCACGCAGCATTCGGCCACCTGCGCGAGCGCGTCGACGTAGGCGCGCAGCTCGTGCGCGCCGAGCGCGCAATTGAGCCCGATCGAGAGCGGCCGCGCGTGCCGCAGCGAATAGTAGAACGCCTCGGCCGTCTGCCCGGACAGCGTGCGTCCGGAGAGATCGGTGATCGTGCCCGAGATCATGACCGGTACGCGCGCGCCGCGGCGGCGGAACTCGCTGTCGATCGCGAACAACGCGGCTTTAGCATTCAGTGTGTCGAAGATCGTCTCGACCATGAGGATCTCCGCGCCGCCGTCGATGAGGCCACGCGCCGCTTCGGCATAGTTCTCGGCGAGCTCCTCGAACGTGACGTTGCGGAAACCCGGATTGTTGACGTCGGGCGAGATCGACGCCGTGCGGCTCGTCGGTCCGAGCACGCCGATCGCGAAGCGCGGCTGCGCAGGCGTCTTCGCTTCGGCGGCCGCGCAGCATTCGCGCGCGAGTCGCGCGCCTTCGCGGTTGAGCTCGTAGGCGACGTGCTCGAGCCGGTAATCGGCTTGGCTCACGCGCGTGGCGTTGAACGTGTTCGTCTCGATCATGTCCGCGCCGGCCTCGAGATAGGCGTCGTGCACGGCCTTGATGATCTCGGGCTTGGTCAAGGTCAGGAGATCGTTGTCGCCCTTGAGATCGCAGCCGGGCCCGTGGCCCGCGTGGTGCGCATCGCAGCCTGCCGCGAAGCGCGCGCCGCGATAACCGGCTTCGTCGAGCCTGTAGCTTTGCAGCATCGTGCCCATGGCGCCGTCGATCACGAGGATGCGCTCGGCGAGCGCGTCGAGGAGCCGTTGCGTGCGTGCCGGATCGAGGTAGGGCAGGGTGCTCATGCAGGTCTCCGGTAGCGGTTGACGAGATTCATCGCGCCTCCGGCTTGCGCGCGAGCAGGTGCAGCACTTCGAAATGCGGCGGGCGCCGCTCGCGCGTGATGCACCCGCAGGCGACGACGTCGAGGCCGGCGGTTTCGGCGAGCGTGCGCAACTCGCCGGCGCCGAAGCCGAGATTGCGATGGTCGAAGGGTTCGACCGCGGCGCGATGCGCGTGCCGCGCGAGCGTGATCGCGAGCAGGCGGCCCTGCGGGCGCAGCACCTTGGCGGCTTCGGCGACGACGTCGGCGGGCCGCTCGCTATAGGTCAGCGCATGCATGAGCAGGACGAGGTCGAAACGGCGCGCGCCGAGGTTCAGCGCATGCATGTCGCCGTGTTTCACTTCGACGTTGGCGAACGTCTTGAGCCGCGTGCGCGCCGCCGCGACCACGCGCTCGCTCGCGTCGAGGCAGAGGATCGAGCGCGCCTGCGGCGCGAGCAGTTCCGCGAGCACGCCGTCGCCCGAGGCGATGTCGAGCACGTCGCCGGTGTCGACGAGGCTCGTCATCGCGCGGGCGAGCGCTTCCCAGGTGCGGCCCGGCGAATAGTGCCGCTCCATGTCGCCTGCGACGCTGTCGGCCCAGCCCTCGACGTCCGCTCGCTGCGCGAGCACGCCCGGCAGGCGCGCCGCATCTTCGACGAGCAGGGAATCCTCGAGATTGGCATGCAGGGCGCGCATCAGCGTTTCGGTCTTGGTGCCCGGCTCCGTGTTGAGGCGGTAATAGGCCGACACCCCGGCGCGGCGGTCGCGCACGAGATCGGATTCCTTGAGCTTGGCCAGATGCGTCGACACACGCGGTTGCGCGAGGCGCAGCACCGTGGAGAGCTCGGCGACCGTCAGTTCCTCGCGCTCCAGCAGGGCGAGCAGGCGCATCCGCGTGGGATCGGAGAGTAGGCGGAGTAACGCCGACGTCGCATTCAGGTCCAAAATATATCCTTCCATCTTGATCGAAAGATGGAAGGATAGCGTAGTCCTTGCTCCGGGGCACGTCAACAACGCCGCTATAATGCGCGCCTGCCTGCCATTCGGGGCGACAGGCATTCCGTTGGGGGAACATCACATGCGCACGCACAGAATCGCCGCTCTGGCGATCGCCATCGTTCTGCCGTTTTGCTGGCTCGATGCCACGTACGCGGCCGGCGTCTACAAGTGGAAAGACGCCGAAGGCAACGTTCATTTTTCCGACACGCCGCCGCCGAGCGACGACAAGGGCGGCGTGCAAGGCCAGGTGCAGGAGCTCTCGCTGCAGTCCGATTTCGCCGACGCCAAGGTGTCCACGAAGCCGCCGATCGCGAATCCGAAGCCGAACGGCGGAGCGAGCGTGGCGCTCGACAACTTCACGCTGCGGCTCGACACGGCCAACGGCAACCACGTCACGATCGGCCGCGCGTTCAGCGGCAAGGACTGCTCCCAGGGCGTCGACGTGCAGTGGAACGAAGGCGTGCTCGATTTGAAAGGAAAGGTCGCCGAGCTCCAAGTCGCCGATCGTTTCCGCAATTTCGGCTATCGCTTCGTGCGTGGCGACGCCGACGGCGCCGGCATGCTCGCGGACCTGCACATGGATGCGGAACTGCTCGCGCTCAAGTTCGACGTCTGCGACACGATCGTTTCCGGCAGCACCTATGGCACCGGCTCGCGCGCCTACGTCAGGGTGCGCTGGACGCTGCACCGCGACGGCGATTCCGAACCGCTGTACCGCGGCATCAGCGCGGGCGCCTACGACGCCTGGCGACCCGGCGGCGGCACCAAGGACACGATTCTCAAAGCGCTCGCCGCGGCGACCGACAACCTGCTCGGCGAGCGCACGTTCGTCGACGTGCTGACGGGTTCGAGTACGGGACCGGCGCTGAGCGCGGCCGCGATAGCGGCCAGCGACGTCAAGCTCGCCGTCGCCTACGGCAACGGCACGGGGAGCTTCCGCGGCAACTCCGAGGAACTCCTGCGCAGCGCGGTGACGGTGCGCACGTCGCGCGGACACGGCAGCGGCGTGCTCATCGACCCCGCGGGATTCGCGCTCACGAACGCGCACGTGGTCGGCGGCGAGGCGCAAGTGCAGGTCATCGTCGACGACGAGCCCATCCCGGCGAGCGTCGTGCGCAGCGACCGCCGCGCCGACGTCGCCCTGCTCAAGTTCGACGCCAAAGGCCGGCGGCCGGCGAGCGTCGCGCGCAACGAACCGCATCCCGGCGATCCGCTCTACGTCGTTGGCACGCCGTTGAGTTTGAAGCTCAGCCACACGGTCACGCAGGGCATCCTCTCGGGCGTGCGCGAGATCGACGGCGCACGGCTTTTCCAGACCGACGCCGCCGTGAACCCGGGCAACTCGGGCGGACCGGTCTTCAACGACGCCGGCGAACTCGTCGCACTGAGCGTATCCGGGCTCGTCAATGCCGAAGGAGCTTCGCTGAACGTCAATTACCTGATCCCGGTCGGCCGTGCGCTCGCCGCGGTCGGAGCGATCGGGAACTGAACGCGCTTCGGCGATGTCCTCTTGCGGCACGGCGCACAGTGGCGCCGGTTCGAGTTGAGGCATAATTCGCCCGTAATGCAGTACCCAGGATTCGCAAGACTTTTCCGTACCGCGCAGGGATGCACGCTCGCGTTGCTCGCCCTGGTCTTCAGCGCGCCGGCGGCTGCCGTCGACAACAAAGCGCTCGCCAAGTACACGACGCAGGGTCCGCTGCACGTGCCGTACCGCGCGATTGTCACGCCGGGCCGCAAATCCGGCGAGCTCCTGCCGCTCGTGGTGTTCCTGCACGGGGCGCGGCAGGCCGGCAGCGACAACGAAGCCCAGCTCGCCGGCTACGGCAACGGTTCGATGGAACTCATCGATGCCGCGCTGCACGAGCACGTGCCGATCGTCTACGTCGCGCCGCAGGTCAAACAGGATTACTGGCCGCCGAGCCGCGTCGCCGCCGTCGTGCGCGATGTGCTCAAGCGCTTTCCGGTCGATCCGAAACGCATCTATTTGACCGGCATTTCCGACGGCGGCACCGGCGTCTGGGATGCTCTCAAGACCTGGCCAGCCTGTTTCGCCGCCGGCGTACCGATGTCGGGCATGACCGAGATCTCGGGCCTGGCGCCGATCGTCTCGATCCCGGAATGGGTGTTCCACGGCGGCAAGGACAACGACACCGACATAGAAACCGGCTACGGCGGCGCCATGGTGGGCTCGCGCGCCGTCGTGCGTGCGCTGCGCTCGATGGGAGGGCATCCGCACTACACCGAGTATCCGAACGAGATGCATGTGATCTGGCAGCACGCCTATGCGACGCCGGAGCTCCTGCCCTGGCTGCTCAAGCAGCGGCTCGCCGGCGAACCGTGCAACTTCGGCGCGCTGCCGCCGCCCGGCACGATGAGCGCGGAAGTCTCCGCGCAAAAACGGTAGAATTCGCTTTCCGATCTGCGCCTCGTCTCCCGTCCTCGCGGGCGGCCGCGGCGCGTCCGCCATCGCCAGGAGAGCATCATGGATTTCCGATTTTCCGAGGACCAGCTTTCGATCCAGGCCATCGCGCGCGATTTCGCGCAGAAGCGCATCGCACCGGTCGCGGCGGAATTCGACAAGAGCGGCGAGTTCCCGCTCGACAACATCCGCGAGATGGGTCAGCTCGGTTTGATGGGCATCGAAGTGCCGCACGAATACGGCGGCGCGGGCATGGACTCGATCGCCTACGTGCTCGCGATGATCGAGATCGCCGCCGCGGATTGCGCGCACTCGACGATCATGTCGGTCAACAACACGCTTTACTGCAACGGCCTGCTCAAGTTCGGCACCGAGGAGCAGAAGCACAAGTACGTGACCCCGATCGCGACCGGCAAGGCGATCGGCGCGTTCGCACTGACCGAACCGCAGTCGGGCTCCGATGCCACGGCGATGCGCTGCCGCGCCACGAAGCAGGCCGACGGCAGCTTCGTCATCAACGGCAAGAAGAGCTGGATTACCTCGGGCCCTGTCGCAAAGTATATTTTGCTGTTCGCGATGACCGAGCCCGACAAGCACGCACGCGGCATCACCGCGTTCATGATCGACACCGAGCGCGCCGGCTTCCACCGCGGCAAGACGGAACCGAAGCTCGGCATCCGCGCCTCGGCCACCTGCGAGATCGAGTTCACGGATTACCGCGTCGGTGCGGAGGACGTGATCGGCGACGAGGGCCACGGCTTCAAGATCGCCATGGGCGTGCTCGACGCGGGCCGCATCGGCATCGCCTCGCAGGCCGTCGGCCTCGCCCGCGCGGCCTACGAAGCGACGCTCACCTACGCCCGCGACCGCAAGGCGTTCGGGCAGTCGATCGGCTCGTTCCAGATGATCCAGCAGAAGATCGCCGACATGAAATGCCGCCTCGACGCCGCCGAGATCCTGACGCTGCGCGCCGCCTGGGCCAAGCAGCAGGCGCAGGCAACCGGGGGGCGTTTCTCGACCGAAGCCGCGGTCGCCAAGCTCACGTCTTCCGAAGCCGCGATGTGGATCACGCACCAAGCGATCCAGGTCCACGGCGGCATGGGCTACTCGAAGGAAATGCCGCTCGAGCGCTACTTCCGCGATGCGAAGATCACCGAGATCTACGAAGGTACGAGCGAGATCCAGCGGCTCGTCATCGCGCGCAACGAGACGGGGTTGCGGTGATCGCCTGCACGACCGCGTAGCCCGTTTCCAGCGTTCGCGGGATGGCGAGCGACGGCGGCGTCCTCTCCGGAAGCGTTACTCCTGCTCGAGCGTAAACCCGCCGCCGTCGAACCACGTGTCCTTGTCGTGCAGGATCGCCTGGGCGGGAAGCTCGGGCGTCCTGACGCCGACGCCTTGCACCTTCTTGAGCGCGGTGCCGATCGCGAGGAATTCGATGAGTCCGTTACCGAGGTGGTAGATGTAGGTCTTCGTGCCCGCGACCGTCGCGGCGCCGAGCGCGGAGGCCTCGTCGCGCAGGCGTCCGAGCGCCACTTCGCGCGCTTCGAGCACGAGCTTGCTGAGCTCCGGTATTTCGCCCTGCACGAACGATTTGAAGAAGCTCTTGAGACCGCCCACTACGCCTAGCGAGTAAACGGAAGTGGAGAGCAGCAGGCGGATCGGCGCGTAGCCGAGCTTGGTCATCGTCCAGAGCTCCTCGCCCGTGAGGTCGCTCGTCACGGGCGCGGCGCCCGAGGGCAGCGCCGCGTTGAACGAGGCGGTGCCCGTCATCGTCATTTCGTGCGCGGCGTGCCACCACATCACATGCGTGCGGATGCCGACCACGACGTTGGCCTGTTCGCGTTTCGCTTCGTTGATGAGCCGGTTCAGCGCCTGGTGGCGCGTGAGATTGAAGACGTTGCTGTATTCCTTGATTTCGCCCTTGCCGAGCGTCTTGAGCGCGCCGAGCAAGCCGCCGCCGATGCCGACCGAATACGCGACGTTGCCGAACACATGCTGCAGCGGCATGTAGCCCGCATCCATGTGACAGTAAAGCTCTTGCGCGTTGCCGGCGGCCGTGAAGAACTTGTCGGTCCCCGCATGCGCATGCACGCACGAGCCCGTGAACAGGAATTCCGTCTGTCCGTTCTGGTGCATGAGCCCGCTCGCGACGCCGGCAACCCCCGAGGCGCGATGTTTCTTCGCTTCGGCGACCATGCGCGTGAATGCGGTCTGGCGTGCGTCGTGGATCTGCTGCGTCACCTGCGTGACTTCGCCGCCCACGAGATTGCTCAGGCCCGAACCGAGCGAGCGCAGGAACCCCATCGAATTGACGCAGTTGCCGATGACGATGTCGCCGGCGTCGTAGCCCTTCGCATCGAGGCAATAGATTTCGTTTCCGGACAAGCCCGTGATCTTGGTCATGCGTGTTTCCCCGAATGGTCGATGCCGGTACAGCGGCTGGCGACACGTTAACGCACAACGGCGGGAAAGCGGAACATCTGGCGGCGACGAAACGGCCGTCAGAGGACGTCGTCGGTCACCGCAGGCACGTCGGATTGCGCCATCATCACGCAGTTGCGCCCGGCCTTCTTCGCGAGATAGAGCGCCGCGTCGGCGCGGCGCAATAGATCGTCGGCCGTGCGGCCGTCGCGCGGGAACATCGCCACGCCGATGGAAACAGTGACGTGCTCGAGCTGCTGCAGGCGGTGCGAGACGCTCATCTCCGCGACCATGCCGCGGATCTGCTCGGCGCGGCGCAAGGCATTCTCGCCGTCGGTTTCGAGCAGGATCACGGTGAATTCCTCGCCGCCGTAGCGGCACGGAATGTCTTCCGAACGCGTCCCGCGCCGGATCACCTCGGCGAACTGCGCGAGCAGGGCGTCGCCGGCCTCGTGGCCGTGGCTGTCGTTGAAGCGCTTGAAGTTGTCGAGATCGAGCATGAGCACGGCGAGCAACAGGTTGCGCCGCGTCGCGCGCATTAGCTCGCGTTCGAGCGACACTTCGAGATAGCGCCGGTTGAAGAGGCCCGTCAGCGGATCGCGGATCGACTGCGTGCGCAAGGTGTCCTGCAAGCGCAGGTTTGCGAGCGCGAGCGCGAGCTGTTCGCCGGCGGCGAGTGCGATGCGGCGCTCCGCGGCGGAAGGCGTGTGGTCGCCGTCGAACGTCAGCACGCCGATCATGTTGCCCTGTGCAGCGAGCGGTATGCAGAGGTATCCCGCCTGCGGCATGTCGGGATTGGGCCACTGCACGTGTTTGCAGACGAAGTTCGTGCCGGTGCCGGCGAGCGGATACGGCTGTCCGCGGCGCAGCGCCCAGCAGTCCTCGGGCGCGAACACCGACTCGGCGATCAGCGCGTGCGTGCCCCAGTGCGCCCCGACGGCGGCGAGATTCTGCGAAGGGCTGATCAGCGCGAGCCGTCCGCCGAGGCTCGGCAGCAGGCTCGCGAGCGCACCGCCTAAGCCTTCGCGCACTTCATCGATGGTGCGGCAGCTTTGCAGGACCTCGCCGAATTGGCTGAGCTTGAGCAGGCTCTCGCTGACGCTGCGCGTTTCCGCCAGCGCGTCGCCGAGCTGCTCGTTGGCGTGCCGCAGCGTTTCGCGCGCGCGCAGGCTGCAGCGATGACTGCCGAACACGAGCCAATAGCTGACGGCGAGGAATACGAGACAGATCACGATGGCCACGGCCGTCAGCACGCGCGTCAAGCTCTCGGAGCCGTCCGCGGCGAGCCGGCGCCCGACGAGCAGTTTTTCCTCTTCGTCGAGCATCATGTGCGCGAGCTCGCGTACCTGGCTGACACCGAGGTTGGCGACGTCGTCGGGCAGGCGGCCGGTGGCGCGGCGCTGCTCGACGACCTTGAGCGCAAGGTCGCGCTGCGCTTCCACGCCCTTGGCGAAATCGCGCGCGCGATCCTGTTGCGATCCGTTGTCCGCGACGAGGCGGACGAGGAGCATCAGGTCGGTCTCGATGAGCGGCGCTTGCGTGTTGAGGCGCGCCAGACGCGCCGTGTCGCCAGTGGCCGCGTAGCCGATCGCGTCGGTCTGCACGGTACCGAGCCGGGCCAGGACGGCGTTGATGTGGGCTTCGACGATCTGCGTGTGTTCGACCCAGTCGTTCTCTTCGGACGCCTGGTAGGTGGCTTGCCAGACTCGCGCGCCGAGCAGCACGAGCACGATGGCGAGGAGAGCGTAAAGCAGCGACAGACGTCCGATGAAGCCGAAACGCCCACGAGCCGGAAGCTCGGACTGATTCGTCGCCATGCGCCCGATTGTACTGCGATCGCCGCTTCAATGAAACTTCTGTAAACGTTTTAAATGGGCGCGTAACGCTGTGCCATGGCTCGGAATTTTCCGGCGGCTTCGTCTCGCGCTCTGGCCAGGGCAGGCGCTCTGGCGGTATCCTTGCGCCCCCGCAAAATACCGCCCGAGACGGACTTCCATGAGCGCCCTTCCGCACGCCGCCGGCTCCGTTGCCGATGCCATTCTCGCTGAAATTGAGAGCCGCCTCGGTCCCTCGCAGAGCCGCGACGCGCTCGCGTTCGCGAGCCATTTCTTCCGCCGCGTGACGGCCGAGGACATCGCTGCGCGCTCTCCAGAAAGCTGGGCCAGCCTCGTGCTCGGCCTGCTCGATTTCGCCCGCGTGCGCAAGCCCGGCGCGCCGAACGTGCGCGTGTTCAACCCGAGCATCGAGCAGAACGGTTGGGAGTCGTCGCATACGGTCGTCGACATCGTCACGGACGACATGCCGTTCCTCGTCGATTCGGTCGGCATGGCCATCGCCCATGCGGGCTTGCTCGCGTACACGGCGATCCATCCGGTGTACAGCGTGGAACGCGATCCGGGCGGCCACATCCTCGGCCTCGCGCCCGAGGGCGGCGGCAGGGGACGTATCGAATCGGTCATGCATTTCGAGGTGGACCGCATTGGCGAGCCGACCGAGCGCTCGCGCCTGGAGCAGTCCGTGCGCGCGGCGCTCGCGGACGTCGCGGCCTGCGTCAGCGACTGGAAGGCGATGCGCGAGAAGATGCTCGCGATCGCCGAAGGCATGAACGAGCGCAACGCGCCGATCGGCGCCGAAGGCGTCGCCGAGGCGCAGGAATTCCTGCGCTGGGTCGCCGCCGATCACTTCACGTTTCTCGGCTACCGCGAATACCGCGTCGCGACGGCGGACGGCGAGGAAGTGCTGCAGGCCGTCGACGGCTCCGGTCTGGGCATCCTGCGCGCATCGGAGCGCTCGGTCGCGCCGCGCTCGCTCAAGTCGCTCGCCGCCAAGGACCTGCCGCAGTCGGGTTCGATGGACGCCATCATCCTGACCAAGACCAACGCGCGTGCGAGCGTGCACCGGCCGGGCTACATGGACTACATCGGCGTGCTCAAGTTCGACGAGCACGGCGTGCCGGTCGTCGAGCAGCGCTTCCTCGGCCTGTTCACCTCGGGCGCCTATGCGCGCCGGCCGTGGGAGATCCCGCTTGTGCGGCGCAAGCACGATGCGGTCATCGAGCGCTCGGGGCTGCGCCGCGATTCGCACTCGGGCAAGGATCTGCGCCACATCCTGGAAACGCTGCCGCGCGACGAGCTGTTCCAGGCGGGCGAGGACGAGCTCTTCGCCACCGCGATGGGCGTCCTGCAGCTGCAGGGCCGCGCGCGCTCGCGCCTGTTCGTGCGCCGCGACAAATACGGGCGCTTCTTCTCGTGTCTCGTGTTCATCCCGCGCGACCGTTTCGACGCCGACGTGCGCCAACGCATCGAGGCCTTGCTCAAGCGCGCGTTCCACGGCGAGCGTTTCGACTCGACGGTGCTCGTCGGCGAGTCCTCGCTCGCGCGCCTGCACGTCGTGATCCGGCCCAAGCACGGCGAGAAGCCGCAGTACGACGTCGCCGACCTCGAGGACAAGATCGCGCACGTCGTGCGCAACTGGCACGACGAGCTGCGCGACATCCTCGTGCAGAAGCACGGCGAGGAGAAGGGCCTGAAGCTCGCCGCTCGCTACGGGCGTGCGCTGCCCGCGGGCTACATCGAGGACGTCAGCGCGCACATCGCCGCCGCCGACGTCGAGGCCGCGGCCAGCTTGAAGGACGCGGACGACATCCGCCTGTCGCTGTACCGCTCGCGCAAGAAGGGCGACAGCCTGCGCTTCAAGCTGTTCCGCTACGGCGCGCCGATCACGTTGTCCGAGGCGCTGCCGATGCTCGAGAACATGGGTCTCAAGATCCTTTCCGAGCACCCGTACGAGATGGACCTCGGCGAAGCGACGATCGTGATCCAGGATTTCGAAGTGCAGACCGCCGTGCGCTGCGACTTCGACATCGAGCAGATCAAGGACGCGTTCCAGACGAGCTTCGAGCGCGTGTGGCGCGGCCAGGCCGAGAACGACGGTTTCAACAAGCTGATCCTCAGCGCGCTCATGGAATGGCGCCAGATCGCCGTGCTGCGCGGCGTGTGCAAGTACCTGTTGCAGACCGGCGTGCCGTTTTCGCAGCCGTACATGGAAGAGACGCTCAACCGCTACCCGCTCATCGCCGGCCTGCTCATCGAGCTTTTCGAGGCGAAGTTCGACCCGAATCGCGAAAATCCGGGCCGCACGGTCATCGAAGGCGCCAAGAAGCGCCTGCAGCGCGAGATGGAGACGCTGCTGCCCGAGGACGTCGCCAAGGCGCACCCGGGGTTCGTCGAGAACATCGTCAAGACGCGCGGCGAATCGCGCGACGCGCAGCAGCAGGCGATCGTCGCCGCGCTCAAGGTGCTGCTCGATCGCGTGGCGAGCATCGACGAGGACCGCATCCTGCGCGCGTTCCTCGGCGTGATCCTCGCGACGCTGCGCACGAGCTACTACCAGACGCCGGGCGGCAAGGCGCGCGAGTACATCAGCTTCAAGTTCGACCCGTCGCGCGTGCCCGATCTGCCGAAGCCCAAGCCGTATCGCGAGATCTTCGTCTGCGCGCCGCGTGTGGAAGGCGTGCATCTGCGCTTCGGGCCCGTCGCGCGCGGCGGCCTGCGTTGGTCGGATCGCCGCGAGGATTTCCGCACCGAAGTGCTCGGACTCGTCAAGGCACAGATGGTCAAGAACACCGTCATCGTGCCGGTGGGTTCCAAAGGCGGCTTCTTCGTCAAGCGCCCGCCGGTCGGCGGCGACCGCGATGCGCAGCTCGCCGAGGGTGTAGCCTGCTACCGCCTGTTCATCAACGGGCTGTTGGACATCACCGACAACCTCGTCGACGGCAAGGTCGTGCATCCGCAGAACTGCGTACGTCATGACGGTGACGATCCTTACCTCGTCGTCGCCGCGGACAAGGGCACGGCGACGTTCTCCGACATCGCCAACGCGGTCAGCGCCGAGCACGGCTTCTGGCTCGGCGACGCGTTCGCCTCCGGCGGCTCGGTCGGCTACGACCACAAGGCGATGGGCATCACCGCGAAAGGCGGTTGGGAATCGGTGAAGCGGCATTTCCGCGCCCTGGGCCGCGATTGCCAGAGCGAGGATTTCACCTGCGTGGGCATCGGCGACATGTCGGGCGACGTGTTCGGCAACGGCATGCTGCTGTCGAAACACACGCGCCTGATCGCCGCGTTCGACCACCGCCACATCTTCCTCGACCCGAATCCCGATGCGGCGACGTCGTTCGTCGAGCGCGAGCGCATGTTCAAGCTGCCGCGCTCGTCCTGGGCCGATTACGACACGAAGCTGATCTCGAAGGGCGGCGGCGTGTATCCGCGTTCGGCGAAGTCGATTCCGGTTTCGCCCGAGGTTCGCGCGGCGCTCGGCATCGAAGGCGAGCCCGACGCGCTCGCGCCGCACGAGCTCATGCGCGCGATCCTCAAAGCGCCCGTCGACCTGCTCTGGAACGGCGGCATCGGCACGTACGTGAAAGCCGAAACCGAGACGAACGCCGACGCCGGCGACCGCGCCAACAACGCGATCCGCATCAACGGCAACGAGCTGCGCTGCAAGCTCGTCGGCGAGGGCGGCAATCTCGGCTTCACGCAGCGCGGCCGCATCGAGGCCGCGCTCTCGGCCGGGGTCCTGCTAAACACCGACTTCATCGACAATTCCGCGGGCGTCGACACCTCCGACCACGAGGTGAACATCAAGATCCTGCTCAACGACGCCGTGCAGCGCGGCGAGCTCACCTACGACGCGCGCAACAAGCTGCTCGCGGCGATGACCGACGAAGTCGAACGCCTCGTGCTCGCCGACAACTATCGGCAGAACCAGGCGATCAGCCTCATGGAGCGCATGTCGGTGCCGCGTCTCGGCGCCAAGCAGCACTTCATCCGCACGCTCGAATCGCAGGGCCTGCTCGATCGCCAGATCGAATTCCTGCCGTCCGACGCGGAGTTCGCCGACCGCAAGGCGCGCGGTATCGGCCTCACGCGGCCGGAGCTTTCTATACTTTTGTCTTATTCCAAAATTGTACTCTTTCAGCAGCTGCTCGATTCGGACGTGCCCGAAGACCCGTATCTGTCGAAAGAACTGCGCCGCTACTTCCCCGAGCCGCTGCAGGACCGCTACGCCGAGCACATGGAACGGCACCGCCTGAAGCGCGAGATCATCGCCACTGCGGTGACCAACTCCATGGTCAACCGCATGGGCGCGACGTTCGTGCTGCGCATGGGCGAGGACACGGGCAAGACGCCCGCGCAGGTCGCGCGCGCCTACAACATCGCACGCGAGGTATTCGATGCGCGCGACATGTGGGCCGCGATCGAGGCGCTCGACGGCAAGGTCAACGGCAACGCGCAGATCGACGCGCTGCTCGTGATCTGGTCGGCGCTGCGCAATTCGACGCGCTGGGTGCTCAACCACAGCGAGTCGACGCTCGACATCGCCGCCGCCGTGAAGCGTTACCATGGCGGCATGCGCGAGCTGCGCAAGCATCTGGTAGAGGCGATCACGCCGCGCGAACGCACGCGCTACGAGGCCGACCGCCAGCGCTGGATCGATGCCGGCTTCCCGGCGGCGCTCGCGGCCGATCTCGCCGTGCTGCCGACGCCGGGTTCGGGTCTCGACATCATCCACGTCGCCGCCGACCACAAGCTCAAGGTCGAGCGCGCGGCCGAAGTATACTTCGCGCTCGGCGAGGCGCTGCATCTGTCGTGGCTCATGGGCAAGATCGAGGAGCTGCCCGTCGAGTCGCGTTGGCACGCGCATGCACGCGGCTCGCTGCGCGACGAGCTCTACACGCAGCATCGCGCGCTGACCGCGCAGGTGCTCGCTCAGGGCGGCAGCGGCAAGGGCGCCGAGATCGTCGACGCCTGGCTCAATCGCGACGATGCTTCGCTCAAGTACACGCTCGGCATGTTCGCCGACATGCGTACGCAGGTCGTCACGGATTACCCGATCGTGTCCGTCGCGGTGCGCCGCCTCGCGCAGCTCGTGCAGACCGGCGCGCACTGAGCCGCGCGAGTCTTTTCCAGCAGCGCTGCGCCTCAGTTTTTCGCGCCGATCAGTCCGCGCATCCAGGTGCGGGCGCTTTCGAGGTCGGCGAAGAAGGCGTGCGGGATGCCGCTCGGATCGTAGATGCGGTTCCATTGCCCGCTGGCGATCGAGAGACCGTGACGATCCATCGTCACGAGCGCGACGGCGATCATGCCGCGCGCCGCTCGCTGGCGGGCGCTCTCGCGCATGGCGGCCTCGACCTCGGGACCGAGGATCGGCGGCGTCTCGAATTGGGCGATCACGCCGAAGCGCGGCGGCATGCCGTCGATGACCTTGGTCATGTCGGCCGCGTATTCCTGCGCGGATTCCAAGTTGAAAACGGGCGAGGACCAGACGTAGATCACGTCGCCTTCCGCGCGAATCTCGTATTGGCCGATCTTGCGGAACATCCGACTGCCGAGAACACGTTGTGCCTCGGCAGTAGTATACGCGTGCGGATCAGAAGAAATTCGAAGGACAGGCGGTGTTGGCGTTCGAGCCGTTCGTCGACACGCACAATGCCGCACCGCGGATCGGATAGGCGCCGCTGTAGTTCGCGAGCACGCCGGGCGTGACGTTGGCGTTGATGTAGTTGACGGCTTCGAAGCCGATCACGGGCAGACCCTGCATCGCATAGCCTTCGTTCGTCGCGCGCAAGGCGTGGCCTTCGCCGATGGGTTGGGTGAAGTCGAAATCCGCCACGCCTGCGAAATCGGGGGTCGGCCCGCCGCCGATCACCGGCGTGATCGGAAAGTACGCCGCCAGATGGGACCCGAGCACGAGCGATTGGCCGGGCGGATCGTTCGGGCCCGAGAGGAACGTCGCCACCTGCGTCGCGTAGCCGATCGGGCCCGGATTCGCCGCAGGAGGCGGCGGATCGACACCGATGAGTTGCGACAGCAGCTTGCCGTCGCGATCGTACGTGGCGTAGCCGAACGTCAAGTCCGAGCGGCTCGCGGTCGGCGCACCGAAGCGGTTCGGGAACGGCTGGATCGCCGGCATGCCGTTGAGCAGCGCCGGGTCGGTGTAGTAGCGCTTGGTCGGGAACGTGAGCACGAGATCGGTACTCGCGCCCGCCGCGCCGCTCAAATCCCAATCCGTCGACATGCGGTCCATCATGAGCACGGCGCTGACGGCGTCGATGGCCTGGACGGCCGGGTAGTTGAGCGTCAGCCCTTGGCCGCCGATCGTCACGTAGGCCGTGACGACCTGGTTCGTGCCCGCGCTCGCATCGGCGAGGCTTGGGCTCGGATCGTTCGGCAAGGTGATCTTCGCCTCGTTGCGAAAACCGTCGATCGCGTAGGCGTTCGCGGCGAAGAACGTGCCTTGTGCGGCGTTGACGATCGCCGCGCTGCCGGCGAGACCGCCCGCCGGTTGCGCGATGTCGGAGGCCGGAATCGTCGCCGTCTCCGTCTGCACCTTCGAGCAGTCGAAGGGCACGCCGTTGACGTGCGTGATCATCTGCAGCGTATTGCCCGTGATCTCGCCCATCTCGATGACCTCGAAGCTGCCCTCGCGCGTGCGCGCGTCGTCGACCGGCCCGGTGTCGGCATTCGCGCCCGTGTAGTTCGTGTTGCGAAACGCCTGGTACGGGCGGCCGTCGGGCAGCTTCGTCGAGAGCGCCGCGAAGCTCGGATCGGTGCAGGAGTTGTCGCCGACGACGATTGCCGCACCGCTGCCGCTCAGGCCGGCGTCGGCGAGCGCGAACACGACGGGCGTCCATACGTCGTAGGGCGCGAGGAACACGTTGAGATCGAGGATGTCGCGTCCGTTGTAACCTTCGCGGAAGCGCACTTTGAGCGCTTTGCCTTCAGGCGTCGTGTTCACGATGTTGATCAAGGTCTGCTGCTCTTTGTTCGAGGTGAAATAGGGGAACAGCAGCACCTGGCCCGTGCCGCGCGGATTCAGCGTCAAAGCGCCGGCGCCGTGCGACAGCGCGAAAACGCCGGCGAGGAGCCAGAAAGCGCGGGTGAGGTTCATCGTGTCGTCTCCGTAGTGGTTGCGTTGTTCGACGCCGCGGCGCGGCGAATCCCCCAAAAAGCCATGAACTCTGTTGCACCCGCGTTACCTGGTTCGACTCGCCGGGCACCGTCGCGCTCGCGTAGAATCCCACACATGTCCGCCGAACACACCCCGATCGCGTTCGTCGCGAGCAAGACCGAGGAGGCGCAGAACGCGCTCGCGGAGCTCAGGCGCCGCTATGCCGAAGTGCCGGCCGAACAGGCGCAGGTGATCGTCGCGCTCGGCGGCGACGGGTTCATGTTGCGCACGCTGCATCGGCACCTCGCGCTCAACAAGCCGGTCTATGGCATGAAGCTCGGCACCGTGGGCTTCCTCATGAACCAGTTCCGCGCCGAAGGAGTCGGCGAGCGCCTGGCGCGCGCGCAGCCGACGGCGCTCAAGCCGCTCGTCATGGAGGCGGTCAGCGAATCGGGCACTACGACGACCTCGCTCGCGTTCAACGAGGTTTCGCTGCTGCGCCAGACCAAACAGGCCGCGCACATCCGCGTTTCGCTCAACAACGCCGTGAAGATCGACGAGCTCATGTGCGACGGCGTGCTCGTCTGCACGTCTGCCGGGTCGACGGCCTACAATCTCTCGGCACACGGGCCGATCCTGCCGCTCGGCGCCGACGTGCTCGCCATGACGCCGATCAGCCCGTTCCGGCCGCGGCGCTGGCGCGGCGCGATCCTGCGCGCGGGGACCGAGGTCAAGTTCGAGATTCTCGATCCCTACAAACGCCCGGTCAGTGCGACGGCCGATTCGAACGAGGTGCGCGATGTCGTCGAAGTGCTCGTGCGCGAATCGCGCGAGAAGACCGTCACGCTGCTGTTCGATCCCGAGCACAACCTCGAGGATCGCATCTTGAACGAGCAGTTCGCGTCGTAGCATCGGAGCGCATGAACTCGCCCGCCGCCGTCGCGAGTGCGTCCGACGACCGTCTCGTCGTGGCGATCTCGTCGCGCGCGTTGTTCGATCTGGCCGAAAGCCACACCTTGTTCGAGCACGAGGGCCTCGACGCCTATCGCGAGTACCAGATGCGGCGCGAGAACGAGCTGCTCGCACCGGGCATCGCGTTTCCGCTCGTGCAGAAGCTGCTCAAGCTCAACGACGCGCCGCCCGCGGCACCGCGCGTCGAAGTGATCCTGCTCTCGCGCAACTCGGCCGACACGGGCCTGCGCATTTTCAATTCGATCGAACACTACGGGCTCGCCATCGCACGCGCGGCGTTCACGGGCGGCGCCTCGACGACGCCGTATGTGCACTCCTTCGGCGCGCAGTTGTTCCTTTCGGCCAATCCTGAAAGCGTCGCCAAGGCACTCGAAGCCGGCATCGCGGCGGCCACGATCCTGCCCTCGAAGGCGCCGCAGAGCGCGTCGGATCAGTTGCGCATCGCGTTCGACGGCGACGCGGTGATCTTCGGCGACGAATCCGAGCGCGTCTCGCAGGAACTCGGCATCGACGCCTTCCATCGCAACGAGGTCGAAAACGTCGACAGGCCGCTTTCGGGCGGACCGTTCCGCGCCTTCCTCGCGGCCCTGCACCGACTGCAGGCGGCATTTCCGGCCGGCGAGGAGGCGCCGATCCGCACGGCGCTCGTGACGGCACGCTCGGCGCCGGCACACAAGCGCGTGATACTGACCTTGCGCAGCTGGGGCGTGCGCCTCGACGAGGCGCTCTTCCTGGGCGGCCGCGACAAGGGCCCGTTCCTGCAGGCGTTCGGTGCGGACATCTTCTTCGACGATTCGCACGCGAACGTCGAGTCCGCGCGCCGCCACGTCGCCACCGGCCACGTGCCGCACGGCGTGCGCAATCCGCGAAGACGCGACGCATGAACATCGACGATTTCATCGCGATGCGCGTCGACGACGACGTGCCCGCCGCGGCCGAGCCGCTGTTCCAGCGCAAATACCGGCGCCCGGTGCCGGATTTTCCGCATCACGTGACCGCGGCGTATCGCGCCGGCGAAGGCCACGCGCCCCTCGCGTGCTACATCCATTTCACCGACTGCGGCGACATCCTGCTCGGCGGCGGCGCCTGCGTCGACGATCGCGTGCTGCGGCGCATGAGCGCGGAGGAACGAGATATCGTGCGTGCCGCGGGCGGAATCTACCAGCACGCGCTGCGCTGGTCGGTCGCGCATTTCGCGCCGCGCTTCGCCGCGGTGTTCGGCTACTGCGGCGACGCGCTTGCCGAGCGCATCGATCGCGCCGTCGGCTTCGAATCGACCGACTACGAGCATCTGCTCGCCTACTGGACGCGCGAGGTCGACCCGCGCAAGCGCCGGCAGATGGTCGAGAAAGCCAATTCCTTCGCGCCGTTCTGACCGGAGCCACGATGCCGCTGCCGCCGAAGCCCGATTTCCTGCTGATCAGCGAGTTCGACGATCCCGAACCGATCGTGGGCGACTTGTTCCGGCGCAAGTTCGGACATGCGATCCCGGCGTGGAAGCACGACCTCGTCGCCTTCGTGCGCGCCGCGCCCGACGCGCCGCTCGTGCCGATCTCGTACGCCAAGTTCATGCCGTTCGGCAGCGTGATCCTGGTCGGCGGCTGCTGCACGGACGGGCGAGCCTTCGCGCATCTGAGCGAATCGCAAAAAGCCGCGCTCGGCGCTGCGGGCGGCGCGATGGCGCAGCTGTTGCGCTACGGGTTCGTCCGCTTCGCCGAACGATGCGACGCGTATTTCGGCTACTGCGGCGACGCACGCGCTTGGGAAGTCGATCTTTCCGCCGGATTCGAGGCCACCGGCCACGACAAGCTGCTCGTGCATTGGCACAAGCCGCTCGATGCGCGGCTCAAGCTCGGGCTCGTGGCGATGGCGCAGGCGCTCGGGGCGTTTTGATTTCCACGGCCTTCTCGGAGGAGCGTGA
>DASRGX010000223.1:0-29738 GCA_035650835.1 Rudaea sp. | reverse complement strand
GTCTCGGCGAGGCTCACCGGCTCTTGAATGACCGCGTGCCGAATACAACGGAGCGAAATCGATGGGCATCCTCGTCGAACCGCATCGTCGGATTTCCGACGTAAAGGCCGGGATCAACTTGGTCGGCTCGCAGATATGGCTGTTCCTGGGCCAATGTTATCTGCTGTGGCTGTTGCTCACCGCACGTGCGTCGTTCAGCCAGATCATGCTGCTCAACTGCGCCGAGGCGATATTCGCGGCGATCGTTACGACGCTCTTCTTCTCGCGGAGCTGGCGCGGGTTCGGCGTACGCCTGGGTGAGCTGCTCGGCATGCTGGCGTTCACGGTGGTGTTCATGTTCGCCTTCGGGCTCGTCGAGCTGCTGTTCTCCGATTCGGCCTTGAACGGCGCGGCGCAATGGACGCGGGCCATGACCGCGCTGATCTCGGGCGATGGCGTGCGTTATGGTCTGCTGTATATAGCGATCACGGCGGCGGCGTGGCTGCTGCTCGCCGCGATCAGCGGAAACGCCAAATCCTGGTGGGTCATGAACGTCGCCAGGCAGATATCGGTGACATTCGGCGCGTTGGTCGGGGCGTGGGTGGCGACGATCGTGCTCCTATGGGCGAGTGGCTTCGCATCGGCGCATTTCGCAGCGTCGGCGCACACGGTGGCCATGGTCCGCCGCGGAGAGGCCGCCGCGATACTCGTGCTTTTCTGCATGCTTCGCATGACGCTGAGCTGGGTGATGCAGACGCAGCTCACGCCGGACGATATGCGACAGATCGAGCAGAAGTATTTCTTCGAAACCGCATGAGCACACGAAGTCATGCAATCGCATGATTCGACTCACGCCACCGGCCCGGTGCCGCTGCCGATCACGTCGTCGGCGTAGGTGTTGATACGCGAGATGATGTCGTAACGATCCTTCTCGCTGAGCGGATAGTTCGCGAGCGTTTCGAACAGATGCTCGACGAAGCGTTGGAAGTGCTCTCGCGTGATGCCGAGTCCGTGATGGGCGTGGATCACCGGTCGTCCTGCGTAGCGGATCGGCCCGTCGAGCGCGGAGCAGAAGAACTCGACCTGCATGTGTTGCAACTTGTCCATGCCGACACGATCGAAATACGGCCGCAGATTCGGATCGGCGATCACCTTCGCGTAGAAGCTGCCGATCATCGCGGCGACGGCTTCGGCACCGCCGATGCGTTCATACAGGCTTCCTTCGGTGCTGTGGGTGCTCATGTCGATATCTCCAAAGAAGACACACGCCTGTCGAGTCGAGTATGCAGCGCCGCATGCGGCCGACATTGATCCAGATCAGCCGCCGCATCGCGGATGCGAAACGGTCGAGCGTCGGCGTGCAGGCCTCGCCGGCATTGTTCGTTCGGGCGACACGCGAGCGTTTTCCTAGTCGGTTCATCCCACCGACACGAGAGACGCTCATGAAAGTTCTTAGACTGCTCGTTATGAGTGCATTGCTTCTCGGTGCCGCCTCAGCGGCTACCGCACAATCGCTCGAAATCCGCAAACGCCAGGCGGAACAGGAGGCCGAACTGTCCAGGCTGGCGGCGCTCACGGACAAGGCCTGCGGCATCGACCTGAAAACGACGATCGAAACCGCGACGTTCAATCCCGACGAATTCATGCAGAAGTCGGTGGCCAGTTGGTGCTCGGCTGCAATGACCGCGCTGGAGAACGTGTGCAGCGATGCCGCGGGCAAGCAGGCGGTCGCCGGCGCCGTCAAAAGCGTCACGTGCTCGGGTGCACCCGCCGTCTCGGTCGAATTGACCAACGGCGACCTGAAATACGCATTCCCGTTCTCGTCCGCGTCGAACGAAAACGAGCGCGCCATCAGAACCTATCTCGAAAAGCATCTTTGACGGTCCGGCGCCGGCTCGCTGCCGGCGCCGAGTGCCAGGACTGCTGCGGTTGGCAGTTCTTCGGCTGCCTGAATTTAGACGTCCGTCTCAATGAGCGGTGCTCGTCGCGTGGTATGTTCGGACAGCGGGGGAGGAGGGTTGCGCGAATGGACACGCGAGAGCGCATTGAGCTTGCCGAAGAACTGCGACGCGCGAACGAAGAGTCCGCGCGCCTCTCGGAAATGATTGCCCTGCTCGGCGACAGTCTCGTCGAATCCAGCCTGCGTCAACTACGGATCGAGCTTCTCATCATCAACCGTCGCGCCATACGGCTTGCCGAAGAACTCGCGGGTGGCAAGGATTCTTCCGCTGCAGCGTAGTTCGGCGTGTTATCCGTGATAAAGGATTATTTGACTTTATTGCCTGTGGGGGATAAATTAAATCTATCCCCTGTAGGAGATAAGCCGTGGACTACACTGCGCGAACTCCCGAACAGCTCGGGACCATTCTCAAGAGCTGTCGCACATTGCGTCGTATGTCACAAGAGGCCGCGGGCAGCCGGGTAGGCATCAAACAAACTACCGTTTCGGCCATCGAAACCAGTGCCGCGAGCACGCGAGTGGAGACCCTGTACAAGCTACTGTCCGCGCTGGAACTGGAATTGGTCATCCGGGACAAGCGAACGGCCTGCCTTGGCTCCCGGGACAAGAAGGCGGAGTGGTAATGGCTCGTCGTTCCAGCCGGAGGGCGCTTGCCGTCTGGATGAACGGCGAGCACGTCGGGACGTGGACGACGCATCTCGGCAAGCAAGACGAATTCGGATACGAGACCACTTGGCTGGCATCGGAAACCGCTCGCCCAATTTCCTTGTCATTGCCATTACGGCCAACGCCATTCAAGGGCGAGGTCGTGGCGGCTTACTTCGATAACCTTTTGCCCGATAGCCGGCGCATTCGTGAGCGGCTGCAGCGCCGGTTCGCTGCACGGTCGTCTGGAGCGTTCGATCTGTTAGCTGAAATCGGTCGAGACTGCGTAGGTGCGATTCAATTGCTACCCGACGCAGACCCACCGCCCGATGTAAGGAAGATCGAAGGCATAGCGGTTACCGGTCGGGAAATTGAACGGCTACTCGGCGATATGCTCGGTACGCCGGTCGGCAGGACTGACGAAAGCGATACGTTCCGCTTTTCTCTGGCGGGCGCACAAGAGAAGATGGCTCTGCTCAACGTTGACGGAAAGTGGCTGCGTCCAACGGGAACAACGCCCACGAGTCACATCCTGAAACTGCCCATTGGCACGGCGCCCAGCGGCATTGACCTGACCACATCGGTGGAAAACGAATGGCTGTGTTCGCAGATTCTTCGCGCATATGGCGTTGATGTTGCCCATTGCAAGATGCACACGTTCGGCGAACGGAAAGTCCTCGTGGTCGAGCGATTCGACCGACGTCGTTCATCCGACGGATCGTGGATCGTGCGTCTTCCGCAGGAAGATATGTGTCAGGCCACAGGGACACCAAGCGACCGCAAGTACGAAGCAGACGGTGGGCCTGGGATTCGCAAAATCATGAACCTGCTGCTCGGATCGGCAAGGGCGGGAGAGGATCGCGAGGACTTCTTTCGGACTCAAATTCTATTCTGGATGCTCTGCGCCATTGACGGGCACGCCAAGAATTTCAGCTTGTTCATCGAGGCTGGTGGAGGCTACCGGCTCACCCCTCGCTATGACGTGCTCTCCGCATATCCGGTACTGGGCAAAGCCCAGGGCAAGTTGTCGGCCAAGAAAATCAAAATGGCGATGGCCGTGGAGGGTGCGAACCGCCACTACTTATGGCATTCGATTTTGTTTCGGCATTGGCACGAGACAGCAAAGCGATGCGGCCTCGGCGACACATTCGACTCCATCATCTCACGCCTGCTCGCGCAGACGGAGCGGGTAGTTGAAGAGGTTCGGACAAAACTACCCATGGATTTTCCGGACCACGTTGCCGACGCTATTCTCGACGGATTGAGCCGATCATCGAATCAACTTGCCGCAGGCATGAAATAGGCGTGCGACTGCCACGACCCATGCGCCGGGCGGCCCTTCGCTCAAACTGCTCCACGTTGTGAAGGACAAGGGCTCGCAGGCCTATCTCCAGCACTACGCCGATGGGGGAACTCAAGTGACATCGGCAACTGACGCGAAAAAACCGCATCAGAGTGCGGTTTGCGGGGCGTTACGTGACGTCCGGGGAAGTGTAAGTGGTGGGCGGAGGTCTATCACACTGTCCGCTGTAAGCCGCATGGTTGAGCGGTTTTGGCGAGTTCGGTTGTCGGGGTTACCGTCAAAGCTGATATGATGTGGAAATAAAGTTGTTTTTTTTTTCAAAGGACTGCTTTAAATCACAGTGACAAGACGTGGCGCCGTTCTTGCTCACAACAGGGGAACAGGGCACAAGCACGCGAGTAGCTGATCGGCGCAGCTCACTGGCTCCTGCCAAGCAACGCCCGTCAGCAGGGCTGCGATACCTAGCGACAAGCAGAACCGTGCACTCTCCGAGCTGCATGTCCTGCGCCTCGACCCCGGCGGAAATGTACCGAGTCGATCGATATCGGCCGGGAATCGACGAAACCTATGCACTTTTCCAGCAATAGCAGATACTTGGGTTTTGGGGAGACTTCCGCAAAATGGCAGGGAAAAAACGATCCACCACACTCGCAGCGGCCGAAAAGGACCTAGCAGAAAGCAACGCGGCGGCCGCTGGGCTCCTGACTGACTTCATCAGCGGAACCCAGGTAAAAGCGACGCCTGAGGAAGTTGAAGCGGTGCAGGTGTTTGCGCGCAGGTTAGTGGAGGATTTTGGGTACCCCAAGAAAAATATCGCCACACATCCGCAATACCGCGTGAGGCGAAGACCCTCCGAAACAGCCAAGTCATATCCCGTCGACATTGCCGTGTTCAGCGGGCCACGGAAGTCAGAGGACGACCTTCTGATGGTCGTCGAATGCAAGGCAGACGGCATCAAAGAGGGAAGAAAGCAGCTCGAGATCTATCTCACGATGAGCGATGCCTCGATCGGCGTTTGGTTCAACGGTAAGGAGCACCTGTACCTAAGGAAAGAGTACATCTCGGGTGGCAAGATCGTATTTCAGCAGCTACCAAATCTTCCGCGCTTTGGTCAGCGCATCGAAGATATTGGCTTGCATGTTCGCCGAGACCTTCAGCCGACCAAAGATCTCAAGTCCGTTCTTAAGGACATTCGGAACCACTTGGCGGGAAACGCTAAGGGGATCACCAAAGATGAGCGTTTAGCCGAACAAATCATCAACATTCTTTTCTGTAAAGTGTTCGACGAGTCGCGCAAAGGACCCGACGAGTTGATGGATTTCCGGGCAGGAGTTGGGGAGGCATCGAAGGCGGTTTGCGCCCGAATTCTTGATCTATTTGCTGATGTAAAGCGACGCTACTCGGATGTATTTGATAGTTCAGACGCGATCGAACTTGACGCAGATAGCATAGCCTACGTAGTTGGCGAGCTGCAGCCATATTGCGTGATGGAAGCCGAGCGAGATGCTATAGGCGATGCGTTCGAGGTGTTCATGGGCCCAGCGCTGCGAGGCGAAGAAGGACAGTTTTTTACGCCTCGAAACGTCGTTCGCATGATGGTCGAAATCTTAGATCCTGGTGCCGAAGAGACGATAATCGATCCCGCGTGCGGGAGTGGCGGATTCTTGATCGTCGCCCTGGACTATGTGTGGCGCAAGGTCGAGGCTGCAGGTAAAAAGAAAAAGTGGTCCGCCCAAAGGATCCGTGAAGAGCAGACACACGTCGCCTCACAATACTTCCGGGGTATCGACAAAGACCGTTTTCTCGCAAAAGTCACGAAAGCATACATGGCCATTCTTGGGGACGGGAGAGGCGGTGTTTTCTGCGATAACAGCCTGTTGCCTCCTGCGAAATGGGACCCTCTACTCCAAAGTAAGGTAGCGCTCGGTACCTTCGATGTGGTTCTAACAAACCCACCGTTCGGGACAAAGATTCCCGTGAAGGGAGCCGACGTACTTTCCCAGTATGTTCTCGGACATAAGCAATCCCTAGATAAGGCCACTGGTCGATACAATTGGGGCGACGCACTTCATGACAAGCAGCCGCCGCAGCTGCTGTTCATTGAACGATGCATTCAACTTCTCCGCCCCGGCGGACGCATGGGCATCGTGGTGCCGGAAAGCGTTTTGGGAATGCCGACCTATACCCATATTGTCCAGTTCATTCGAGATCGCGTGCGGATCGTGGGGGTCGTTTCGATGCCTGAGGAGCTGTTCCAACCTCATACTCACGCGAAAGTAGCCGTCCTCTTCGTAAAAAACGAGCCTCCAAGAGATAACGATAATATCTTCATGAGCGTCGTGGATTGGTGCGGGCACGATTCAAGGGGAAATCCTACGATGAAAGTTCATCCTGACGGCGCCAAGGAATTATTGGACGACGTGCCTAAAGTTGCCGCGGCGTTCAAGAGTCTGGTCGGGAGCTTCTAGCGTGAAGCAAGTAGGGCATACCGGATTTCTGCTGAATTCTCAGAACGTTCGTCGCGGCATCCTCATTCCGCGATACTACGATCCAGAAATTACCCAATCCCTCCATGCCTTGAAGGGACAATTCGACCTTGTCGAACTAAAGCGACTCATTGTCGACGGGAAGGTACTACATTCGCACGGAGACTATGTGCCAAAGATTCACTACGGCACTGGCCCGTATCCGTATATCCGAACTAGCGATTTGGCCAACTGGGAGGTGAAGGCCTCGCCCAAACATGGAGTTCCACGCGCTGTGCTCGATGAGTACGCGCCCTCACAAGATATCCAGGTGGGGGATATTTTTTTCGTGCACGAGGGAACATATCTGATCGGTTCCGTCGCAATGGTAACCGAGCAAGACGGTGCGATGCTCTACCAGCACCATTTGGCGAAATTCAGGGTGCTGGCGGGCGCACCATTCAACAAATACTTCCTTTTGGCTGCATTAGAAGCGCCACTAGTTCGAAGGCAGATCAGATCAAAGCAGTTTTCAGCGGATATCATTGATTCAGTAGTAGGGCGACTCGACGAAGTCGTTATCCCCTGCCCGAAGGACCATCAACGCCTTATCAAGATCGAGGAAACCGTCGAGTCGGCTGTACTTCGCCGCGCGAGACTTCGGCGGATGATTGCAGAAGACTGCAAGAACCTCGATTTTTGGCTCTCTGGGGCCACAAAGCAAGATCGTGTTTCTGATGCGCTAAGTGTGACCAGTACGCACGAATCCTCACCTGCCTTCCTTGGCGGTCGACGTGGCTTCAACGCCCGAGCGCTCAGTACCAAGCGGCTTGTGAACAACATTCTCCTCCCCCGTTACTATGATCCAGAAATTGAAACGGCGTTAATCAGTTATCGGGCTAGGTGCAATGTAATCTCAGTAGGGGATCTCGAACGGCGTGGCCAGATACGTCTGACTACCGGAGATGAGATCGGCCGAATGAATTACGGAACCGGCAATATTCCGTTTGTCAGGACCTCGGATTTCGGAAGCTGGGAGCTAAAGCGCGAAGCCAAACAAGGTGTGAGCGAAGCGGTCTACAAGGAGTGGGCAACGCGGCAGGGAGTTCTGGCGGGGGACATTTTGCTAGTGAGAGATGGAACATATCTCGTCGGGACTTCAGTTCTGGTCGCCGAACAAGACCTACCGTTACTATTCTGTGGTGGGATCTATCGCATCCGATCAGAAGACTGGGACACCTTACCTCCCGCATTTCTGTTCGCTGTATTGAATACTCCGTTCGTTCGCCGACAAATGCGCAATAAGCAATTCACGCGTGACGTCATCGACACATTGGGGCAGCGGCTTTCTGAGGTCTTTCTCCCTATTCCTAAAGACCCCAATGACGTTAGGACTATTGCCAGCAAATTTTCCGCTTCATTGGATGAACGCGTGCGGCTCCGGGCAGAGTTGCATAAGGTTTCGGAGAGTATGTTCACGACACAGCGTTGACGAATGGCGTGTACGCACGGCTGCCGGAGGGACAGACAATGATTTCCAGAGACCTTATTGATCTGGTCAACTCAGGTATGGGAGTCGCAATTGTTGGCAGTGGCGTCTCTGCCGACGCGGGGTTGCCCTCTTGGGCAATTTGTTCTATGCGGTAGCCAACGATATCGATCCTACTGGGTCAAAAACCGCTCGGAGTGCGGTTTGCGGGGTCTTGCGTGATGTCCGGGGAAGTGTAAGTGGTGGAGCGGAGGAGGATCGAACTCCCGACCTTCGCATTGCGAACGCGACGCTCTCCCAGCTGAGCTACCGCCCCACACGTGATGCCTGCGCCGGTCTGGTCCGGCGCGAGCCGCGCATGATACAGCGGCTTGGTGCTGGCGCCAAGTCCGTCAGGCGAGCAGGCGCTGCGTGAGCGCGTCGTAGTCGGCGGGCATGGGTTCGGCGGTGCTGGGGCGGGCGAGGAGCTCAGCGAGCGGCGGCGGCACGGGCACGGGGCGGCCGATCAGCGGCTCGACGATGGTCTCGAACTTGGCCGGGTGGGCCGTCGCGACGGCGGCCCACGTGCCGTCGGCGCCTTCCTGGCGCAGGTTTTCGAGCGTGCGCACGGCCGTGGCGGTGTGCGGACAGAACAGCTCGCCGTAGCGCGCGTGACGGCTGCGGATCGTCTCGCGGATCGCCGCGTCGCCGACGGCGTCGACGAGGAATTCGCGGCGCAGGCGCGCCTCGTCGGGATAGAGCCAGCGCAGGCGCTCGAAGTTGCTCGGCGCGCCGACGTCCATGGCGTTGGCGAGCGTCGCCACGCTCGCGCGCGGTGCGTACCCGCCGCCGGCGAAGAAATCGTGCAGGGTGAGGTTCGCGTTCGTCGCGAGCACGACGCGGCCGATCGGCAGGCCCACAGCGCGCGCGAGCACGCAGGCTAGCGCGTTGCCGAGATTGCCGGTCGGGATCACGAAATTGAGCAGAGTTCCCTGTGCGCGCCACTGCGTGAGCGCGGCGTGCGCGTAGTAGGCCATCTGCGGCAGCAGGCGGCCGAGGCTGATGCTGTTGGCCGAGCTCAGCGGCGATGCGGCTTTGAGCGCTTCGTCGGCCAGCGCCTGCTTGACGAGACGCTGGCAATCGTCGAATGCGCCCGCCACGCGCAGCGCGCGGACGTTGCCGCCGAAACAGCCGAGCTGGTGCGCCTGGCGCGGCGAGACGCGGCCGTCCGGGTACAGCACGACGGCGCGAAAATGCGGCAAATTATAAAATGCGGCAGCGACGGCGGCGCCCGTGTCGCCCGAGGTCGCGACGAGGATCGTGACATCGCGCGCACCGGCGCGCGGCAGCCGACGCATGCAGGCCGCGAGGAACCGGGCGCCGAAATCCTTGAACGCGGCCGTCGGGCCGTGGAAGAGTTCGAGCACGGCGTCGCCCGGCGTCGCGAGCGGGCACAGAGGCGCCGCGAACGTGAACGCGTCGGCGCAGATCCGCTCGAGCTCGGGCGCGAGCGCGTCCTCGGCGAAAAAAGGCGCGAGCAGGCGCGCGGCGACGTCCGCGAGCGTGTCGGCGCCGGCGAAATCTGCGGGTGCGAAGCTCGGCAGAGACTGCGGCACGTAGAGGCCGCCGTCGGGCGCGAGGCCCGCGGCGATGGCCGCGCTAAGTCCGGTCTCCGGCGCGCCGCCGCGCGTGCTTGCGTAGTTCATGGCACGAGCTCCGCGGCCGGGCCGGCGACCGGCGAAACGAAAGCTTCGCTCGCGACGCCGGCTGCGGCGAAACCGCCCTGCATCGCCGGTGCGGCGGCCAGCGCGGCGTCGCGCGTTTCGAACCAGGCGAACACGCTCGGGCCCGCGCCCGAAATGCTCGCACCGAGCGCGCCGCCGTCCAGCGCGGCGTGCTTGACGGCCGAAAATCCGCCGATGAGACCGGCGCGGCGCGGCTCGACGAGCACGTCGGCGAGGCCGGCGCGCACGAGCGCGGCGTCGCCGCGCAGGCAACCGGCGAGGAACAGCGCCAAGTTCGCGCTCTGCGCGACGAATTCGCCGAGCGCGTAGGCGCCTTTGAGCGCCTCGCGCGCGCGGCGCGTCTCGAGCGTCGCGTCCGGGTGCACAAGTACACAATGCCACATCCTCGGCACCTCGATGGGCACGATGCGGTCTGCCGTCGCGAGCGCGACGCCGCCGAGCAGCATCGGTCCGACGTTGTCGCCGTGCCGGCCGCCGCTCGCCACCGCTTCGCCGGCGAGCGCGAACGGATAGAGCGCCGTGCGCGGCAGCGGTTCGTCGAGCAGCGCATTGGCGGCGACGAGCGCGGCCACGGCCGACGCCGCCGAGCCGCCCATGCCCGAGCCGAACGCGATGCCTTTGTCGATTTCGATTTCGAAGCCGAACGGCAGTGCGAGCGCTTCGCGCAGCGCGATCAGTGCGGCGCCGGCCGTGTTGCACGCCGCTTGCGTGGGCAGCGGCGTCGCGCTGCCGCGGATCGCGGCGATGCGCACGTCGGGCGACGCGATGCGGCGCACGCGGGCGCGATCGCCGGGGCCTGCGATCGTATGGCCCAGGATGTCGAAACCGACGCCGATGTTGCCGACGCTGGCCGGCGCGAATGCGACCGCTTCGATCATACCCGCGCTCCGAGCGATGCGGCCACGCGCAGGAGATCGGCGAAAACGCCGGCGGCCGTGACTTCGGGGCCGGCGCCGGGGCCTTGCACGACGAGCGGATTCTCGCGATAGCGCTTGGTCGTGAATTGCACGATGTTGTCGGTCAGGCGCAGGTGCGCGAAGGCGTGATCGCGCGGCAGCGCGGCGAGGCCGACCACGGCCTTGCCGCTGCGGTCGAGCCTCGCCACGTAGCGCAGCACGCAGCCCGCGGCTTGCGCCGCGGCGTAGCGCGCCGCGATGCCGGCATCGAGCTCGCCGAGGCGGGCCATGAAGTCTTCGCGCGCGACGCCGCAGAGCGCGGCGGGGACGAGGCTTTCGACGGCCACCTCGTCGAGCGACAGCTGCCAGCCGGCCTCGCGCGCCAGGATCACGAGCTTGCGCGCGACGTCGGTGCCGGAGAGGTCGTCGCGCGGATCGGGCTCGGTGTAGCCCTGCGCGTGGGCTTCGTGTACCAATGTGGAAAAAGGGATTTTGCCGTCGTAGCGGTTGAAGAGCCAGGCGAGCGTGCCCGAGAAGATGCCTTCCACGGCGTGCAGCTCGTCGCCCGTGTCGAGCAGATCGCGCAAGGTCTGGATCACGGGCAGGCCGGCGCCGACCGTGGCCTCGTAACGGAACCGTGCGGAGCCCGCCGACGCCGCGTCACGGATCGCGCGGTAGCGCGCGAGCGGACCGGCGCCCGCTTGCTTGTTCGGCGTGATCACGTGGATGCCGGCCGCGAGCCACGCCGCGTAGTGCTCGGCGACGGCGTCGCTCGCGCTGCAATCGACGATCGCCGCGTGGGGCAGGTGTGCGGCGCCGAGGTGGGCCGCGAAGCGGGCGAAGTCGCACGCCTCATGCGCGGCTTCGAGCCGCGTGCGCCAGCCGGGCGCGTCGCCGCGGTCGTCGAGCCACATGCGCCGGCTCGCCGCGACGGCGCGCAGACGCAGGTCCAGGTTCGCCTCGCGCAGGAGCCGCGGCGCCGCAGCCGCGATCTGCTCGAGCAGCGCGGCGCCGACCTTGCCGGGGCCGATGACGCCGAGCGATACGGTTTGTGGAGAAAGATAAAATGCGGCATGTGCGGCGCGCAGCGCCTTGGTCGCTTCCTCGCGGCCGATCGCGACCGAAATGTTGCGCTCCGAGGCGCCCTGGGCGATCGCGCGCACGTTGACGCGTGCGCGGGCGAGCGCGTCGAAGAGCCGCGCGGCCGTGCCGGGCGTGCCGGCCATGCGGTCGCCGACCGCGGCGAGCACGGAGATGCCTTCCGTCACCTGCACGCCGTTGATCTGTCCGGCATCGAGTTCGCGCGCGAACGCGTCGGCGATGGCGGTACGCGCCGTTTCGGCGTCGGCGGCGCGCACGACGCAGCAGATCGAATGCTCGGAGGAGCCCTGCGAGATCATGACCACCGAAACGCGCGCGCGGTGCAGCGCCGCGAACACGCGCTCGGCCGTGCCGGGCACGCCGATCATGCCCGCGCCTTCGACGTTGAGCAGTGCGAGATCGTTCGCGAGCGTCAGCCCCTTGACGGGACCGTTCGCGTCGCCGACGGCGTCGATGCGCGTGCCGGGGTGGTCGGGGCGGAACGTGTTGCGGATCAGGATCGGCAGCCCGCGCGCGATGGCCGGCGTCATCGTCTGCGGATGGATGACCTTCGCGCCGAAGTAGGCGAGCTCGCAGGCTTCGTGATAGCTCATCGCGCCGAGCACGACGGCTTCGGGCACGAGACGCGGGTCGGCCGTGAGCACGCCGTCGACGTCGGTCCAGATGTGCAGCTCCTCGGCATCGAACAGCGCGGCGAAGATCGCCCCGGAGTAGTCGCTGCCGTTGCGCCCGAGCACGGTCGCATGCCCGGCCGCATCGCGCGCGACGAAGCCGGTGACGATCATGCGCCGTGCGGGATTGCGCGTGCGCCACGCGTCGAGGAGCGGCGCGGTCGCGAGCCAGTCGACGGCGACGCCGAGTTCCTCGTGGCGCACGACGAGCAGCTCCCGCGCGTCGAGCAGGGCGTAGCCGGCTTCGGCGAGATGCGCGTGCACGATGCGCGCCGAGAACACTTCGCCGAGTCCGCTGATGCGTTCGAGCGCCTCGCGGCCGGCGACGCCGAGTACGCCGAGCGCGTGCAGCAGGTGGGCGATTTCGTCGAACTGCGCGGCCAGCCAGGCGAGCGTCGGCGGCGCGCCGGCGCCGAGCAGCTCGCGGGTTGCCACGAAGTGGATTTCGCGCACTTTGTCCCATTGTGGACGCCAGTCCGCGCCGGCGGCCGCCGCATGCACGAGCGCAATCAGCGCGTCGGTGACGCCCTGCATCGCCGAGACGACGACGATCTGCGTCGGCTCCGGACGCGCGCGGATCAGCGCGGCGACGCGGCGCATGCGTTCGGCGTTCGCGAGCGAAGAGCCGCCGAATTTGTGGGCGACGCGCTCGAGCGCGCGCGGCGGCGCGTGGGCGTGCATCACGGCGGGGTCGAGCTGGGTACGATCGAACGCGTTCATCGGGCCTCCATCGGGGCTCCGGCAGCGTCGTCGCATGCGGATCGATCGGCCCGCATCGCGATCTCGGATGCGGGGGCCGGTTTCGACAAGACTATCTGCGCACGGCCGTCCGCACCACGATCGGAGTCGTGGTAGTCGGGAACGTCGTCGGCAGTACGTTGCGCATGGGGCAAGTGGAACCGATGTGGTCGGGGTATGTCAAGCCGCCGGAACGCCGAGATTCCCGGGGCCGGCGCTACGACGGTACGGGAACGATGCGCGTCAATTCATCGAACAGGACGCCGCGTCTCCAACCGTCGAGCGCCGCGGGCCAGCGCCGCTCCGTGGCGAGTGCCTCGAGATGCCGGCGTGCGCAGAGCAGCCCTTCGGGTACGCCGAGCGCACCGGCGATCCTCGCCACTTCGTCGCGCAAGCTGTTGACGAGGCGCTTCTCCGCGGTGCTCGGTGCCGCCGGTATCGGCGCGATCGCGAGTTCGCCGGCGTCGAGCGGCGCGTGCAGAAGCTCGAGCAATTCCTGACGCAAGGGGCCGCGCAGCGCGCGCAGGCCGCGCGAGCGCTCGAACAGCGCCTCGCTCGTGGCCGGCGGCTCCGCGACGAAGGCAAGTATGTGTACGTCGTCGAGGATCCAGCGGCGCGGCTTGTCGATGCGGCGCGCGGTCGCTTCGCGCCAGAGCAGCACGCGGCGCAACAGCGCCTGTCGCGCCAGCGGCCAGTCGGCCGCGGTGCGGAACGCACGTTGGGGTTCGTCGTCGGCTTCGGGCTGGCACACTTTGTCGACGAGGCGCCGGCAGTCCTCGGCGAGCCATGCGCTGCGGCCGAGCGCCTCGAGCCGGCGTGCGAGTTCGGCATGGACGACGGGCAGATGTGCGACGTCCTGCACGGCGTAGTCGATCTGCGCGGCGCTCAAGGGCCGCGCGAACCAGTCCGAGCGCGTCTCGGCCTTCGGCAAGTCGATGCCGAGCAGCAGGGCCACGAGCTTCTGGTAGCTCAAGCTCGCGCCGAGTCCGACCATGGCGGCCGCGGTCTGCGTGTCGAAGAGCTGACCGGGGCCCGTGGGCACGATCGCCGCGAGCGCTTCGAGATCCTCGCTCGCGCTGTGCATGATGCAGACGTTGCGCGCGTCGGCGAGCGCCGCGGCGAGCGGCGCATGCGCACCGAGCTTCGGCGCATCGAGGAGCGCGATGCGGCCATCGATGTTGGCCTGGATCAGCGCGAGGCGCGGCCGGAACGTATCGGTGCGCAGGAATTCGGTGTCGAGTCCGATCGGCGCGGGCGGCGCAAGCGCCCCGAACCAGCGTTCCAGGGCGGCGGTGTCGTCGATCCAGTCGTGCACGTCGATGGTTCCTCGCAAGTGAGAAGCCGCAGCCCCGAGGGTTGCGGCCGGAGTGCGCGATGGCTATGGTTCCGCTGTCGCCGAAATGCCGCCCACCAGGAACCGATGCCAGGCACCGAAATCGTCCGCAAGCAGACCGTGCTGGGAGGCGCGGCGGGAATCGCACTGCTTGCGTTCGCGCTGATCTATCGATTCTACCCCGGGCCGGGTTACGTGGCGCCGCAGGAGGGGCTGCCCAACGCCTCGCCGCCGTCGTCATTGCCGGCGCCGCCCTCGCTGACGGTGCAGCCGGCGCCTCCGTCGGTGCAGAACCCGCCGTGGACGCCGCCCGAGGCGCGGCTGCCCGTGCCCGCGCCGGAGCCGAGCACGCCCGTCGCTTCCACGGAGCCGGCGACGCCGCCGACGAAGGCGATCGCGGCGCTGCTCAAGAAAGCCGACGCCGCGTTCGCCGAAGGGCACCTGACGGAGCCCAAGGAGTCGAGCGCGCTTGCGTATTACTCGCAGGTGCTCGAGGCCGACAAGGACAACGCCGAAGCCTCGGCGGGGATCGACAAAATCCACAAATCCCTTTTTGACCAGGGCGGCGCCGCGCTCGACCGCGGCGACGAACGCGAAGCGACGCGCCTGATCGGCGAGCTGCGCGAGCTGCCGCATGCGGGCGAGGACCTCGCCGCGCTCGAGGCGCGCGAGAAGACCTTGAAGGAAGTGATGCCGCTCCTGAGCCACGCGGCGCAGCTGCTGCGCGAGGGCCGCGCCACGTCGCCGCCGCCCGACAACGCGCTCGCGGTCTATCGCGAGGTCATGAAGCTCGATCCGGGCAACAAGCTCGCCGACCAAGGGCTTGCGCAGATCGAGCGCGACTATCTCGACCGCGCGCTCGCGGCGGCGGCCCAGGACGACTTCGCAGGCGCCGACCAGATCCTCGCCGACGGCTCGAACATCCGGCCGGGCTCGCACGAGCTGCAGGACACGCGTGCGCGCATCGAAGGCATCCGCCGCCAGCGCGCGACGAACACGCTCTCGCAGGCGAATTCCGCGCTCGACGCCGGCAATGCCGATCTCGCCGACCTGCTCGCGCAGAAGGCGCTCGGGTTGAGCCCCGACGTGCCGGGTATCGAAGAATTCAACCGCCGCCTGCGCAATGCGCGCCTCTATGCGAGCTTCAGCCCCGGCCAGATCGTCACCGACAAATTCCTCGATCGCAACGGCAGCGCGCCGGCGCTCGTGGTGATCCCGACGGGCCACTTCACGATGGGCTCGCCCCCCGACGAGCCCGGCCATCGGCCGAGCGAGGAACCGCAGCGCGACGTCAGGATCGACACCGGCTTCGCGCTCGGTCGCGACGAGGTGACCGTCGGCGAGTTCCGCGCCTTCGTCATGGATGCGGGCTACGTCAGCGATGCCGAGAAGCTCGGCGCCTCGGCCACCTACGAGGAAGACTCGGGCCGTATCAGCGATCATCGCGGCGTGACCTGGCGCGACGATTACCGCGGCATTCGCGCTGCCGACGATCTGCCCGTCGTGCACGTGTCCTGGAACGATGCGATGGCGTACGTGCAGTGGCTGAGCGCGCGCACGGGCAAGAAATATCGCCTGCCGAGCGAAGCCGAATTCGAGTACGCGCTGCGCGCCGGGTCGGCGGCTCGCTATCCGTGGGGCGACGGCGATCCGACCAAGGTGTACGAGAACGTCACGGGCGACGGCGACCGTTCGCCGCGCCTGAAGCGCAGCTGGGCCAAGGCGTTTCCGCACTACGACGATCACGCATGGGGTCCGGCGCCCGTCGGCTCGTATCCGGCCGATGCATTCGGGCTGCACGACATGGACGGCAACGTGTCGGAATGGGTCGCCGACTGCTGGCACGACAACTACACGCGCGCGCCGACCGGCAGCGGCGCGTGGGTCAACCCGGGCTGCACGGCGCACGTCGTGCGCGGCGGCTCCTGGGGCAGTGCGCCCGAGCAGGTGCGCTCGGCCTATCGCATCGCTGCGCCGACCGATACGCGCAACGCGCGCGTCGGCATGCGCGTCGCGCGCGACCTCTGACCTGCCAGTGCCGAACTACGGAGCGTCGGCGTGTTTCGCCGCTTTTTCCGTTTCGTTTTGGCCGTCGAGTTGGCGCTTGCGCAGCTCGCCAAAGGTGTGGCACGTCGCGACGCGAAGCAATGACCCTGGCTGCTGCACTTTTTCGCACACCATGTGATTGCTGTCCGAGCGAGTCAGGATCGCATTGACCCTCTCTTCGATGTCGATCAGCTGCTTCTTGTCCTCCGGCTTCATCGCCGCGACGCTGCCGTTGGCGCGGATCATCCCGCTCATCGTGTCGAGATCGGCATTGACGCGGTCGCGATTGGCGCCTTCGATGTATTCGAAGCGTCCGCCGGGTTGCATCCCGGCGCGCACGCGATCGACCTGGGACTGGAATGCCTCGGGCGTTTCCTTTTCGAGCACCGGCAACGGCATGTCGTCTTTGGCGACCGCGGGCAGAGCGGTGGTCAGCAGCAGCGCGGCGCAGAACAGGCATGTCTTCATCGGCGGACTCCGAAAAGGGCTGGCGATTCTAGTACGAAAAAACCGGTAGATGTAGCGCCGTCTTGCGTCCCGGCGGATAATCGAGCTTCCGCCATCGATTTCTCCGAACGCCGATGACCGCTCCGACCCGCATCGACACTACGCGTACGATCCGCGCGCCGCGCGGCAGCGATCTCCATTGCCGCAGCTGGCTCACCGAAGCCGCGTTCCGCATGATCCAGAACAATCTCGACCCCGAAGTGGCCGAGAAGCCGAGCGAGCTCGTCGTCTATGGCGGCATCGGGCGTGCGGCGCGCAATTGGGAATGCTTCGACGCGATCCTGCGCGCCCTGCGCGAGCTCGGCGACGACGAGACGCTGCTCGTGCAATCGGGCAAGCCCGTCGGCGTGTTCCCGACGCACGCCGACGCGCCGCGCGTGCTGATCGCCAATTCCAATCTCGTGCCGCACTGGTCGACCTGGGAGCACTTCAACGAGCTCGACCGCAAGGGCCTCATGATGTACGGCCAGATGACGGCGGGCTCGTGGATCTACATCGGCAGCCAGGGCATCGTGCAGGGCACGTACGAAACCTTCGTCGAGATGGGCCGCCAGCACTACGGCGGCAACCTCAAGGGCAAATGGATCCTCACCGCGGGCTTGGGCGGCATGGGCGGCGCGCAGCCGCTCGCCGCGAGCCTAGCCGGTGCGTGCTCGCTCAACATCGAATGCCAGCAGAGCCGCATCGACATGCGCCTGCGCACGAAGTACGTCGATGAACAGGCGCGCGACATCGACGACGCGCTCGCACGACTGCAAAAGTATACGAGCGAGGGGAAGGCGATCTCGATCGCGCTGCTCGGCAACGCCGCCGAGATTCTGCCCGAGCTCGTGCGTCGCGGCGTGCGGCCCGATGCAGTCACCGATCAGACGAGCGCGCACGATCCCGTCAACGGCTATCTGCCGATCGGCTGGACCGTCGACGAGTGGTTCGAGCGGCGCAAGAGCGATCCGCACGGCACGCGCGACGCGGCGAAGAAATCCATGCGCGTGCACGTCGAGGCCATGCTCGCGTTCCAGAAGCGAGGCATTCCCACGTTCGATTACGGCAACAACATCCGCCAGATGGCCAAGGACGAAGGCTGCGCGAACGCATTCGATTTTCCCGGCTTCGTGCCGGCCTATGTGCGCCCGCTGTTCTGCCGTGGCGTCGGTCCGTTCCGCTGGGTGGCGCTCTCGGGCGATCCCGAGGACATTTATAAAACCGACAAAAAGGTAAAAGAGCTCATTCCCGACGACGCACATCTGCACAACTGGCTCGACATGGCCGAGCGGCGCATCAGCTTCCAGGGCCTGCCCGCGCGCATCTGCTGGGTCGGCTTGGGCCAGCGTCACAAGCTCGGCCTCGCGTTCAACGAAATGGTGCGCAAGGGCGAGCTCAAGGCACCGATCGTGATCGGCCGCGATCATCTCGATTCCGGCAGCGTCGCGTCGCCGAACCGCGAAACCGAAGCCATGCGCGACGGCAGCGATGCCGTCTCCGATTGGCCGCTGCTCAACGCGCTCCTCAACACGGCCGGCGGCGCGACTTGGGTGAGCTTCCACCACGGCGGCGGCGTCGGCATGGGCTACAGCCAGCACGCCGGAGTCGTGATCGTCTGCGACGGCACGCCCGCCGCCGACAAGCGCTTGGCGCGCGTACTCTGGAACGATCCCGGCACCGGCGTGATGCGGCACGCCGACGCAGGGTATGAGATCGCGATCGCGTGCGCGAAGGAGCAGGGGTTGAAGTTGCCTATGGCTTAGCCATCGCTAGTGATGTCGCGAACTATTGAAGGACGGTTGAGAAGCGCGTCCATTTTGGATATCCTCGGGATATCCGGAAACCAGCGACCGCAATTATGAGCATCGCTACCGTAAACAAATGGGGCAACAGCGCCGCCGTGCGCTTGCCCATCGAAGCCTTGCAGCAGGCCCACCTGAAGCTCGGCGAGAAAGTGTCGATTTCGGTGAAGGGCGGGGCGATCGTGATCCGCCGCGCCGGACCGAAGAAGCGCTACACCCTCGACGAGTTGCTGGCCGCCTCGCCGAAATCTCCGGCGGCTTGGCCGCGCGACGAGGATTGGCTGGGCGATGCGCCGGTCGGACGGGAGTCACTGTGAAGGGCCGAGTGCCAGATCGCGGCGATATCATCGATCTGGATTTCGATCCTACGCGCGGCCATGAAACACGCGGCCGGCGGCCGGCGCTCGTGCTTTCTCCGTTTGCATTCAACCGCCAATCGGGATTCGCCTTGGTTTGCCCGATCACGCAGGGTGGCCGTTTCGCGCGGGAGCATGGTTTTGCCGTGAGTCTTGCCGCCAGCGGCAGCGCTACGCAGGGTATCGCGCTCTGCGATCAGTTGCGCACGCTCGATCTGAAAGCGCGTCCATGGCGTTTCGTCGAGGCGGCGCCGGCAACGGTCGTCGAGGAAACGCTGCTGCGGGTAAGGACCTTGCTGGACTGACCGGGCGATCGTCGCCGATTCGCGGGTGCGAGGACCTACGCGTGCTGTGCGCCCGCGATCTGCTGCAACAGCCACTCTCTCGCAGCGTTCACGTCGCGAAACGTATGCGAGCGTATTCCGCGGGTCATCGCCACGTTCTCGCCGATCAGCATATTCGCGTCGGAATGCTCCGGATTGAGATCGACGTAGGCGACCTGCAAGCCGAGTCCGGTGGCGGGATCGACGCTGCGCTCGATCGCCTTGTAGACCTCGAGCATGCTGAGGCCGGGTCCTTCGAGATCGACGACGATGAGCACGTTGAAGATGCGCTCGCGCAGGCAGGCTTCGCGGATCTCGGCCATGTAGCGCACGATCATGGCGGGCGTGTTGTCGCCGTGCACCGTGGCGTGCAGGTAGGCCGCGTGCCGTTCTATCGTCAGCGCGTAATCCGCCACCGGTGTTCCCTCGTCCGCATTCGGCGCGGGATTCTGCGGCAAGATGGCCGCATACTCAATCGCGCGAGCGCTTCTGTGCGAGCGCCTGCATCCTGGCGTTCATCTCTTTTTCCGCACGTTGCCGCGCGCGCTGCATCTGCCGTTCGGCCCACCGCTTGAGCACGCGTGCCTGGCGCGCGCCTTCTTCGCGGTCGCGCACGACTTCCTCGATGCGGGCGAGGAGCGCGTCGACATTTTCGCGCGGCGGCTCGCCGGGATCGCGCGCGCCCGACCAGAGATCGATCCACGATTCGGTGTGCTCGCCGACGCGCAGCACGTGGCGGAAATAGCGCGGCTCTTGCGACTTGAGCATGAAGAGGTCGAATGCTGCTGCGATCAGCGTGAGCGGTACGAGCACGAGATCGCGCGCGGCGCCGAGAAAGAGCTTGAGCTGGAGCATGGCCACTGCGCGGATCAGGGGCCCTGCGGGGCGTTTGGATTGACTGTTCATTTCGGCAGGGTAGACGAGTTCGCCGCAAAGGAAAACGTGTGGAGTGCCGACCGGCGGCATCTCGCCTTGAGGCGACGATCGCGCGACCCCATGTCGTTCGGCATGCCGCATGCCGCGGCTTGCCGAGCTTTGCCATGTCCGCGATTGCATCCACGGAACCTTCGGGCACTCCCGCCCGCCTGCGCATCGATTTCGTCTCCGACGTCGTTTGCCCGTGGTGCGTGATCGGCCTGCGCTCGCTCGAGCAGGCGCTTGCGCGTCTCCAAGGAAGGATCGAGGCCGAGATCCATTTCCAGCCGTTCGAGCTCAATCCGCAACTCGGCGCGGAAGGCGAGGACATCGCCGAGCATCTGCATCGCAAATACGGAGCAACGCCCGAACAGGCCGCGCGCAATCGCGAGAACATCCGCCTGCGCGGCGAAGGGCTCGGCTTCGTCTTTCGCATGGACAAGCGCGACCGCATCTACAACACCTTCGACGCGCATCGATTGCTGCATTGGGCCGGCATCGAAGGTCGGCAACTCGCGCTGCAGCACGCGCTGTTCCGCGCGTACTTCACGAACGGCGAAAACGTCTCCGACCGCGACGTGCTCGTGCGCGTCGCCACGGAAGCTGGCCTTCCGGCCGACCGTGCGCGCGACATCCTCGCCAGCGATACCTATGCAGCCGACGTGCGTGCGCAAGAACGGTTCTTCACCGGCAACGGTATCCAGGCGGTGCCCGCCGTGATCGTCAACGAACGGCATTTGATCTCCGGCGGGCAGCCGCCGGAGGTGTTCGAGAGCGCGCTGAAACAGATTGCAATTTCGCGGTAACGTTTACACCGGTCTGAGCGTTTGCCGGTGAGAACATGTGGCGCTAAGATGAGTCGCTTCCCCGCCCCGGTACTCGCAACATGTCTTCGCTCTTGCGCTCTCGTGTCGCGCACCTCCTTTGCTGCGCATTTCTCTTCTCAACGCCCGCTCTGCACGCGACCCCAGCTCAGTTCGCGGGTACCATTGTCGATTCGCACGGTCAGCCGCTTGCCGGCGTCACTGTGCAAGCGGGCCATCAGCAAACAGGCCTGGGCATTCTTTTTGTCGTGGATGGGCAAGCGACCACCGACACTCAGGGCAATTACGCAATTGTCAATCTCGGATCCGGCGACGGATCTGGGACCTATTTGGTAACCGCATCGCTTGCTGGTTACGTTCCCATGGTGTATCCCAACAGGGCATGCATCCAGTGTTTGCAATCGCCACCCTTTTTGCCTACGGTCACGCCCCCTGCAGCAAGCTTGAATTTCACGCTGTTGCGCTCGGCCAGCTTGTCGGGCCACCTCATGCGCACGGACAAGAATATTCCCGAAATCGCGTTCGTTTACGCGACGAGCGCGGACGGAACGTTGTCCGTGAACACTCAGTCAGGCGCGGACGGCAACTACCAGTTCCCAGTGCTCTATCCAGGCCAATATCGTGTGTACACGGCCGATTTCTTTCCCGATCTGGTTGATCAGATCTACGCCGGTCACGATTACGACGAAACCTATTCCACGGATCAGCGCGATGCGCTCGCCGATCTAGTGACACTCGATGAAGGCAGCGCCGCGACCGGCATCGACTTCGAACTCCACGTCGGCGCCAAACTCACAGGTTCGATCACGAGCGCTCTCGACGGCACAGCCTTGTCCACACGCGTGAACGTCAGGCGGCGGACCCCCGTTGACAGCGGACCGGGATACACACTAGTCGCGACATCCCAGTCCTATCTCAATCCGTTGCCGGGACAGTATGCGAGCCTGCCACTCGCGCCGGGCAGCGTGACGGTGTATTTCGGGGAGAGCGACTATTTCGCGGATCAATATTATCCAAATGCCGCGGATGAAGTCGACGCGCAGAATGTCACGTTAAATCTCGGGCAAGTCGCTTCTGGCATCGATGCTCAACTTACGCCCACGAGAATCATATCGGGCACGGTGACGGATGACTCTACGAGTCAACCGATTGACGGCGCCCTCGTACACGTCATGCAAGTCGTTGGCTTGAGCGAGCCTGAAGCTTCGAACACGATCACCGATGTTAATGGGAGCTACCGTGCCCAAGGTCTTGGCGCAGTAGATCCCAGCGAAAGCAATTTCTATTACTACGTTTGGGCGGGTGCTCGCGGCTACATCCCCGAGTACTACCCGGGAGGCTCGTCGAGTTGCTGTGTTTTCGGTGCAAATGCGACATCGTTTCCGCTCCCAGGGACACAGTCGCGCGCCGGTATCGATATCCCACTAGAGCCTGGCGCGTATGCGAGCGGGCGCGTGTACGATGCGGATACGGGCTATACGCGCGCAGGCATCGAAGTCGACACGCTCCTCAGCAATGGTCATTTGTTGTGGAGCACGTTCACAGATGCGAATGGCTATTATTGGACAACGGCCGTGCCTGTCGGCCAATATTATCTCGTTGCACACCCATTGCCTTCGACGTCGTTCTACTTCCCGGACTACAAATGCTCGGGGCCTTGCACGGGTCAGCCTCCGGTTCAAACGTTTTCTGCCACGCAGGAGTACGCGCATTTCGATTTCGTTATTCCGAATTTCGATCTGATCTTCCGCGGCGCCTTCGATCAATGAGCGCGGGCCGACGCCGGCGCCGCACCGCCGAGCGTGCGTAGTAGCGCTTGCGCTGTGCCGAGTCGCTCGGCGGCACCAGGCAACTCGAGCCTCACCTTGAGCTTGTCCTGGCCGTCGAGCGCGTAGACCTTCGGCTGGCTCTGGATGAGCTTGATGATCGTCAGCGGATCGACGTTCGGCTGCGGCTTGAACTGGATGCGTCCGCCGCGCTCGCCGAGCTCGAGCTTGCGGACGCCTAGCGCGGTCGCGGCGAGCTTGAGCGCGGCCACGGCGAACAGGTTCTTCACCGCGTCTGGCAACAGCCCGAAGCGGTCGATCATCTCCACTTGCAGCTCGCGCAGGGCCTCCGCGTCGCGTGCGGCCGAGATGCGCTTGTAGAGCGTCAGTCGCGTGTTGATGTCGGCCAAGTAGTCGTCGGGTATCAACGCAGGGATGTGCAGCTCGATGTCGGCGTCGTGTTCGCTGACCAGATCGAAATCCGGCACTTTTCCACTTTTCAGCGCGTGCACGGCGCGTTCGAGCAGCTCGGTATACAGCGAAAAGCCGACCTCCTCGATCTGTCCGCTTTGCTCCTCGCCGAGCAGCTCGCCGGCGCCGCGGATCTCGAGATCGTGCGTGGCGAGCGTGAAGCCGGCGCCGAGCTCTTCCATGGAAGCGATCGCGTCGAGGCGCTTCTCCGCATCGGCCGACAGCACGCGGCGGTCGGGCACGACCAGGTAGGCGTAGGCGCGATGATGCGAGCGGCCCACGCGGCCGCGCAGCTGGTGCAGCTGGGCGAGGCCGAAACGGTCGGCGCGGTTGATGACGATGGTATTCGCGCTCGGCACGTCGATGCCCGATTCGATGATCGTCGTGCACACGAGCACGTTGAAGCGCTGGCGGTAGAAATCGAGCATCACCTGCTCGAGCTCGCGTTCCGGCATCTGGCCGTGAGCGATGCGCATGCGCGCTTCGGGGATGAGCGCGGCGAGCTCGCGAGCGGTGCGCTCGATCGTCTCGACCTCGTTGTGCAAAAAGTATACTTGTCCGCCTCGCGCGAGTTCGCGCTGGAACGCTTCGCGGATCACGGCGGGATCGTAGGTCGAGATGAAGGTCTTGACCGCGAGCCGGTGCTCGGGCGGCGTGGCGATGATCGACAGGTCGCGCAGCCCCGCCATCGCCATGTTGAGCGTGCGCGGGATCGGCGTGGCGGTCAGCGTGAGCAGATCGACCTCCGCGCGCAATTTCTTCAGCGCCTCCTTCTGGCGCACGCCGAAACGCTGTTCCTCGTCGACGATGACGAGGCCCAAGTCCTTGAACTTGACGTCGGGCTGCAGCAGGCGATGCGTGCCGATCATGACGTCGATGCGGCCTTCGCGCAGCTTCTCGAGCGCAGCGTCGGCGTCTTTTTTCGAGCGGAAGCGCGAGATCACTTCCACGCGCACGGGCCAATCGGCGAAACGGTCGCGGAAATTCTGATAATGCTGCTGCGCGAGCAGCGTGGTCGGCACGAGCACCGCGACCTGCTTGCCTGCGGTGGCCGCGACGAAGGCCGCGCGCACGGCGACTTCGGTCTTGCCGAAGCCGACGTCGCCGCAGACCACGCGGTCCATCGCCTTGCCCGAGGCGAGATCGTCGATGACGGCTTCGATCGCGCGCAGCTGGTCCGGCGTTTCCTCGAACGGGAACGTGGCCGCGAACTGCTCGTAGAGGGCGCGATCGTAAACGAAGGCATGGCCCTGGCGCGCTTCGCGTTGTGCGTAGAGCGCGAGCAGTTCCGCAGCGACGTCGCGCACTTTTTGCGCGGCCCTGCGCTTGGCGCGCTCCCAGGCGTCGCCACCCAGCGAGTGCATCGGCGCGAGTTCGGGCGCCGTGCCCGAATAGCGCGAGACCAGATGGAGCTGCGTGACGGGGACGTATAATTTGTCGCCTTTTGCATATTCGATGGCGAGAAATTCGCCGCCGCCGCCCACGTCGAGCTTGACCAGGCCCTGATAACGGCCGACGCCGTGATCGGTGTGGACGATCGGCGCGCCGATCGCGAGCTCCGACAAGTCGCGCAGTACTGTTTCGGGATCGCGCACGGCGCGCTTGCGCCGGCGCGTCTGCTGCGCGCGCTCGCCGTAGAGCTGCCGTTCGGTGAGCACCGCGATCGCAGGCTCGGCGAGCGCGAAGCCGTCGTCGAGCGGCGCGACCGCCACGGCGAAGCGCGCCGGCGGTTTGTCTGCGCGCGGAGCGGCGAATTCGTTCCACGAAGCGAGGACCTCGGCACGCAGCTCGGCGGCGGCGAGTTGCTCGATGAGCGCTTCGCGGCGACCGGCCGAGTCGGCCGCCACGAGCACGCGGCCCGGATAAGCGTCGAGAAAACGCTTGAGCTCCTCGCCCGGCGCTTCGCCGCGCCGGTTGAGCGGCAGCACGGGAGCGGGCAGCGTGCCGAGATCGACGGCGTGCTCGTTCGTCCCTTTTGCGACAATTTCCACTCGCAAGCACTGGTTGAGCTGCTCGCGCAGGCGATCGGGCGGCAGGTAGAGTTCCGCGACGGGCAGGATCGGCCGTTCGACGTCGTGAGCGCGGCTGTCGTAGCGCGCCTGTGCCTGTTGCCAGAACGCGTCGCCGGCTTCGAGCGTGCGCTCGGCGAGCACGATCAGCGCGCGTTCGCCGAGATAGTCGAACAGCGTCTCGGTACGTTCGAAAAACAACGGCAGATAGTATTCGATGCCGGCCGGCGTCGTGCCTTCCTTGATGTCCTGATAGAGCGGGCACCGGCGCGGATCGATCGGAAAGCGTTCGCGCAGCGTATTGCGGAAGTGCTTGACGGACTCCTCGGTCAGCGGAAATTCGCGCGCCGGCAGCAGGCTCACGTTTTCCACTTTGTGCAGCGAGCGCTGGCTCTCGGGATCGAAGCTGCGGATCGACTCGATGTCGCGGTCGAAGAGCTCGATCCGGTACGGCTCGGCGCTGCCCATCGGATAGATGTCGATGAGCGCGCCGCGCACGGCGAAATCGCCGGGTTCGGTCACTTGCGGCACGTTGCGGTAGCCGGCCGCTTCGAGGCGACGCTGTTCTGCGCCGAGATCGAGCGTCTGCCCGCAAGCGAGCACGAGACTCGATCCGCCGATGAAGCTGCGCGGCGCCAGCCGCTGCATGAGCGTGCCGACGGGCACGACGAGCACGCCGCGCCGCGTCGCAGGCAGTCGGTAAAGCGCGGCGATGCGCTGGGAGACGATTTCCGGGTGCGGCGGAAAGAGGTCGTAGGGCAAGGTCTCCCAATCGGGAAAATGCAGCACGTCGAGCGCACTGCCGGCGAATACGCGCAGGTCCGCTTCGAGCGCGTGTGCAGCATGCGTATCGCGCGTGACGGCGACGACGAGGCCGTCGTGCGACTGCGCGGCAGCGGCGATGGCGAGCGCGGCGGCGCTGCCGTGTGGGGCGTTCCAATACGCGCGGCGCTTGACGTCGCGCGGCAGCGGCGGGATGAGCAGGGCTGGCGGGCTCATGATTCCTGGCAAAAACTCTCCGTGGACGCGGCGCTGGCGCGCGGCATCGAGAAGCGGATTTTACCGCATCGTGGCACGTCGCTCGTGCGCATGACTTCCGGGCTAGGAACTCGCGTGTTTTCACAAGTCTTTACGACGCGCCGCAGCGCGATTCACGTTTCTTCGGCGATAATCGCGCCCCCGCACTCACGACAGAGATTCCCGACGCATGTCCGCTCCGGCATTCCGCCGCCGTCCCCCGTTCGCGCTCGCTTGTGCGCTGGCGCTTGCCGCCTGTTCGCGCAGCGCGCCGCCGCCGCCGGATGCCGGCGTGCCCGTGAGCGTGGCGAAGGTGACGGCGAAGACGGTGCCGGATCTCGTCGACGCGGTCGGCACCGTCGAGGCGATCAACACGGTCGCGGTCAAGTCGCTCGTCGACGGCCAACTGCTCGAGGCGCACGTCAAGGACGGCGAGGACGTGAAGAAGGGGCAGCTGCTGTTCCGCATCGACCCGCGTCCGGCGCAAGCCGCGCTCGCGCAGGCGAATGCGGCGCTCGCCAAAGACGAAGCGTCGCGCGACCTCGCCCATGCGCAAGTCGAACGCTACGCGCCGGTGGCGGCGAAAGGCTTCATTTCGGCCGACCAGATGCAGCAATACGAAACCGCATACGAAGCCGCGGCGGCGAGTGTAAAAGTGGACAAAGCGAACGTCGATGCGGCGAAGCTCACGCTCGGCTACACCGACATCTACGCGCCGATCGACGGCCGCGCCGGACGCATCCTCGTGCAGCCGGGCAACCTCGTGAAGGCCAACGACACGCAGCCGCTGCTCACGCTCAACCAGCTCAAGCCGATCTACGTCAGCTTCGCGGTGCCGGGCGTCTACGTCGAGCGCGTGCGCACGGCGCAGGCGCGGCAACCGCTCGCCGCGACCGTGAGCGGCGAAGGCATCGAGGGCCGCATCGAAGGCGAGCTCGGCTTCGTCGACAACGCGGTCGACCCCGCGACGAACACGGTGAAATTGCGCGCGACGTTCGCCAATGCGGACGAGCGCTTGTGGCCCGGGGAATTCGTCAACGTCACGCTGACGCTCGGCAGCGACGCCGACGCGCTCGTCGTGCCGGACGCGGCGGTGAAGGCCGGTCCGAACGGCAGCTACGTCTTCGTCGTCGGGCGCGACGGCCGCGCCGAGCAGCGCGGTGTCGAGGTCGCGCGCACGGTCGGCGGCGAGTCGATGATCGCCAAGGGCCTGAGCGCCGGCGAAACAGTCGTGACCGACGGCCAATCGCGGCTCGTCGACGGCACCAACGTCAAAATCGATCAGCCGGCAACGGATGCTGAAAAACGCGAAAAGCGCTAACCACGAAGTACACGAGAAGGGAAAGTGTACAAAGAGAAAAATAATGAGTCGCTCCTTTTCCAGCTCGCTCCATTTCGCGTCCTTCGTGGTTCCTTCTTGAGTTCCCTGACCTGAAACAAACACCGGCAACATGAGCGTTTCCGAAATCTTCGTACGCCGCCCCGTCATGACGACGCTCGTCATGGTCGGCATCCTCGTGTTCGGCGTCGTGGCGTACCGTCTGCTGCCGGTTTCGGATCTGCCGAACGTCGATTTCCCGACGATCCAGGTGTCGGCGCAATTGCCCGGCGCCTCGCCTGAGACGATGGCGTCGGCCGTGGCGACGCCGCTCGAGAAGCAGTTCTCGACGATACCTGCGCTCGATTCGATGACGTCGGTGAGCGGTATCGGCCAGAGCCAGATCACGCTGCAGTTCACGCTCGAGCGCAACATCGACGCGGCGGCGCTCGACGTGCAGTCCGCGATCTCGGCGGCGCTCAAGCAGCTGCCGCCGACGATGACGACGCCGCCGACGTTCCGCAAGGTGAATCCTGCGGATGCGCCGATCTACTTCGTCGGCATGACCTCCGATACGCTGCCGCTCTCGAAAGTGGACGAGTACGGCGAATCGCTGCTCGCGCAACGCCTGTCGATGATCGAAGGCGTCGCGCTCGTCAACGTGTACGGCTCGGCCAAGCATGCGGTGCGCATCGATCTCGATCCGGGCGCGATGGCGGCGCGCGGGCTCGGCATCGATCAAGTGCAATCCGCCGTCGCCAGCGGCAACGTCGACCTGCCGACCGGCACGCTCTACGGCAGCAATCGCACGTACAACGTGATGGTCAACGGCCAGTTCGAAGCTGCCAAGCCGTTCGAGAACCTCGTCGTCAGCTATCAGAACGGCGCGCCGGTGCGCCTGAAAGACATCGGCCGCGTCTACGACGGCATCCAGAACGACAAGCTCGCGGCCTGGGTCAACGGCAAGCGCGGCGTCCTGCTCGCTATCCAGAAGCAGCCCGGCGTCAACACGATCGCGGTCGTCGAGCGCATCCGCGCGGTGCTGCCGGAATTCGAGAAACAGCTGCCGGCCGGCGTCGATCTCAAGGTGTTCTACGATCGCACCGAAAGCATCCGCGCTTCGGTCGACGACGTCGAGTTCAGCCTGCTGCTCGCGCTCGCGCTCGTCGTGCTCGTGATTTTCCTGTTCCTGCGCAACCTGTCCGCGACGATCATTCCCTCGCTCGCGCTGCCGATGTCGATCGTCGGCACCTTCGCCATCATGTATCCGTTCGGATACAGCCTCGACAATCTGTCGCTGATGGCGCTGACGCTGTGCGTCGGCTTCGTCGTCGACGACGCCATCGTGATGCTCGAGAACATCTCGCGCCACATGGAAATGGGCAAGACGCCCGTGCAAGCTACGTTCGACGGCGCCAGGGAGATCGGCTTCACGATCGTGTCGATGACGCTCTCGCTCGCTGCGGTGTTCATCCCGATCATGTTCATGGGCGGCATCATCGGGCGCCTGCTGCACGAGTTCGCCGTGACGATCGTGGCCGCGGTGCTCGTTTCGGGCTTCGTCTCGCTGTCGCTGACGCCGATGCTGTGCAGCCGTATGCTGAAGGCCCACCACGGCGAACGCCACGGCCGGCTCTACCAGTTCTTCGAGCACGTATTCGACGGCATGCAGCGTTTGTACCGCCGCACGCTCGAGATCGCGCTCGCGCACCGCCTCGCCGTGCTCGTCGCGTTCGCGTCGATTCTCGCCGCGACGGTCGCGCTGTTCGTCGTCGTGCCGAAGGGGTTCCTGCCGAGCGACGACACAGGCCAGCTCTTTGCGTTCACCGAAGCCGATCAGGACGTCGGCTTCGACGAGATGGCGCGCAAGCATACCGAGGCCGCCAGGATCATCCGCGACGATCCGAACGTGGCCGGCGTGATGGCGTTCATGGGCGTCTCGGGCAGCAGCGCGACGCTCAATGTGGGCCGCATGATCGTCACGCTGAAGCCGCGCAGCCAACGCGGCTCGCCCGACGAGGTGATCCAGGAGCTGCGACCGAAGCTCACGGGTATTCCGGGGTTCAAGGTGTACCTGCAGAACATTCCGGTCATCCGC
>DASRGX010000222.1:0-9538 GCA_035650835.1 Rudaea sp. | reverse complement strand
ACTTCTTTGCCTCGCGCAAAGAAGTCACCAAGAAACGCGTGCAAGCGGCCGCGAGGCGAAAACCGTACGGGATGACAGTCGTAGACGGTCACCATTCGCTCGGCCGTCGATACCGCTCCAACGCTGCACCATCGAGGTGCTACGACTTCACATGTCCACGATCTGCTTCCATGTGCCTGGATAGGACCTCAACGATTTCGTCTTGGAGCGGTATCGACGGCCGAAGCGACTTGTGGATGCGTTCTGCCTTCATCCCGTATGGATCTTAGGCTCGAGGCCGCTCGAACGTGTTTCTTGGTGACTTCTTTGCACGAGCAAAGAAGTTACCCGCTCGGCCGCAGGACGAGCGGAAGCTCTGCTTGGAAAGATCGGGATGAGCGGATGCCTTCCGATTTAGAAAAGTATAAAAGACAAAAAAGAACGCGAGTCAACCGGCGACCGCCAAAAATTGCGCACACCGTGCGGTGCCCGCGACGTAGCGATCGTGCCGCGCGCATAGCCCGTCGTCGGCGCGTACCGACGCGAAGCCCGAGGACAGCGCGCGCAGCCCCGGAAACGCGGCTTCGATCGCCCGCGCATCGCGCTCGAAATGCGCGCAGTTGAGGCAGCAGGCCGCGACGGCGGATGCGGAGGAGGCGTTCACGGCGCGCCGAGCTTTTCCCAGAACGCGGCGAACACGATCGTCGACAGCACGAAGCCGACCACCACGTTCACGGCCACGCCGGCGGTAAACGCGTAGAACGGCCGTGCGCCGGCGGCGGCGAGCTCGCGCAGGCGGGTGGTGAGACCGATGCTCAGGAAGCAGAACGTGAATGCCCATGTGCGCAGCGCCTGCAAGGGCGCGACGAGCTCCGGCGTGAGCGTCTTCTTGAACTCGGCGTAGCTCGAACCTTCGGCGAGCAAGGAGACAAGCGCCGAGGCGATCAAGAAACCGAGCACGAATTTCGGGAACCGTCGCCAGATTTCGCCGGCGCCCGCGCGCGACTCGACGCCCGTCGCTTCCCAGCGCGTGACGGCGACGATCGACAATACGAGCGCCCACACGCCGATCCAGACATCGCGGCCGATCACTTTCATGAGCGTGAACGCCTGCACCGACGCATCCGCGCTGCCCGCGATGCCGGGCTGGCCCGCGTAGCCCGAATAGGTTTGCGCGGCGGCGAACCCTGCGGCGTCGGCGAATTCCGACGTGCCGATCCAGGCGCCCGCCACGCCGGTGGCGAGCCCGAGCGCCTTCGACACCAGCGGCAAGACGAAGATCATGACGATCGCCCAGAAAATCACGAGCGTGATCGCGATCGGCGCGTGCTCTTTCTTCGCGCCGACGGCGCCCGCCACGGCGATGGCGCCAGAGACGCCGCAGACCGCACCGCCCGCCCCGAGCGTCGCGGCGAGCCGGCGGTCGAGTCCGAGCTTGATCGCGGCGAAATAGATCACGCCGAACGTCACGAGCGAAACGATTGCCGCTTGCGCGATCGCGACCGGGCCGGCCCAGGCGATCAGCACGAACGGCAATCCGGCGCCGAGCAGCACGATGCCCGTCTTGACGTAGAACTCCACACGCAGCGCGCTCTCGAGCCAAGCCGGCAGCGCGAACAGATTGGCGACGACGAGGCCGAGCGCGAGCGCGACGAGCGGCGGCTCCAAATTGTAGCGCGCCGCCTGGTCCCAGAGACCGAGCGTGTAGATGAGCCCCGAGATCACGAACACGATCGCGAACGCAGGCACGAATTCGGCGAGCTTGAAGCCGAGCGCACGCACCGCGACGCCGAACAAGACGAGCCACAGCGCGAACAGTGCGAGATAGCGCGCCGCATTGGCCGCGAACTGCGTGCCGAGATCGGCGAGACCCGACCACTTCTGCGGTGCCACCGCGATCCACTTGATGCTGTCGCCGGCGGCGAACAGCGCCACGGCGGCGATGACGAGCCCGAGACCGATCCAGATCGCCCACCAGTCCTCTTTCGCGAAAAGCTCGCGCCAGCCCGACGACGATTGCACCGAAGCCATACGCATCCCCCAGTCGGAAACGATGCTCATAGGATCGCGCGCCAAGCCTATCGCATGGCATGACGCGTCGCTATATCGACATGACGGGTGGGGCAAAGCTCGTGGTTCAGTCTTCCACGACCCGTGGGGAACACTTAACCGGGGCAACGGAATGCGGCAGAATGCGCGGCTCCGCAACACGCCATCCTTCCGCCAGCGCCAGCCGATGAACCTGCAAGCCAATTACGAACAGATTCCGCTCAAGGACTACGCCGAACGCGCCTACCTCGACTACTCGATGTACGTGGTGCTCGACCGCGCCCTGCCCTTCGTCGGCGACGGTCTCAAGCCCGTGCAGCGGCGCATCGTTTATGCGATGAGCGATCTCGGCCTCGACGCCGCGGCCAAGCCGCGCAAAGCGGCGCTCACGGTCGGCGAAGTCATCGGCAAATATCATCCGCACGGCGACAGCGCCTGCTACGAAGCCATGGTGCTCATGGCGCAGCCGTTCTCGTATCGTTATCCGCTCGTCGCGGGCCAGGGCAATTTCGGCTCGCCCGACGAGCCGAAATCCTTCGCGGCGATGCGCTACACGGAGGCCAAGCTCACGCCGATCGCCGAGCTCCTGCTCGCCGAACTCGGACAGGGCACGGTCGACTTCACGCCGAACTACGACGGCACGCGCCAAGAACCGTCGTGGCTGCCCGCGCGCGTGCCGCACGTGCTGCTCAATGGCGCGAGCGGCATCGCCGTCGGCATGGCGACGGACGTCCCGCCGCACAATCTGCGCGAGATCGCCAGCGCCTGCATCCGCCTGCTCGACGAGCCGGAAGCGAGCATCGCCGCGCTCTGCGAGCACGTACGCGCACCGGATTTCCCCACCGCGGCCGAGATCATCACGCCGAAAAACGAGCTCCTCGCGATGTACGCCAACGGCACGGGTTCGGTGCGCTGCCGCGCGGTGTACACGATCGAGAACGGCAACGCCGTGATCACCGCGCTGCCGTTCCAGGTGTCGCCGTCGAAGATCGTCGAGCAGATCGCCAATCAGATGCGCGCCAAGAAGCTGCCGATGCTCGAGGACGTGCGCGACGAATCCGATCACGAAAACCCGATCCGGCTCGTGCTGATCCCGCGCAGCAATCGCGTCGATCTCGACGAGATGATGCAGCATCTCAATGCGACGACGGATCTCGAGAAGAGCTATCGCGTCAACCTCAACATGATCGGCCTCGACGGCCGGCCGCAGGTCAAGAATCTCAAGCAGATCCTCGGCGAATGGCTGCGCTTCCGCCAGGACACCGTGACGCGGCGCCTGCAGCACCAGCTCGCCAAGGTCGAACGCCGCCTGCACCTGCTCGAAGGCCTGCGCATCGCCTTCCTGAACCTGGACGAAGTGATCCGTATCGTGCGCAGCGAGGACGAGCCCAAGCCCGTGCTCATGCGCCGCTTCAAGCTCAGCGAGGAGCAGGCCGACTACATCCTCGAGACGCGCCTGCGCCAGCTCGCGCGACTCGAGGAGATGAAGATCAACGCCGAGCGCGACGAGCTCGAGGAGGAACGCGCGCGCATCGAGGTGATCCTGAAGTCCAAGGCGCGGCTCAAATCGCTGATCAAGGACGAGCTCAAGGCCGACGCGAAGAAGTACGGCGACGAGCGGCGCGCGCCCATCGTCGAGCGCGAGGCCGCGCAGGCGCTCGACGAATCGGCGCTCGTCGTCAGCGAGCCGATCACGGTCGTCCTTTCGGAAAAAGGCTGGGTGCGCGCGGCCAAGGGACACGACATCGACGCCGCGGCGCTCAGCTACCGCGAAGGCGACAGTTTCCACAATGCTGCAAAAGGGAAAACGACGCAGAATGCCGCGTTCATCGATTCGAGCGGCCGCAGCTACTCGACGCCCGCGCACACCCTGCCCTCCGCGCGCGGCAACGGCGAGCCGCTGACCGGTCGCTTCGCCCCGGCGCCGGGCGCGCGCTTCGACGCGATCGCGATCGCCGACCCGGCCGACAAGCTCGTGCTCGCCACGGATTTCGGCTACGGCTTCGTGACGAAGTTCGAGGCGCTGCTCGCCAACAAGAAGGCCGGCAAGCAGCTCATCAACATGGACGACGAGGCGCACGTGCTCGCACCGGCCTACGTCGAGGACTCCGCGCGCGACCGCATCGTCGTCGCGACGAACGCCGGGCACCTGCTCATGTTCTCGGTCGCCGAGTTGCCCGAGCTCGACAACGGCGGCAAGGGCAACAAGCTCATCGAGATCCCGAAGGCGAAGCTCGCTGCGGGCGAGCGCGTGGCCGGCGTCGCGGTCGTCGCGGAAGGCAAAGGCGAAGTCACGCTGTGGGCAGGCCAGCGCAAGCTGATCCTCAAATGGGCCGATCTCGTCGAATACAACGGCAACCGCGCACAGCGCGGCGGCAGCCTGCCGCGCGGCTTCCAACGCGTGGAGCGCATCGAACGCAGCGCGTAGCGGCGGCCGAGCGCTCCGGAACCCGATCGCGAAAGGACCTAGGCCGGCTCGAAGCCTAGCGCCGCCGAGTTGATGCAGTAGCGCAGACCGGTCGGCCGCGGGCCGTCCGGGAACACGTGGCCGAGGTGCGATTCGCAGCGTGCGCAGCGCACTTCGACGCGGCGCATGCCATGCGAGGCGTCTTCGTGCTCGCTCACGGCGTCCTTCGACACCGGCTGGAAATAGCTCGGCCAGCCCGATCCGGATTCGTACTTGGCCGCCGACGAGAACAGCGGCGCCCCGCAGGCGGCGCAGGTGTACGTGCCCTGCTCGTGGTGGCGGTAGTACTTGCCGGTGAACGGCGCCTCGGTGGCCGAGCAGCGGCATACGGCATACTGCTCGGGGCTGAGCTCGGCGCGCCACTGCGCGTCGGTCTTGCAGATCTTCTCGTCCATAGGATTCTCCTCGTCGCGCGGCGCTCGATTGCCCGACAACGGCGAATCAGGCAAGCTTTGCCGCCTCGTTTCAGCCATTGGACGGATGATCGTGCCGAGTCCTTACGCCGCCAGTCTACTCCGCCCGCGTCTCGCCGTTCTGGCCCTGGCCGTCGCTTTCGCGCACGGCGCACTCGCCGACGAAGTCGACAAGCTCGACACGGTGTGCCCGGTCGGCGTGCTCAAGTGTCCGAAGAAGAGCAAGAAAGACGAGTACGCGATGTGCAAGCGTAACGATCTGCTCGATTTCTACACGCCGGGCCTGCCGACCGAAGGCGACCGTTCGACGGCGCCGAGCGACTTGAGCGCACGCAAGGTCAGCTCGACCGATCGCACGCACTACAAGCTCGAGAACGACGTGCGGCTGCAGCGGCTCGATCAGCTGCTGCGCTCGGATTTCCTGACGTTCGACACCGAAACCACCGACTACACCGCCGACGGCCATGTGCGCATGCAGGACCGCAGCATGCTGCTGTCCGCGGATCACGCGCACGGCACGGGTACGCCGAGCACCACGTTCCTCGACAACGTGCGCTACCAGATGCTCGAGCAGCGCGGCAACGGCACGGCCGAGACCGCGAACATGACGGACCCGGACCACGGCAAGCTGCACGAAGGCACGTATTCGACGTGCGATCCCGACGACCGCCGCTGGTACGTGCGCGGCAAGGACCTCGAGGTCGATTACGTCGAGAACGAAGCCAAGGTGCACGGCGCGACGATGTACTACGGCGACGTGCCGTTCTTCTGGTTCCCGTACCTGAGCTTTCCGCTCAGCAACGATCGCGAGACGGGCTTCCTGGTTCCGCACGTCGGTTACGGCACGCGGCGCGGGCTCGTGCTCGGTGCGCCGTACTATCTCAATCTCGCGCCGAATTACGATGCGACGATCGAGCCGCGCGTGTCCACCAAGCGCGGCGCCGAGCTCGAAGGCCAGTTCCGCTACCTCGATGCGACCGATCACGCGCAGATCGATTTCAACTACGCGCCGCACGACAACGAGGTCGGCGACGAGCTGAACCAGTACGCGATGCAGCAGGCGCTCGGCGAAATCGCGCTGCCGTCGCCGATCGACATCCCGACCCAGCGCTATTCGCTGCGCATACTCGACACGAGCTACCTCTCGGCGAACTGGGGCGCGTCGGTCAACATCAACCGCGTTTCGGACAAGCAGTATTTCCAAGATTACGGCAGCAGCTTGACCTCGTCGGCGACATCGCTCTTGTCCTCGAGCGCCTATCTGAACGGTCGCGGCGAGTGGTGGACGGCGAGCGTCGGCGGCGACGCCGCGCAGGTGACCGAACCGTACGTCTCCGAAGCGTTCCAGCCCTACCAGCGGCTGCCGCGCGCGACGTTCCAAGGCGAGCGCGCCTTCGCCGGGCCGGTGGTCTGGGGACTCAATTCCGAGTACGTGAATTTCCAGAAAGGTCCCTACGACATCGCTGCGGCGACGCCTTACACGTTCCAGCACATCGAGTCGCTCGAAGGGCAGCGCGTGGATCTCTACCCCTATCTCGCCCTGCCGATCGAAACGGCCGGTTACTTCATCCGGCCCGAGATCGGCGTGCGCTATACGACGTACGATCTGCGCAACGTCGCCGGCTACGCGCGCACGAACCCGGGCGCGCCGCAGTTCGCCGACCGTACGCCGTCGCGCACGGTGCCGATCTTCGACATCGATGCGGGCCTCGTCTTCGAGCGCGAGACGAATCTGTTCGGCAACGACCTCACGCAGACGCTCGAACCGCGCCTCTACTATCTGCGCGTGCCGTACCGCAACCAGAACGACTTGCCCATCTTCGACACGCAGTTGCCGACGTTCGATTTCCCGAGCCTGTTCCGCAGCAACGCGTTCACGGGCGCGGACCGGCAAAGCAATGCGAACGACCTCACCGTCGCGGTGACCTCGCGGCTCATCGACAACGGCTCGGGCGACGACATTTTGAGTGCGAGCCTGGGCCAGATCCGCTATTTCGATGCGCAGCGCGTGCAGCTGCCGGGCTATCCGGCCGTCGATTTCTCGGGCTCGGACTACGTCGCGGAACTCGATCTGCACCTCAACGACCGCTGGGACTTCAAGTGGGACCAGCAGTACAACCCGAATTCGCGCGTGTTCGATCCGGCCACGGCGGCGCTGGTCGAGAACCTGCATCACACGGACCTTTCCGCGTTCAGCGTCGAGCACCGCTTCGGCGGCGACGGCATCGTGAACTTCTCGTACCGCTTCCGCCGCGGCCTGCTCGAACAGGTCGACACGACGGCGCTCGTGCCGATCAACGCGAGCTGGAGCATCGTCGGCCGCTACTATTATTCGCTCATGACCAAGCAGCTCCTCGAAGCGTTCGGCGGCGCCGAGTACGACAGCTGCTGCGTGGCCATGCGCTTCCTGCTGCGCCATTACATCAATTCGATCGGCCAGCTGCACGCCGATACCGCGATCTACTTCGAGGTGGAGTTCAAAGGCCTTGGCAGCAGCGGCACGCGCACCGAGAACTTCCTGCGCCGCTCGATCCTCGGGTTTGAGTGAGGCGCGGATTCGACTAAAATTCAGCTATTCGAAGCAAAAATAACGCTTTTCTTACCTATCCGACCGCATCATGCCGGCCGCGGTGCCCGCCGCAGCCGGCGGGACCGGCCGAATCCCATGCGCACGCGTGCGCCCCGTTGGATGTGATCGCCCGATGAAAAAGCTCCTTGCCCCGTTCGTTGCCCTGATCCTGTTCGTTCTGGCCGGCGTCGCCGCTCCGCCCGCCGCCCGCGCGCAGCTCGTCGAAAAGGAGCCGCTCGACCGCATCATCGCCATCGCCGAAGAGGACGTGATCCTGCAAAGCGAACTCGATCGCGCCGTGGCCAACGTGCTCGCGCAGTATCGCGCCAACCCGCAGCAGCTCCCGCCGCGCAAGCAGCTCGAGGAACAGGTACTGCAGCGGCTCATCATGATGCACCTGCAGGTGCAGCGCGCGCAGTCCACGGGCATCCGCGTCAGCGACACCGACGTCGATCAGGCCATGCAGCGCGTCGCCGAGAACAACAAGATCGACGTGCGCCAGCTGCGCGCCTCGCTCGAGCGCGACGGTCTCAGCTTCGACGATTTCCGCAAGAACCTGCACGACCAGCTCATGGTGCAGCGCCTGCAGCAACGCGTCGTGCAGAACCAGGTCAACGTCACCGATTCGGAAGTCAACATCCTGCTCGCGAGCAACAGCCTCAAATCGGGCGAAGTGCACTTGCAGCACATCCTGCTCGTGGTGCCCGAGGGCGCGGATGCGGCGCAGATCCAGACCGTCCGCGCGAAGGCCGACAACGTCAAGAAGGAGATCGACGGCGGCATGGACTTCACCGCCGCGGCGATCCGCTACTCGAACGCCGAGGACGCGCTGCAAGGCGGCGATCTCGGCTGGCGCCGCTTCGACGAAGTGCCCGAAGCGTTCGCAAACCTCGTCGACGGCATGCAGCCGGGCCAGGTCTCGCAAGTGCTGCGCGGGCCGAGCGGCTTCCACATCGTGAAGCTCGTCGACAAGCGCGCGACCGGCAAGCAGGTCGTCACCGAATTCCATGCGCGCCACATCCTGATCAAGACGAGCGAGCTCGTCTCGAGCGACGACGCGCTGCGCACGATCACCGACATCCGCCATCGCATCGTCGACGGCGGCGAGGATTTCGCCAAGCTCGCCAAGCAGCACTCGGAAGACGCGCCGAGCGCGAACTCGGGCGGCGACCTCGGTTGGTTCCCGATCGAGCAGTACGGCTCGCGCGTGGCCGAGGTCGTGTCGTCGCTCAAGGACAACGAGATCTCGCAGCCGTTCCAGACCGACGCCGGCTGGCACATCCTGCAGCGTCTCGGCGAACGCAAGGAAGACCGCACCGACGACATGATGCGCGAGCAGGCACGCGACGTGCTGCGCAATCGCAAGGCCGAAGAGGAATACGAGAACTTCCTGCGCCAGGTGCGCTCGGAATCGTACGTTTGCGCCGTGAACAGCGCCGACGCCACGCCGGACCTGCCGCTGTGCGCCGACGCCACCAAGGAAGCGATCGAGAAGAAAGCCGCGCCGTGAGCGCGCGGAGTCCGCGTTGAGCGCGTGGCTGCCGCGGCTCGCGGTCACGCTCGGCGAACCGGCCGGCATCGGACCCGAGATCGTCGCCGCGCTCGCGGCGAGTCCGCTCGCCGCCGATCTCATCGCGATCGGCGACCGTGACGTGCTCGCGCGCGCCGCTGCGGCGCGCGGCATCGCGCTCGCGATCGACGCCGACGATGGCCAGTGGCGCACCGAGCGCGCACCGAACACGCTGCGCTCGATCCACGTGCCCGCCCGCGTGCCGGCGACGCCGGGACGCCTCGACGTGCGCAATGCGCCCTACGTCGTCGACACGCTCGCGCGCGCCGCTGACGGCTGCCTCGAGGGCGAGTTCGACGGCGTCGTCACGGCGCCCGTGCACAAGGGCGTCATCAACGACGCCGGCGTGCCGTTCACGGGCCACACGGAATTCTTTGCCGAGCGCGCGCGCTGCGACGTCGCGATGCTGCTCGTCGCGCCGGGTTTGCGCGTCGCGCTCGCGACGACGCACTTGCCGCTCGCCGAGGTTCCCGCCGCGGTCACACCCGCCG
>DASRGX010000221.1:0-9350 GCA_035650835.1 Rudaea sp. | reverse complement strand
GATCGACCGTGCGCAGCACGCGTTTGGACGGCGCGTGCACGACGCCGTGGTAGAGCGTGGAGGTGGTGTAGACGAGGATCAGCGCCGCCCCGTACACCGCGCACGCGGCGAGCTCGCGCGCACCGCCCGTGCCGCGCGCGGCGAAGAGCAGGAACGCCAAGCCCGCGACGCTGAGCACGATGCCGACACCGTGCGTGACGCTGTTGGCCCATTCCTCGCCAGCGCTGTAACGCACGGCAACGCGTTCGCCCGACATGCGTCCGAATCCTTGCGGCAGGCAGCGCAGTCACGCTGCAGTTCGGGGACGATAGCGCGTTTTGTGCAGCGCGGCAAACGGGTCTACCAAGGAAAAGATTGCGCCGCGAAGGACACGAAAAACACGAAGAAAAGCTCGACTATTTTCTTCGGGTTATTCGTGCTCGAGGTTCTCTCGCAACGCTACTTGCCCGCCCGCCGGATCGAGAACTTGCCGAACGAGATGCCGATATCCACACCTTCGCCGGCGCCGGCGAGGGCAAGCGAGACCGTGCCCTTCGTCAACACCTGGGCCGTGCCGGACTTCACGACGCCCGCGTTCGCTTCGCCCTGCGCGTAGTCGCCGAAGAGCTCGTTCGTGTCGCGGACTTCGGAAAACTTGCCCGTGCCGTTGTCGACGTGGTACTTGCCCGCCGTGAGGCCGCCGCCGACGGCAACGATCGTGACGTTGAACGTCTTGCCGTTGTCGCACGTGATCGTGCCGTCGCCTTCGGCATGCTTGTAGATCGCGGCCCAGCCGCGCAGCGAGAAATGCAACTGGCAATCGGTCTTGCCTGCCGCGTGCGCGTGCGTCGAGAGCGTGCCGGCGGCAAGCAGCACGAGCGCGGCCGCGCTCGAACGTAGGCTGGACATCTGCGTTCTCCTGGTTGCAGGGGAGCGCAAGTCTCGCGCAAGTTTTTTTAAGGCACAAGCGCGGTCGAGGCCGGCGCGCGCGGCGGCGTTTTCGACGCGTGGCGGATCAGCCAGACGAGGCCGCAGATCAAGAGCACCGGCACCACGAGATGCGCGATCGCGGCGCCGAGCGCGAACAGCAGGATACCGCCGCCGGCGAAGAAAAACAGGAGAGCGAAGAGGCCGATCATAAGTCCGCCGACGCCGATGAGCACCGCGGCGACGAGACGCACGACGAACACGAAGATCGCGATCGCGGCGACCACGGCGAAAAGCCCGGCACAGAGCGCGATGAGCCCGGGAACGAGCGCGAGCAGCGGCAGGAACAAGGCGCCCGCGACGGCGCAGGCGATGAATCCGGCCACGAGCATCATCGGCAGCAGGATCAACGATTTCAGCATGATTCGAACCTCGTCGCAGTTCGGCACGAGCATCCTAGCGCGAAGTGCGTGCGCTGGGCATGTGCAGGATGTCACCGCCTTCGCGGTATCCTAGGTTCCCGAGGCCAGCACGACCGGAGCCGCCATGCCGCAGTTCGACATCCTCGTCCACGTGCGCAGTGCCGAAGGCGAATCGCTGTCGGCGCGCGCGGCGTTCGCGCTCGCGCGAAGGCTCGATGCATGCGCGCACGGCATGTTCGTCGCGTCGCTCGGCGCGGTCGCGTTCAGTACGCCCGAGACCGTCGTGTTCCAGGTGCACGAAGCCGATCATTTCTACGAAGAGGCGCTCGGCATGCGCAATTGGTGGCAAGCCGAGACCGCCGCGCACGGCGTGGCCGGGGATTGGCTCGTCGCGCAAGGCGAACCCGTCGAGGCGCTCTGCCATGCGGCGCGCTGGTGCGATCTCGTCGTCGCCGAGCGTCCGACGCTCAATCCCGATGCGCCGACCGGGTGGGGCACCGTTTCGCGCACCGTGTTCGGCGCCGGCACGCCGGTCGTAGTCGTGCCGCAGACCGCGCGCGTCGACACGCTCGGCGAGCGCATCGTGATCGCCTGGAACCACAGCCGTGAATCGATCCGCGCGATCCACGGCGCATTGCCGCTGTTGCAGCGTGCCGCGCAGGTGACCGTGCTCGACGGCGCCCGGCGCGAAGACCTGATCGGCGTGCGGCATCTGCCGCATCTCGATCTGCGCGCCTATCTCGCGCGGCACGAGGTCAAGGCCGAATTCACGCCGTTCGCGCCGAAAAGCGACCACGGCGCGGCGATCCTTTCCGCCGCCCGCGACACGCACGCCGACCTGGTCGTCATGGGCGCATGGGGCCACTCGCGCATCGCCGAACTCGTGCTCGGCGGCGCCACGCGGCACCTGTTCCAGCACAGCGACCTGCCGCTGTTCGTCGCGCACTGACGCGCTCAGCGCGGCGCCGGCGGCAGCCCGAGCTTGTCGCGCAGCGCGGCCTCGACCGCCTCGGGCGCATCGCCGCCGGCGCGTTTGTATACAATGTTTCCTTTTGCATCGACCAGGAACAAGCCCGGCGTGCCCTTGACGCCGTACAGGTCCGCGATCGGATCGCCGTCGCGCACGAGCGTGAAGCTCAGCTTGCGTGCGGCGAGCGTCGCGACGGGATCGCCGTCCTCCTTGATGTCGATCGCGTAGACGTCGAGCTTGCCCTTGCCGGCGGCGTCGGCCACGTGCTGCACGTAGGGCATGAGCGCTTCGCAATACGGGCACCACGTCGCCCAGAACAAGAGGATCGCCGGGCGCTTCATCTGCGCCGGATCGAAACGGATCGCTTCGCCGTGCGCGCCCTTGCCTTGCCAGGGGATGGCGCGGTCGGCGGCGTTCGCGCCGAAAGCGAGGAGAGTGAGCAACAGCGTGGCGGCGGCATGACGAATGGACATGGCGGTTTCCTCCGTGAGTATCGGACAATGGACGCCCCGGCAGGCCGGAACCTTACGCCATGAGCGAACACCGCGCGAGCGTCGAGTGGAAACGGCGGTCCGACGAAGACTTCGCGCGCGGACGCTATTCCCGCGCGCACATCTGGCGCTTCGACGGCGGAGCCGAAGTGCGGGCGTCGGCCTCGCCGCACGTCGTGCGCGCGCCGTGGTCCGACCCGGCCGGCGTCGATCCCGAAGAAGCGTTCGTGGCCTCGCTGTCGAGCTGCCACATGCTGTGGTTCCTGTCGCTCGCCGCCGAAGCCGGCTATGTCGTCGACGGCTACGACGACGAAGCGGTCGGCAGCATGCGCGAGGTCGACGGGCGGCTCGTCGTCGCCGAGGTGATCCTCAAGCCGCGCGCGAGCTTCGATCCCGCGCATGCGCCGGACCGCGAAGCGCTGCATTCGTTGCACCATGCGGCGCACGCCCGCTGCTTCATCGCCAATTCGGTGAAAACCGACGTGCGCGTCGAGCCGCGCTGAGCCAGTGCTGGAAAAAGCCCGCCGCGCTCGGCATGCTTAGGCGCTCGCCCGGAGCCGACATCGATGACCGCAGACGCACATCCGCAACGCACTTACCGCTATTACGATTTCATCCTCGGCGCCTTCGTCTGCACACTGTTGTGCTCGAACCTGATCGGCCCGGCCAAGGTGGCCGAAGTGAACCTACCTGTGATCGGAACGTTCACGTTCGGCGCCGGCGTGCTGTTCTTCCCGATCTCGTACATCTTCGGCGACATCCTGACCGAGGTGTACGGTTACGCGCGGGCGCGCCGCGTGATCTGGTCGGGGCTCGCCGCACTCGTGTTCGCCTCGATCATGGCGACCGTCGTCGTCAAGCTGCCGCCCGCCGCGAGCTGGCACGGCCAGGAGGCGTACGAGAGCATCTTCGGGCAGACGCCGCGCATCGTTTTCGCCTCGATCACCGCGTTCTTCTGCGGCGAATTCGTCAATTCGTATACCTTGGCAAAAATGAAATTGTGGACGAACGGCAACGCGCTGTGGTCGCGCATCGTCGGCTCCACGATTTGCGGCGAGGGCGTCGATTCGCTCGTGTTCTATCCGGCCGCCTTCCTCGGCGTCTGGGACACGAAGCTCGTCGTGACCGTGATGTTCTCGAACTACGCGCTCAAGGTGCTCTGGGAAATTCTCGCCACGCCGCTCACGTACAAAGTCGTCGCCGCGCTCAAGCGCGCCGAGAACGAGGACTATTTCGATCGCGGCACCGACTTCACGCCGTTTTCCGTACGCACCTGACGAATACCCACCGGATCGAGGAGTCATCATGCGCATCGCCATTGTTCTCGTGATCGTCGCGCTCGCCTGCGCGGCGCACGCCGAAGAACCCAAGTTCCACGGCAATCCCGCCGCCGCCCGCGCCATCGCCAAGGCCGACACCGATTTCGCCGCGCTCGCCAAACGCGAGGGCACGGCCAAGGCGTTTCGCGACACCATGGACGAGGTCGACGGCACGGCGTACGGCGGCGGCTCGGAACCGTCGGTCGGCCGGGATGCGATCTATGCCGCGATGGGCGGCGATGCGCCCGACGACAGCACCCTCGAATGGGCGCCCGTCGAGGTGTTCGCCGACAAGGGCGGCGACATGGGCGTCTCGCGCGGCCGCTGGACCTCGACCGTCAAGGCGAGCGGCAAGTCGATCAGCGGCAGCTACGTGACCGTGTGGCGCAAGAACGCCAAGGGCGAGTGGAAAGGCCTCGTCGATATCGGCAACGTGGATAAGCCGAAGTAGTTCAGACGCAGGTCACGAGTTCGCTGTATCCGGCGAACTGTTCGTCGTGCGTCAGCAGGCGCAGCGGCTCGCTGAGCGCCTGGGCGATCAGCATCCTGTCGAACGGGTTGCGGTGCCGATGCGGCAGTCCGCTCGCACGCTGCGCATGTTGCCAGCTGATCGGGAGCGCCAAGAATCCCGCTTCGCCGAGCGCATCGACGAAGCGCGGGAGATCGACGGTCAGCTTGCCGAGCGCCGCCTTGATCGAGATTTCCCAAACGCTCGCCGCGCTGACGTAGACCGTATCGGCGCGCTCGATTTCGCGCCGCGCCGCTTTCGGCAGCTTCGCGCTGCCGCTCATGACCCAGAGCACGATGTTGGTGTCGAGCAGCAGGTTCACTTGCGCGGGCCGCCTTCGAACGCGGCGAGCACGTCGTCAGGCAGCGGCGCGTCGAAGTCGCGCGCGAATTTGATCTTGCCCTTCATGAGGCCGAACTTGATCTTGGCCGGCTTGTCCGGCGCGAGCGGGCTTAGCCGCGCCAGCGGCGTGCCGGACTTGGCGATGACGAAGCTCTTGCCGCGGCTCGCAAGATCGACGAGACCGGAAAGCCGCGTCTTTGCCTCGTAGATGTTGAGCTGTTTCATACTACCAGGCTATTGCATCGACCAAGTTTGGTCAATCCAACGCATAGCCGAACTGTTGGCGGAACTGGTCGGCGAATTCGGCGAACGTGAAGCGCTGGTTCTGCGTGCCCGGGTGCTCGACCTTGAGTGCGCCCATCAGCGAGGCCATGCGTCCGCAGGTCGGCAGATCCATGTCGCGCATGAGGCCGTAGATGAGGCCCGCACGGTACGCGTCGCCGCAGCCGGTCGGGTCGGAGACGCGGCGCTCGTGCGCGGGCGGGATGTCGAAGGTTTCCTTGCGCGTGTGGATCAGCGAACCTTTCGGCCCGCGCGTGACGATGTAGGCGCGCACGCGCTCGGCGATCTGCTTTTCGCTCCAGCCCGTGCGCTGCTGCAAGACGTTCGATTCGTAGTCGTTGACCGTGACGTATTGCGCCTGCTCGATGAAGGCGCGGAATTCCTCTCCGTTGAACAGCGGCATCGCCTGGCCGGGATCGAAGATGAACGGCACGCTGCGCTCGGCGAATTCCTGCGCGTGCTGCAGCATGGCGTCGCGGCCGTCGGGACCGACTAGGCCGAACGTGACGTCGGGCACGTCGCGCACGTGGTTCTCGTACGAGCGCATCATGGCGCCCGGGTGGAACGCGGTGATCTGGTTGTCGTCGAGATCGGTCGTGATGAACGCCTGCGCGGTATAGAGATCGTCGATCACCTTGACCTGGCTCAAGTCGATGCCGCAGCGCGTGAAATGCTCGCGATAGGGGCCGAAATCCTGGCCCACCGTGCCCATCGGCACGGGTGCGCCCTCGAGCAGCTGCAAGTTGTAGCTGATGTTGCCCGCGCAGCCGCCGAACTCCTTGCGCATGCGCGGCACGAGGAACGCGACGTTCAGGATGTGCACTTTGTCGGGCAAGATGTGATTCTTGAACTGGTCTTGGAACACCATGATGGTGTCGTAGGCGAGCGAACCGCAGATCAGGGCTTTCATTTGGGACTCATGGCTGAGGGCAGGCGCGCGGCTCGGCCGCTGGCGCGGCGCGCATTGTCGCAGATTTGGACGCGATCGAGCAGCGCGCGTCGCGGCATTCACCCTTGGGGTGAATCGCCACGTTCACACATCGAGTGAATCGGCCGTCACCACGTCCACATCGGCCCCCACGGCGGAGCGCCACAGGCAACGGTTCCGCCCCGCACGTTTGGCGTCGTAGAGCAGCGCGTCGGCTGCCTCGAGCAGGAGGCGCGGTGGCGCCCCCGGCTGCGGCACGAGCTCGAGCGCGCCCGCGCTCACGCTGACGATCGGCCCCGCGCTCGAGTAGGCATGCGGAATGGCGAGATGCCGCACCCCGCTCAGCAATTTAAGCGCGTGCGCACGCGTGGCGCCGCCGGCGGTGAGAATCGCGAATTCCTCGCCGCCGATGCGTGCGGCGAGCTGCCCGTCGTCGGCGAATTCGGCGTGCAGCACGGCGGCGATGCGCTTCAAGCAGTCGTCGCCGGCGCCGTGGCCGTAGTGATCGTTGAACTGCTTGAAATGATCGACGTCGAGGAGCATGAGCGCGAGCGGTTTCGCGTCGCGCGCGGCCGCGTGCCAGGCCTGGTCGAACGCGGCGTCGAAGCGCCGCCGGTTGGCGATGCCCGTGAGCGGATCGAGGTGCGCGCGTTCGACGAGCAGGTCGCGCTGGCGTTTGAGTTCGATGTGGCTGCGCACGCGCGCGCGCACGCGCGGAGCGCTCGCGGGCTTGGTCAGGTAGTCGACGGCGCCGAGCGCAAAGCCCTGCTCTTCGTCGGCGATCTCGTTCATGCTCGTGACGAAGATCACGGGCACCTCGCGCGTGCTTTCGGCTTCCTTGAGGCGCTTGAGCACTTCGAAGCCGTCCATGCCGGGCATCACGACGTCGAGCAGGATCAAGTCGAAGGCAATGCCGGCGGCGAGTTCGAGCGCGCCGACTCCGTCGGTCGCGAAGCGCAGATCGTACGCATTGCCGAGCGCGGCGGCGAGGCTGTGGATGTTCGCCGGCTCGTCGTCGACGATGAGGATGCGCGTGTGGCCGGTGCTCATGTCACGCGCGCCTCGCCCGCGAGCTCGCGTTCGATGCGGTCCAGCACGCGTTCGGCACCGCGATAGTCGAGCCTGGCGACGAGCGCCGCCAGGTCGCGCAGCGCAGGGCCGTCGCCGAGCTCGGCGCGCAGCGCGGCGCAGGCCTGCTCGGCGGCGAGGCTGTTGCCGGCGAGCTCGCGCCGCAGCGCCGCGAGCGCTGCAGCGCAGGCCGTGGTATTCGCGTCGCGTCGCGTCGCGGGCGCGCCGGCCTGCGGCAGCTCGGCGGCGACGAGCTCGGCCATCGCCGCGGCGAGTTCCACGAGCTCGGCCGTGGGGACCGTTTCGCCGCGCGCAGCGATTTCGATGGCCCCCGCGGCCGCGGCGATGCGCTGCGCGGCCAGCGTGGCGGCCGCGCCCTTGATCGTATGGGCGACGTCGCGTGCAGGCGCGAATTCGCCGGCCGCGAACATCGCGCGCAGACGCTCGGCCGCATCCGCATTGCGCGTGCGGAAATCGGCGAGCAGCCGCCAGAGCAGATCGTGCTTGCCGCTGACGCGCTGCAGGGCGGCCGCGACGTCGACGCCGGGAATATGCGGCAAAGTGGACGTGTATACCCGCGGCTCGGATTCCCTCGCCGATTTCGCGGCCGGCGCGAGCGCCGCCTGCGGGACCTGCGCGAGCCAGCGCGCCAGGGCGTGGACGAGTTCGGTCTCTTCGATCGGTTTCGTCAGGTAATCGTCCATGCCGGCCTCGAGGAAGCGCTGGCGATCGCCGCTCATCGCATGCGCCGTGAGCGCCACGACCGGAATGTCGCGCGTGCGCGGGTCCTGCTTGAGCCGCTTCGTCGCTTCGATGCCGTCCAGCCGCGGCATCTGCACGTCCATCAGGATCACGTCGTAGCGCTCATCGCGCGCGCGCTCGAGCGCTTCGAGGCCGTCGGCCGCGCAGTCGGCGGCGAGGCCGAGCGATTGCAGAAGCTCGCTCGCGACCTGCCGGTTGATGTCGTTGTCTTCGACGAGCAGCACGCGCGCGCCGGCGCGGAAGCGCACGTCGCCGCTCGCCGTGCTCGGCGCCACCATGCGTCCGCCGGCGCGGCGGCCGAGCGCTTCCATCGCTGCATCGAACAAGGTCGACGGGCTCACCGGCTTGTGCAGGAACACATTCACGCCGCTCGCCTCGGCGTCGCGAACCAGGCGTTCGTCGCCGTATGCCGTCACCATGACGATGGCCGGCTCGCCGAGGCCGCGCCGGCGCACCTCGCGCACGGCATCCACGCCGTTCATGCCGGCGAGCTTCCAATCGATGACGACGAGATCGAACGGCCGCGGTGCGGCGTCCATGCGCGCGAGCGCGGCTTCGGCGGAATCGGCGAGCGTCACCTCGAAGCGCAGCGCTTCGAGCATCGCGCCGAACACGTCGCGTGTCGTCGCGTTGTCGTCGACCACGAGTGCGCGCAGGCCCTCTGCCGGCGGCTGCCCGCTCGACACCGCCGCACGCGCCGTGCCGAAGCGGGCGGTGAACCAGAATTCGCTGCCGCGGCCCGGTTCGCTGCGGCCGTCGATCGTGCCGCCCATGAGCTCGACGAGACGCCGGCAGATCGCGAGACCCAAGCCCACGCCACCGTGCACGCGCGTGCTCGATTCGTCGACCTGCGTGAACGGATCGAACAGTCGCGGCAGTTCGCCCGGCGGAATGCCGATGCCCGTGTCGCGCACGGCGAAGTGCAGCACCGCGTGCTCGGCGTCGCGGCTCACGAGGCCGGCTTCGACGACGATCTCGCCGCGTTCGGTGAATTTGATCGCGTTCGTGACCAGATTCACGAGCACCTGCTGCAGACGCACCGGGTCGCCGTGCAGCACGGACGGCACCTCGGGCGCGACGAGATAAAGCACTTCGAGCTTCTTCGCGCGGGCGCGCTCGCCGACGACGGCCGACAGATCGGTGAGCACGGCGTCGAGCGAGAATTCGATGTTCTGCATGCCGAGCTTGCCGGCTTCGATGCGCGAAAGATCGAGGATGTCGTTGATGATGCCGAGCAGCAGACGCGCCGAGGTGCGCAACTGGGTGAGCAGGCCGCGCTGGCGCGGTTCGAGCGGCGTCTTCTCGAGCAGCGTCGCCATGCCGATCACCGCGTTCATCGGCGTGCGGATCTC
>DASRGX010000220.1:0-6485 GCA_035650835.1 Rudaea sp. | reverse complement strand
AGGTCGACGGCGGAAGTCGTCATGACCGTGCTGCACGCCGGCGGCAAATTCGACGATAACTCCTACAAGGTTTCGGGCGGCCTGCATGGGGTCGGCGTGTCGGTGGTCAACGCACTATCGGATCACCTCTGGCTCACGATTTACCGTGAAGGGTTCGAGCACCTCCAGGAGTACCGGCTCGGCGAGCCCTTGTACCCGTTGAAACGCGTGCGGCCTTCGACCAAGCGCGGCACGACCGTGCGCTTCAAACCGAGTCCGGAGATCTTCTCGAACACGGAATTCCATTACGACATCCTCGCCAAGCGGCTTCGCGAGCTGTCGTTCCTGAACTCCGGCGTCAAGATCGAGCTTGTCGACGAGAGCGCCGGCAAGACCGACGTGTTCCAGTACGAAGGCGGCATCCGCTCGTTCGTCGAACACCTGGCCCAACTCAAGGAGCCGTTGCACCCGAATGTCATCACGTTGAGCGCGACCCTGGACGGAACGAGCGTCGACGTCGCGATGCAATGGACCGACGCCTACCAGGAAACGGTCTTCTGCTTCACGAACAATATTCCGCAGAAGGATGGCGGCACGCATCTGGCCGGGTTTCGCGCAGCGCTTACGCGCACGCTCGGCAACTACATCGAATCGAGCAACCTGCTCAAATCGGCCAAGGTGGCGTTGACGGGCGACGACATGCGCGAAGGGCTGATCGCCGTGCTGTCGGTCAAGATGCCCGACCCCAAGTTTTCGTCGCAGACCAAGGACAAGCTCGTCTCGTCCGAGATCAAGGGAACGGTCGAGTCGATCGTCAACGCGAAGCTAGAGGAATTCCTGCTCGAGAATCCCGCCGATGCGCGCGCGATCGCGGCGAAGGTCGTGGAAGCGGCGCGCGCCCGCGAAGCAGCGCGCAAAGCGCGCGAAATGACGCGGCGAAAGGGCGCGCTCGACATCGCCGGCTTGCCGGGCAAGCTCGCCGACTGCCAGGAGAAGGACCCGGCTCTCTCGGAGCTGTTCATCGTCGAGGGCGACTCCGCCGGGGGCTCGGCCAAACAGGGGCGCAACCGGCGCTACCAGGCGGTGCTGCCGCTCAAGGGTAAAATTTTAAATGTGGAAAAAGCGCGTTTTGATAAAATGTTGTCTTCTGCCGAAGTCGGCACGCTGATCACGGCGCTCGGCTGCGGGATCGGCAAGGACGAATTCAATATCGACAAACTGCGCTACCACCGCATCATCATCATGACCGACGCGGACGTCGACGGCTCGCACATCCGTACGCTGCTGCTCACGTTCTTCTACCGGCATCTGCCGGACCTCATCGAGCGCGGCTACATCTATATCGGCCTGCCGCCGCTCTACAAGCTCAAACAAGGCAAGCAGGAGCTCTATCTCAAGGACGACGCGTCGCTCAATGCCTACCTGATCTCGAACGCCGTCGAAGGCGCAGAGCTGCGCTACGCGCCCGATGCGCCGCCGCTGCACGGTCCAGCGCTGGAGCGCTTGCTGCTCGACTACCACGCCGCGCGCGCGCAGATCGACCGGCTCGGGCAGCGGTGCGATGCCGCGGTGCTCGAAGCGATGCTCGAAGCGCCGCCGCCGGCGCCGGAGCTTTGGCAGGACGCGGATGCCGTCGGGCGCTGGATCGTGCAACTGTCGAACAAGGTCAACGCGCGCGGCCTCGGCAAGCCGAGCTACACGCTGCACCTGCGCGCCGCCACGGCGGAACATCCGGCGGCGCTGTCGATCTTGCGCGAGCATCACGGCGTCGGCACCACGCAGGTGCTGCCCGCGGCGTTCTTCGCGAGCACCGAATTCAAGCCGATCCGCGACGTCGCGCAGCAGCTCGAGGGTCTGATCCAGGCCGGAGCCGAAGTGCGGCGCGACAATGCCGCGAACCCGGTCGCATCGTTCGCCGCCGCGGAAACGTGGCTGCTCGAGCAGGCCAAGAAAGGTCGGACGATCCAGCGCTTCAAGGGTCTCGGCGAAATGAACCCGGACCAGCTATGGGAAACCACCGTGAATCCCGAAACGCGGCGGCTGCTGCAGGTGAGCATCGAGGATGCCGTGGCCGCCGACCAGATCTTCTCGACGCTGATGGGCGACGTCGTCGAACCGCGCCGGGATTTCATCGAGCAGAACGCGCTGCAAGTCGCGAATCTGGACGTCTAAACCCAATTGCTGCGGTGGCAGCTTGAGCTTCGCCGGGACCGGCGGTAACCTCGCCGGTCCCGGTGCTGCGTCAAACAGAACGAGTTCAACGAATCCAGGAGGGGCCGACATGAAGAAGAGTGGAGCTGTCCATTTTGTCCTGTGCACCGGCACGGCGCTCTTGCTCGCCGCACACGGTGCGGCGGCGGCGTCGAAGAAGGACGAAAAAACCCACTATCCGAACGCCACGCGCAGCGAGCCGAAGAACGACATGACGAGCTCGACCGACCAGAAGAACTTGAACCAGGGCCTCGATGCGCTCAATTCGGGCGACGACGCCAAGGCCAAGGAGCTCCTGCACAAAGTCATCGAAACGAGCAAGAGCAAGTACGCCCAAGGCTACGCGGACCTCGGGCTCGCGAACCTCGAACTGAACGATGCCGACTACAAGAGCGCGATCGCCGATTACAAGAAGGTGCTCGAGCTCAATTCGGTTCCGAACGACGCGTACTTCGATTCGATGTTCAACCTCGTCAACGCCTACGTCGGCGACGAGCAGTATCAAGCCGCGCTCGACGAGCTCAAGATCTGGCGCGAACAGGGCAAGCGCGAAACCGCCGATTCGTACGCGCTCGAAGGCAACATCGACTACCGACTCGAGAAATATCCGGAGGCCATCGAGGCGATCAAGAAGGCGCAGTCGATGACGAACGAGCCGAAGGAGTCCTGGAACAGCATCCTGATGGCGAGCTACGCGCAGAGCGGACAGAGTTCGCAGGCCGCGGGTCTGATCGAGCAGCAGCTCGCCAAGGAGCCCACCAACAAGAAGCTCATCCAGAACGCGCTCGTCATCTACACGCAGAACAACCAGGACGACAAGGCGCTCGCGCTGCTCGACAAGGAGCGCTCACAAGGCCTCATCACGGACGAGAGCGACTACGTCACGGCCGCGAAGATCTACGCGAACATCGCGCAGAGCACCGATTCGGGTGAAACGAACGGGCTCAAAGCTGCGTCCTTGCTTCAGGAAGGGCTGACCAAGGGTGCCGTGAAGCCGACGGCGGAGAACTACAAGCTGCTCGGCGACGTGTACATGATCGCAGGCAACAACGACAAAGCGCTCGACGCGTACAACAAGGCCGCGCCGCTCGCGAGCAACGGCGACCTCGATTACCGTCGGGCGCAGATCCTCGGTGCGGCGCAGAACTACGCCGAGGCGAAGACGGCGATACAGAAGGCCATCTCGCGCGGCGTGACGCACAAAGGCAAGGCGTACGTGCTGCTCGGCAAGATCGATCTCGGCCTCAAGGACAAGGCCGGAGCGAAGGCGGCTTTCCAGCAGGCCCTGCAGGACCCGGATGCCAAGAGCGACGCGTCCGACGAGCTCAAAAAGCTCGGCGGCGGCAAGTGAAGACGATCATCGGCACGGCAGAGTCGGGCATCTATACAAACGCCCGACGCTGGTGTAACTTGCCCGGCTCCGTTCAGTCTTTCGTGATCGGCCAAGGGGCCGGTCCGATGGCGTACGCAAAACAAAACATTCTGAGACACACTGGTTCACGCTGATGGCGTCAGAAGCATTTCAAACCACGACCGAGCCATTTAGCTGGCGGCGCACCATCGCGCTTGCCGGCGCCTTCGCGATACACGCCTTCGCGTTCATGATGCTTCTTGCGCCGGTCACGCCGCCGAAGCCGAAGGAAAAGAACAACGACAAAGTAGTGACGGTCGAGTTCATCGAACCGCCACCGCCTCCGCCTCCCCCGCCGCCTCCGCCGCCGGAACCGCCGAAGAAGCCGCCGCCGAAAATCGTCGAAAAGCTCAAGCCGCCGCCGACACCACCGCCGGCCCCGCCGCCGCCGGTCGTCACGGAGACGCCGACACCGATGTCGACGCCCGCGCCGCCTCCCGCGCCGCCTGCGCCTCCGGCGCCGCCCGCGGACATCGCGCCGAGCGAAAACATCAGCTATCGCCGGATGCGCCCGCCGAAATATCCGCCGCAGGCCATTCGCGAACACCACACCGGCAAGGTCATCTTGAAGGTGCTGATCGCGATCGACGGCTCGCCGAAGGACATCACGGTGGAAAAATCCAGCGGCTACCGCGAGCTCGACCAGGCCGCCATCGCCGCCGCGAAGACGTGGAGTTTCAACCCGGGCGTGCGCAACGGCCAGAAATACGAAGGCTATGCGCTCGTGCCCGTCGATTTCACCTTGACGGAACTTTGAGCGTCGGGGCGGGTAGCGACCCGCCCCGACTGATGAGATCATTGGGACTATTAACAAAGGGTAGTGTTATGCAACAAGATGCAGCTTCGACTCAACCTGCGCCCCCGCCGGCAGATGCGGCGGCCGCAGCATCGGCTGGGATGGCGCCCGCAGGACATGGCGATGCCGCTGCCCTTCAGCAAATGGGCTTCGACCATCTGATCCAACATTTCGACGCGCTCGGCTGGGTCGTGTTCGGCGTGCTCGTGGTGATGACGATCGGTTCCTGGTACTTCATCATCTTGAACGCGTGGCGCGTGCTCGCCATCCGCTCGCGTGCGGACAAGGTGCGTCACGTGTTCTGGGAAACCACCTCGGCGCAGGAAGCCGTGCGCATGATGGAGGACCAGCCGAAGTGGGAGCCGTTCTCGAAGATCGCGCTCGACTGCGCTTCGGCCGCTGCTCACCATCAGCGCCATGAAGGCAGCCGCCTCGTCGAGGCGCTCAACCGCTCCGAGTTCATCGACCGCGCGCTGCGCCAGGGCGTCGCCCGCGAAAGCGGCCGCCTCGAAGGCGGCTTGAGCTGGCTCGCGACGACCGGTTCGACGGCTCCGTTCGTCGGCCTGCTCGGTACCGTGTGGGGCATCTACCACGCCCTGATCCGTATCGGTGCGTCGGGCCAAGCCTCGATCGACGCCGTTGCCGGTCCGGTCGGCGAAGCGCTGATCATGACCGCCTTCGGTCTCGGCGTCGCGATTCCCGCCGTGCTGGCCTATAACGTGTTCGTTCGCGCCAACCGCGTCACGAACGCCCAGTTCGACGAATTCGCGCACGACCTCCACGATTTCTTCGCGACGGGTTCGCGCGTGGACACGGGCGCTGCGGTGACGGTGGCGACGCCGAAACCCGCTCCGGGAGCGAGGAAGTAAGTCATGGCGTTCAGTTCTGGCGGCGGCGGCGGGGTGATGGCGGAGATCAACGTCACGCCGCTCGTCGACGTGATGCTGGTGCTCTTGATCATCTTCATGATCACGGCCCCGCTGGCCGCGCACAAGATCAAGATCGAGCTGCCGATCGCGAGTCTGGCCAAGCCGCCCGACGAGGCGTCGAACCAGCCGATCACGCTCTCGGTCAAGGATACGGGCGAGCTGTATTGGAACGACGAGCCCGTCACCGAAGCGACGCTGCAGGCGCAATTGCGCGTCGCTGCGCAGCGCACGCCGCAGCCAGAGCTGCAGATCCGCGCGGACAAGGACACCGAGTACCAGCTCGTCGCCGCGGTCATGGCCGATGCGAAGAACGCCGGCATGGTGAAGCTCGGCTTCATTACGCAGGCGCAGGGCAACAACCAACAGTAGCAAGAAACCTCGCGCCGGCGCGCCGGTGTGAGGTTGCAAGAGGATTAGCAAGATGGCATTCAGTTCAGGCGGTGGCAGCGGGCCCATGGCGGATATCAACGTCACGCCGCTCGTCGACGTGATGCTCGTGCTCCTGATCATCTTCATGATCACGGCGCCGATGCTGTCGCACAAAATCAAGATCGACCTCCCGCAACCGGTGCCGCCGCCGCCTGTTCCGCCCCCGCCGCCGCCGGAGCCGATCCATCTTTCGGTGCGCGCTACGGGCCAGCTGTTCTGGAACGACGAGCCGTTGACCGAAGAGGCACTGCGCGCGCAGCTGAGCGTCATCGGCGTCAAACCGCAGGATCAGCAGCCGGAAATCGACATCAGCGCCGAGAAGACGACGAAATACCAGCTCGTCGCCACGGTGATGGCGGACGCCAAGAACGCGGGCATCATCAAGATCGGCTTTGTTTCTGGCGGTCAGTAATACCGCGATCATGCCGACACGAAACGCCGCTCCGAGCGGCGTTTCGCATTTCAGGCGTCGAGAATCTTCACGTAGGCCGCCACGGTGGGTGCCAGGCCCGCGTAAAGCGCCTCGCTGATCAGCGCATGGCCGATCGACACTTCGGCCAGTTCCTCGATCGCCGCGCGGAACGCGCCGAGGTTCGCCTGGTTCAGATCGTGCCCGGCGTTGACGCCGAGGCCGGCGTCGCGGGCCTGCGCCGCCGTGGCAACGCAGGCATCGAGTTCCGACCGGTGATCGCCGCGCGCGAAGGCGTGCGCATACGGACCTGTGTAAATT
>DASRGX010000219.1:0-8501 GCA_035650835.1 Rudaea sp. | reverse complement strand
CCCGGAGTTCGCTCACAACCATGGAAAAAAAACGCGCGCTGATCACGGGCATCACCGGCCAGGACGGCGCCTATCTCGCGGAGCTCCTGCTCGAAAAGGGCTACGAGGTGCACGGCATCAAGCGCCGTGCCTCCTCGTTCAACACGGAACGTATCGACCATCTCTACCACGAGCTCGACGAGGCGGTGCCGAAGGTTGCGCTGCACTACGGCGACATGACCGATTCGATGAGCCTGCTGCGCGTCATCCAGCAGGTGCGGCCGCACGAGATCTACAACCTCGCCGCGCAGAGCCATGTCGCCGTTTCGTTCGAAGAGCCCGAGTACACGGCGAATGCCGACGGGCTCGGCACGTTGCGCGTGCTCGAGGCGATGCGCGTGCTCGGGCTAGGCAAGAGCTGCCGCTTCTACCAGGCGTCGACGTCCGAGCTCTACGGCGCCGTGCGCGAGACGCCGCAGACCGAGGCCACGCCGTTCCACCCGCGCTCGCCGTACGGGGTGGCCAAGCTCTATGCGTACTGGATCGCCGTGAACTACCGCGAAGCCTACGGCATGTACGCGTGCAATGGTATACTTTTCAACCACGAATCGCCGATCCGCGGCGAGACCTTCGTCACGCGCAAGATCACGCGCGGGCTCGCGCGCATCCTGCACGGACTTCAGCGTTGCCTCTACCTCGGCAATCTGGACGCGAAGCGCGATTGGGGTCACGCGCGCGACTACGTCGAGATGCAGTGGCTCATGCTGCAGCAGGACGAGCCGCGCGACTACGTGATCGCTACGGGCGTGCAGCATTCGGTGCGCGAGTTCGTGCGTCTCGCGGCGCGCGAGATCGGCGTCGAGCTCGAATTCCACGGCAACGGTGCCGAGGAGCATGCGGTCGTCGCCGAGGTGTCGGCGGCCGACGCGAAGATCCGCCGCGGCGACGTGATCGTGCGCATCCATCCGCAGTATTACCGTCCGGCCGAAGTCGACACGCTGCTCGGCGACGCGCGCTTGGCGCGCGAAAAACTTGGCTGGACGCCGCGCATCACGTTCGCCGAACTCGTGCGGGAAATGGCCGCGGCGGACCTTGCGCTCGCCGCGCGCGAGGTGGCCGGCGCGACCGGCGCGCGCCACGGCCGGCATCTCGTCGAGGCGCGATGACATGACCGCGACGCTCGAACAACGGTTGACCGAACTCGAAGTGCGCATCGCGTTCATCGAACACACCGTGCAGGCGCTCGATGCCGCCGTCGCGGCGCAGGACCGGGCGCTCGAGCAGTTCCGGCGCGAATCCGAGCGCTTGCGCGAGGAGCTCGGGCAGGTCAAAGTCGCACTCGCCGACGATGTGCGCCACGAACCCGCGCCGCCGCATTATTGAGCACGAGCATGTCGGAATCCTTGCGCGATCAGTTGTTGAAGTCCGGGCTGGCGCAGAAGCTCAAAGCCGAGCGCAAACCGCCGGCGCCGCACAAGCCGGCGCCGAAGCCGCACGCTGCGCCCCGCGCCAAAACCGAGATCGATCTCGCCGGCGCGTATGCGCTGCGTGCGAAGCAGGAGCGCGAGGAGCGCGCACGCGAACAGCGCGAAGCCGAACGCTTGCAGCGCGAGAAGAAGGAACGCAAGCAGAAGCTCGCGGTGTTGCTCAACGGCAAGGCGCTCAACGCGGCCGACGCCGACACCCCGCGCCATTTCCCGCACGGCAACAAGATTCGGCGCGTTTACGGGACGCCCGAGCAAGTCGCCGCGCTGAACCGCGGCGAGCTCGCGATCGTGCAGCTCGCGGGCCGCTATCTGCTCGTGACGCGCGAGGTCGCACTCGCGGCACAGGCGATCCAGCCCGAATCGCTCGTGCTGCTCTGCGATCCCAATGCACCGGCCGAAGACGACATCCCGCCCGATCTCATGTGGTGAGGCCGTCTGTGACGGCCGTTCAGGATTTCGGCCGCGAGCGGAGTAGACTGCCTCCATCGGTTTCGAGGGGGGCTTCGCATGCCGATCTCCACGCATCCGCGCGCCTATCGCGCCGTCGCGGCGTTCGCGCTCGCGGCGTTGTCGAACCTCTCTGCGGCCACGCCGCCGGAGCGCGACATGCCGCGCTTTCCGCCGGCGGCGATCTGGAACCAGGACATCAGCGGCGTCACCGCCGATACGAACTCCGCGGCGATGATCGGCGCGAGCGTCGCGTGGGGCACGAACGCATTGGGGAATACGAGTTTCCAAATCGATTTCTCGATGCACATCCTGTATTCCTCGTGGGGTTCGAACACGATCGAGCCGCTCGTGAAAAAAGCCGGCTACTACAACGGCGAGTGCGACGACACCGATTCGGTGCCGCTGCCCGCCGGCGGTGCGATCGAGGGCGTGACGAACTACACGTGCTCGGGTGGCGACTGCCATCTGTTCGTCGTCGACGGCAGCACGTTGTATGAAGCCTACAACTCGACCGTCGATGCGAGCGGCATCCACGCGCTGTGCCTGGTGAAGTGGCACCTCAATGAGGTATACCCCGCGAACGGGCGCGGCGACCGCTGCACGAGCGCCGACGCCGCCGGCTATCCCATGGCGCCGCTCATCACGACGCCAGACGAAGTCTGGCATGCGATACCGGCCAATGGCGGCACGGGGAATCTCGGTCACGCCCTGCGTTTCGTGCTGGACAACAGCCGGATTCGGCCGGGTTTCTACGTGCATCCGGCAACGCATTCCGGCGTGCCCAACGGCACCGGACCCACGAACGCCATTCCGTACGGCGCTCGCTTGCGGCTGCACGCGCTTTTCAGCGAGACAGGCTACAACCCGGCGGCGCAGGTCATCCTCGAAACACTGAAGAAGTACGGCATGTTCCTCGCCGACGGCGGCGGCATTCCGTTGACGTTCTCCGACGACATGTTCACGACGCACCACTGGAGCGATGCGGACATCAACATCGATTCGCATTCGCTCTTCGGTCCGCGCTTGCAGGACTTCGACGTCATGCCGATCGGCACGCCCGTCCAGTACGACGACAACAACGACACCTGCGTGCTCAACCCCGACGACGTGATTTTCGCCGACGGCTACAACTGGTAGCCGCAGCGCGATCCCCGCCGCGGCCGCGCTTCGGCGCCGCCGCTCTATGTGATCCAGCGTACAGAGCCGCACTGCGCGTTGGCGCAGCATCGCGCGGCACCGGTCGTGGCCGCGTTCGCGGACCGCACCTAGCCGATGAAGGGACGCTGCGTGACGGCGTGCCGACGTCGAGAAAGCCATGGAGCAGTTCAACGGCAGGGAGAAGCTCATGCAGGCCTTACATCGCGCATTTTCACCGGCAGCCGCGCTACTCGTCGCGGCGTTCGCATTCGTAGGAACCGCAGGCGCAGCGGGGTTTGCGCCAACGGGAAGCCTGGGCGGTGGCGGCCGCTACGGCGCCGCTGCGGCGCTCCTGCCCAACGGAACGGTGCTCGTGGCAGGCGGCTTCGACGCCACGAGCGTGGCGGACGCGGAAATCTACGATCCGACCTCCGGCACGTTTGCGCCGACCGCGAACGACCTGTCCGCGGCACGCGGCTTCGCGACGGCGACGCTGCTCGGCAACGGCAAGGTGCTCATCGCCGGCGGCGGCGCCTACGATGGCACCGGCGCACTCGCCGCGGCGGATCTCTACACCCCGTCAGCGGGCACGTTTGCGCCGACCGGTTCCATGAAAGCCGCGCGCAACGGCGCCACGGCGACGCTGCTCAACAACGGCAAGGTGCTGATCGCCGGCGGCATCTCGGCGGACGGCTCGACGCGCCTGGCGAGCGCCGAGCTCTACGATCCCTCGACCGGGACTTTCACCTTCACGAGCGGCGCCATGCATGCGGCGCGCGACCTCGCGGTCGCAGCGCTCTTGCCCAACGGCACCGTGCTGATCTGCGGAGGCGGCGACGGCAGCGGCGTATCGCTCAACAGTTCGGAAATCTACAACCCGACCACCGACACGTTCACGACGAGCGGTACGATGGTCGCGCGTCGCGACGATGCGACGGCGACGCTGCTCTCGAACGGCAAAGTGCTCATCGTCGGCGGCATCGACAACGACGTGCCGATCGGCAGTGCCGAGATCTACGATCCCAGCACCGGCAAGTTCACGGCGAGCCAATCCAGCATCACGCCGCGCCACTTCCACACGGCCACGCTGCTGCCCGACGGTACCGTGCTGATCGTCGGCGGCGTCGACAGCAATACGAACGTCAACACGCTGGCCGATGCCCAAATCTACAATCCGGCGACCGACACCTTCACGGCAGCGGGCTCGATGGCCACCGCGCGGTACTACCACACGGCGACCTTGCTGCAGAACGGCCAATTGCTCGTTGCGGGCGGCTACAACGATTCGGGCGTGGTCGATACGGCCGAAATCTACGGCGGTGCGCTGCCCGACGAGATCTTCGCGAACGGCTTCGAAAGCCCGTAAGCGGGGAACGCCCATGTGCGGAATCGTCGCTGCTGCAGCGCGCCGTGACGTCGTAGCCACGCTCATCGACGGCCTCAAGGCGCTCGAATACCGCGGCTACGATTCCGCGGGCATCGCGCTCTTGACCGAACGCGGCCTCGAGCGCGTGCGCGCCAAAGGCAAGGTGCAAGAGCTCGAACGCCTGCATGCGGCGCAGCCGATCGCCGGCTTCACGGGCATCGCGCACACGCGCTGGGCGACGCACGGCGCACCGAGCGCCGTCAATGCGCATCCGATCACCTCGTGCGACGACGTCGCCGTCGTGCACAACGGCATCATCGAGAACCACGACGAGTTGCGCCTTGAGCTCGCCGCGCTCGGATACGAGTTTGCGAGCGAAACCGACACCGAAGTGATCGCGCATCTGATCGAGCACTTCCATGCCGCCGGCGCGCGCCTCATCGACGCCGTGCAGCAGGCCGCTGCGCGCCTGACGGGCGCCTATGCGATCGCCGCGATCAGCAAGCGCGAGCCGGGCTGTCTGGTCGGTGCGCGGCGCGGCAGCCCGATGGTGATCGGGCTCGGCGAGGGCGAGCAATTCATCGCTTCGGACATCCATGCCTTGTTGCCGCTCACGCGGCGGTTCATCTATCTCGCCGACGGCCAGTCCGCCGAGGTGACCTTCGACGGCGTGCGCCTCTTCGATGAACGCGGCGAACGCGTCGAAGGTGCCGTGACGCTCGCGCACTTCGGCGCCGACGCGGTCGCACGCGGCAGCTATCGGCACTACATGCTCAAGGAAATCCACGAGCAACCGCAGGCGATCGCCAATACGCTCGAAGGCCGCATCGCCGGCGGCCGCATCCTCACCGCGGCGTTCGGCGTCGGCGCCGAGGCGCTGCTCGCCCGCGTGCGCAACGTGCATCTCGTGGCGTGCGGCTCGAGCTACCATGCTGCGGCGATCGCACGCTACTGGATCGAAGCGCTCGCCGGCGTGCCGTGCAGCGCCGAGATCGCCTCGGAATTCCGCTACCGCGATTCGGTCGTGCCCGCCGACTCGCTGTTCGTCGGCATCAGCCAATCCGGCGAAACCGCCGACACGCTCATGGCGCTCCGACTCGCGCGCTCGCGCCGTTATCTCGCCACGCTCGCGATCTGCAACGTGCCCGAATCCTCGCTCGTGCGCGAATCGGCGCTCGCGCTCATGACGCGGGCGGGACCGGAAATCGGCGTGGCATCGACCAAGGCGTTCACGACGCAGCTCGCCGCGCTCGCGATGCTCGCGCTCGAGCTTGCGCGTCGCAACGGCATGCCGGCGGCGCGCTACGCCGAGCTCGTACGCGAACTCGAAAACGTGCCCGCCACCGTGCGCGCCGCGCTCGCGCTCGACGAATCCATCGGCGCGCTCGCCAGGCGCTTCCTCGGTCGCGGTCATGCGCTGTTCCTCGGCCGCGGAACGCAGTACCCGGTTGCGCTCGAAGGCGCGCTCAAGCTCAAGGAAATCTCGTACATCCATGCCGAGGCCTATCCTGCCGGCGAGCTCAAGCATGGACCGCTCGCGCTCGTGGACGAGAACATGCCGGTCGTCGCAGTCGCGCCGAACGACCGCCTCATCGAGAAGCTGCGTTCGAATCTCGAAGAAGTCCGCGCGCGCGGCGGCGAGCTGCACGTGCTCGCGTCGGCCGACGTAGCGGCGCGCATTCCGCGCGGGCGCGGCGAGATCCTCGTGCTGCCCGCCTGCGGCGAATTGGCGGCACCGATCGCGTTCACGGTGCCGCTGCAGCTCCTGGCCTATCACGTGGCGGTGCTGTGCGGGACCGACGTCGATCAGCCGCGGAATCTGGCTAAAAGTGTAACTGTGGAATAGTCGTGCCCGGAGCGACACAAGAGCGGGAACGCTCTTGTTCGCGTTTTACCGCGGATGTCGAATTCGGCTCTTGTTCGCCGATTCTGTTCTAAGAGCATGAATCCCGTCTTCTCCGGGCTCGCGTGAGAGCGGAAGCCGGCACGGGGAATGTCACCGCGCGATCGCGAACGGGTCGGAATACGCCACCGGACGAGCCCACGTCATGCGCGGCGGAATCGCCAGCGGCGAGCGCGATTCGCTCGGCGGGAGCAGGCGATCGTATTCGTTCTTGACGACCGCGTAGCACTCGCAGGTGCGCTTCTCGAGGCCGGGCCGATCGAGCACGAGGATACGCCCGCGCTTGTAGCGGATGAGACCGGCCATTTGCAGGCGACCCGCGGCCGCGGTGACGCCTTCGCGGCGAACGCCCAGCATGTTGGCGATGAGCTCCTGCGTGACGACGATCTCGTTCGATTTCAGGCGGTCGAGGCTCAGAAGCAGCCAGCGGCAGAGTTGCCGATCGAGCGTGTGGTGGCGGTTGCATACGGCCGTCTGCGCGGTTTGCGTGATGAATGCTTGCGTGTAGCGCAGCAGCAGACGCAACACGGGGCCGCCGCGATTGAATTCCTCGAGGATGAACTGCGACTTCAACCGGAAGCCCATGCCGCCGTTCTGTACGACCGCGTCGTTGGTTGTCGTGCCGCCGCCCATGAACAAGGCGAGCCCGACGATGCCCTCGCTGCCGACCACGGCGATCTCTGCGGAAGCGCCGTCGGCCATGACGTACAAAATCGACACGATCGCGCTCGTCGGGAAGTAGACGTAATTGAAGCGGCTGCCGGACTCGTAGAGGATCTTGCCGACCGGCATCTCGACGCATTCGAGATGAGGAGCGAGCCGCGAGAATTCCGCTTCGGGCAGCGCGGCGAGCAAACGGTTATCCAAAGGATCTGACGCGGTCGGCATTACCACCCTCCATGGCGGGAACGCTGCTGACGCGACAGCGGACCCGAAAACGCAAAACCGTGAAACCCGCCACAAAATGCATCACAGCTCGTTCATGCAGCGGGCACAGGCGATATACAAGCACTGTGCCACGAAGCGCAGGCGTTCAGCTTGTGACCTCGTTTACGCATTGCGTGCTCGCAGCCGGCGCGTGACGTTGCATGCAATGTGCGCGTTGAATTGTCGTGAAAGAAAAATTACACGCGCACCGCGTAGCGAATGCCTGAAGCCGGTTGCGGAGAGCGCTCGCCTCCGTGCGTTCTGCATGATGCGCCGCGAGCTCGCTTTGGACGATGCACGGTATACAAGTACACATGAGGGAAAACCCTGGATTTGCTTAGGTTTCGTTCAGTATTTCGTTCAGCAATCGTCCAGCGAGCGATGCGCCGAGCAGGCGCATGAGCGTGGCGCGGAACGTATCGACGAGTTCGACGTGCGCTGCGGCCGCTACAGATGGCGGCTGTCGTGCGAGCGCGTCCGCGAGCGCAATGAATACGTCGCCTTCGCGCGCATCGAGTTTGCGCAACCAGGGAAACTGCGCCGATTGCGAGCGGACGCTGCGCAGGAACAGTGCCGCGACGCTGCCGTGGCCGAGCACGGGGGCGAGCGCCTCGTCGAGCGCGCGCCAGACGGCAAGCGCCTCTACGTCGGTGAGCGACGATCGGAGCGTCCTTGGCGGTTCGCGCTGCATCGTTCGATGGATCCTCGCGCTCGCGGACAGCAGCTACATGGCGAGGTATACAAAGCGTGTGCCTGATCTGCGCCGCGCCGCGCGAGCACTATGTGCCCTAACGCACCGATTCCGCTGTGACGCGCGGCTAATTTTCGCCAGCACCGCGGCGATTGCGGTGCGGCGAACGCGCAGGAGCGCGGACGCGCAAGAAAGGACTTTTGCAACTTACGTCACGCCAAGGAAGGATCGCATGCACATTCGGTATTCCCGGTTCGACCGCATTTTCGCCCGCAAGGTGACGTCATGCGCGCGCTGATCACGGGTGCGGCCGGATTCATCGGCGCCGCGCTCAGCGAGCGCTTGCTCGCGCGCGGCGACGAAGTCATCGGTCTCGACAACGTCAACGCCTACTACGACGTCAGGCTCAAGGAGGCACGCTTGGCGCGCCTCATGCCCCAGCCGGGCTTCCGTTTCGTGCGCGGTGCGCTCGAGGATCGCGACGCCGTCACGAACGCGTTTCGCAACTACCGGCCGGCGCGCGTGGTGAATCTCGCCGCGCAGGCGGGCGTACGCTACTCC
>DASRGX010000218.1:0-14662 GCA_035650835.1 Rudaea sp. | reverse complement strand
GAACCGATCTCGCGCGCCAAGGACTTCGAGAACGCGATGATGCCGGCCTTGGCCGCCGCGTAGTTCGCCTGTCCCGGATTGCCCGTGAGGCCGACCACCGAAGCGATGTTGACGATGCGGCCCTTGCGCGCCTTCATCATGCCGCGCATCGCCGCCTTGCTCGTGCGGTAGACGGAGGTCAGGTTCGTGTCGAGGATCGCCTGCCAATCCTCGTCCTTCATGCGCAAGAGGAGCTGGTCGCGCGTGATGCCGGCGTTGTTGACGAGGATCGTGATCGCGCCGAATTCCTTGCCCGCCGCTTCGACGAGCCCCTCGACGGCGGCGCCGTCGGTGACGTTGAGCGTACGCCCGACGCCGCCGTGGGCCCCGAGACGCTCGCCGATCGCCTGCGCGCCGGCGTCCGTCGTCGCGGTGCCGATCACTTTCGCGCCGTTCCTGGCCAGGGCAGCGGCAATCGCCGCGCCGATGCCGCGGCTCGCGCCCGTGACGAGCGCGACTTCGCCGTCAAGAATTCCGCTCATCTGCGACTCCTCGATATCCTGCAAAGAAGTAAGACCCGAAGCGCACGAACAAGAATGGTCCCAGCGTTCTTCTTCGTGATCCCTTCGTGTGCTTCGCGTCCTTCGTGGTTCCGGCTCTCACCGGCTGACTGCGGACCAGTCGGCGATGGCCTGCGACATCTCGCCCGGCGCGCCGATCGCGCGGCCTTCGAGCGTGCGTTCGATGCGCTTCAAGAGGCCGGTGAGCACCTTGCCCGGTCCGCATTCCGCCACGCGAACCGTGCCGCGCGCGGCCAGCGCGTGCATGCTCTCGGTCCAGCGCACGGGCATGTAGAGCTGACGTGCGAGCGCGGTGCGGATCTCCTCGACGCTCGAATAGGCTTTCGCCTCGGCGTTCTGGATCACCGGAATGGTCGGCGACGCCCAGGCGATCTCGCCGAACTTTTCCGCGAGCCGGTCGGCGGCGTCGCGCATCAATGCGCAATGCGAGGGCACGCTGACCGCGAGCTTCACGGCCTTCCTGACGCCGAGCTCGGCGAGTCGCGCGATCACGCGGTCGACGGCCTCGGCGTGACCGGCGATCACGAGCTGACCCGGCGCGTTGTAATTGGCGGGCGCGACGACTTGGCCTTGCGCGACTTCGGCGCAGACCTCGGCGATTTGCGCATCGTCGCCGCCGAGAATCGCCGCCATCGCACCGACGCCTTGCGGCACGGCCGCTTGCATGAGACGTCCGCGCTCGGCGACGAGGCCGGCGGCATCGGCGAGACCGAGCGCACCCGCGCAAACCAGCGCCGTGTACTCGCCGAGACTGTGCCCCGCGAGCACGGCGGGCACCGCGCCACCCAGCGCGCGCCACACGCGCCACACCGCAACTCCCGCGGCCAGCAGCGCCGGCTGCGTGTTCTCGGTGCGATTGAGATCGGCTTCGGGTCCGTTCTGCGAGAGCGCCCAAAGATCCACGTGCGCGCCCGCCGAAGCTTCGGCGAACGTCTCCTCGACGATGCCGAATTCCGCGGCGAGGTCGGCGAGCATGCCGAGCGACTGCGAACCTTGCCCGGGGAAGACGAAGGCGAGATCGGCGGCGTTGACGGCGGCTTGGGCTGAGGACTGAGAGCTGGAAGCTGGAGACATGGTCGAATCCGACGACGGTGCGGATGAATTGTCGAGAATCATCGAAGACTCGCGTGATCAGAATGGAACGCGCCGCTAGAAACGCAGCAGCGCCGAACCCCAGGTGAAACCTCCGCCGAACGCTTCGAGCAGCAGCAGCTGCCCGCGCTGCACCTTGCCCGAGCGCACGGCGTAGTCCAGTGCGAGCGGCACCGAGCCGGCCGAGGTGTTGCCATGCTTGTCGACCGTGACGATGACGCGCTCCATCGGCATGTCCAGGCGCTTGGCCGTCGCCTGGATGATGCGCAGGTTCGCCTGGTGCGGAATCAGCCAATCGATGGCGTGGCGGTCGAGGCCGTTCGCTTCGAGCGTCTCCTCGACGACGCGATCGAGCGTCTTGACGGCCACCTTGAAGACGTCGCTGCCCTGCATGAGCACGCGCACGCCGGCGTTCGTCTCGGCCGGCTTGAAGCCCGCGGAGACGCCGACCGGGTTCCAAAGCAGCTCCTTGTATGCGCCATCGGCGTGCATGTGCGCCGAGAGGATGCCGGGCTCGTCCGACGCCTTGAGCACGACCGCGCCGGCGCCGTCGCCGAACAGCACGCAGGTCGTGCGGTCGGACCAGTCCAGCATGCGCGAGAGCGTCTCGGCGCCGACGACGAGCGCGGTCTTCGCGGCGCCCGCGCGGATGAACTTGTCGGCGACGGTCAGCGCGTAGATGAACCCCGAGCACGCGGCGTTGACGTCGAACGCGGCGCAGCCGTTGGCGCCGATGCGGTTCTGCAACAGGCAGGCGGTCGAGGGAAAGATAAGGTCGGGCGTGGTCGTGCCCACGACGAGGAGGTCGATCTCGCGCGCGTCGACGCCGGCGGCTTCGAGCGCCGCGCGTGCGGCGCCTTCGGCGAGATCGCAGGTGGTCTGGCCTTCGGCGGCGATGTGACGCTCGCGAATGCCCGTGCGCGAAGCGATCCACTCGTCGGTCGTATCGACGAATTTCTCGAGATCGGCGTTCGTGAGCACCCGCTCCGGTAGGAAGCTGCCGGTGCCGGCGATGCGTGCGTAAATCAGAGTGGAATCCCCCGGTGAGAGCGGAACCGGTGCCACGCCGGCGCCGTCCGCTGCCGCTGCTGCCGAACTAGACGATCCTGGTCTCGGCAGCCAGCTCGGTCACGCGCTCCAGCGCGCAGCCGTCGCTCGCGCGCGCGACGCGCCGGGCGCATCGCGCACGAACGCTCGGACGTCAGTCTTCGTCGCGCACCGCGTTCTTGTCGTCGATCACCTTGCGGCCGCGATAGTAGCCGTCCTTGGTGACCTGATGACGCACGTGCACTTCGCCCGACGTCGGGTCGGTGCCGAGCTGCTTGGCGGAAAGCGCGTCGTGGGCGCGGCGCATGCCGCGGCGGGACGGGGATTTACGGCTCTTGGCTACTGCCATGACACATCTCCAAAATCAGTTTTTCGATACTTTTATCTTTTTCAGCACGGCGAAGGGGTTTTCCCTCGCCTCTTCCGGCGCCTCGGCCGGACCGAAGCTCGATTCGTTCTCCACGCTGCCGGGCTTCACCGGCACCACGGGCAACGCCAGGATCAGCTCGTCCTCGACCACGTCGGCGAGCCTGATCGCGCCGTCGCTCGTGAGCAGCGGCTCGTAGCCCGGCGGCAGGGCCGCCTCGTCCGCTTCCACGGCGATGAGGCCGAGGCGAGCGTCGACGTGCACGGGCAGCTCGAACACCTCGAGCGTGCGCTGGCAGAGCAACGGCAAAACGGCATCCGCGCGCACGTGCACGAGCGGTACGCCGAGCTCATCCTTGCCGAAATCGAGATCGAAGGTCACGCTGCCGCCGGTTCCCGCCAGGCTGTCGCGCAGCCTTGGCAGCGCTGCGAGCGGCAAACTGCCCTGGAACGAACGCCGCGCCTGCACCATGCGCCACGCGTCGACGATTTCTGGCAAGGCCGCGTTCATGGCGCGCGCGATGGTAGGTGCCGCGCTGCACAAAGTCAATGAAAACCTTGCGTGGAGCGGGCGCGGCCGGGGTGCCCGATTTTGCGAATTCCCGGCCTTGATGCAGACTGTTGCACTGTTTCGGGGGATCGACGGATCGTGCCGTACCTGTTGCTCGCTGTACTCGTCTCGGCTCTGCTGCTCCTGTGGTTTTGGCTGAGCGAGCGGCGCTGGCGGCGGCGCCAAAACACGATCCGCGCCCTGCTCGACGGGGCCGACGCGCTCGAATCGCAGTTGCAGGAATGCCGCCAGCGCATGCAGCGCTTGCGCGGCATGCTCACGGTGCTGCCCGAAGAGATGAGCGCCGAGGCGGACACGGCGCTCAGCGCCGACGCGAAGGTGCAGGACGCGCTCAAGGATCTTCTCGCCCATCGCCTGTGGATCAAACAGCATGCGGCGACCGCGACGCTGACCCAGCTCGACGCCGCCCGCAGCGCGCTCGCGCAGTCGGGCGCCACGCTCGGCGCCCAGCTCGAACGTCTTGCCGCGATCGCGGCCGATCTCGAACGCGCGCAGACCGAAGCGCAGTCGGTCGGACGCAAGCGCCAGTCATGACGGCGCTCGCCGATGTCGATCTCGTGCTCGCCTCGACCTCGCGCTACCGGCGCGAGCTACTGTCGCGGCTGACGTCGCGCGTACGCCAGCTCGCGCCCGACGTCGACGAGACGCCGCAGCCCGGCGAGGCCCCCGCAGCGCTCGCCGGGCGCCTTGCCGAAGCGAAGGCGCGCGCCGTCGCCGCAAGGTCTCCGGGCGCCCTCGTGATCGGTTCGGATCAAGTCGCCGATCTCGACGGGCGCGCGCTCGGCAAGCCGGGCGACGCCGCGACCGCGCGCGCCCAGCTCGCCGCATGCGCAGGACGCGACGTCGTATTCCATACGGCCGTCTGCGTCGTCGATGCGCGTACCGCGCCGCTGTGGAGCTCGGCCGCCGTCGACGTCACGCGCGTGCGCTTCCGTGCGCTGACGGCGGACGAGATCGCCCGCTACGTCGAACGCGAGCAGCCGCTCGATTGCGCCGGCAGTTTCAAATCCGAAGGGCTCGGCATCGCCCTGTTCGAATCGATCGAGTCGCACGATCCGACGGCCCTCGTCGGATTGCCGCTCATCGCGCTGTGCCGCGTGCTGCGCGGCGCGGGCATCGCCATCCCGTAGCGTCGACTGTGCCCGGGCACGTCAACCGTCCTGAGCGGGAGCGGTGTCCGACTGCTTGAGCCCCGCGCGCACGGTGACGACTTTCGAGATCACGCCGAACCAGAACTTCGCGCCGAGCGAGATCGCGATACCGCTCGCGAGCAAGCCGAGCAGCTTCGTCGTCAGGCCTTCGCGCTTCACCTCTTCTTCGAACTGACTGTCCCAACCGATCAGCACGCCGGCCGCATTGTCGAGTTCGTCGAGTTCCTGCCGCAATTGCACGGCCGAGTTGCCGAGATTCGCAGCCGGGTCTGCCGTCGTGCCGCTTGCGGCTGCGGCCGGCGCCGCGACGGAGACCGCCTGGTGCGTCGCGGCCGTTTTCTGCGCCAGATCGACGAGCGCGGCCCGCTCGGTCGGCTCGTGCCAGAGGCGATTCGCGATGCCGATCGTGTCGATGTTGAGCGCGAACGCGAACGAAACGGCGATCACGAGCGAGATCACGTTGGCGTTGCGCGCGTACCAGTCCGTGGCCGACTTGAGCGAGGCGTCGAACCATTTCTCGGCGGCGTCGTAGACGTCCTGCGCGGCCTTGATCTCCGGCGCGAGGAAGGCGCCGATCTGTTGCTGCAGATGCGGCGGCAAGGCCCCGAACAATTCCTTGCCGTCGCTGAGCGCCGTGCCGCCGACGAGCGCGCGGGCGAGGATCGGCACCGGAATGCCGGTCGGCTTGCGCGAGCCGGCCCACACGCTCTTGATCAGCGGATGGTCCTGCACGTCGAGGTATTTGGCCGCGCCGAGGAGCTCGTTGAGCGCCCGGTTCAGATTGCGCCAGCGCAGACTCAAAAGCTGCGCAACACCCTCGTGAAGCGTCGTGCAGACCAGTCCGGAAAGCGCGTAGACCAGCGCGAGCCCGAGCCCGACGTCGATGAATTCCATCATGTCGTTTTCCCCCGGCAACCGAGCGGCAAGCGGAATCTCGCGCGCGGCCACGATGCGACCGGACGCAGTCTTCGCGTCGCGCGAACGCGGCGTCAACTGTCAATCTTGCCGGTTCACCAGCCCGTCGCGGCCGTGCACTCTGCGCGGTTTTCGTCGCCGGACGTTTCCCGCGGCACCGTGCCCGAGTACCAGCGATAACGCTTGCGGCCGCCGTAGAGATCGAGCTTCGCCGCCTCGGCACGTACGTCGATGCGTGCGCAAAGGCCCTGCATCCACGCGGCGCGTTCGCGTTCGCGCCGCGTGGTCGGCTCGGCGACGAGCAATACGGGGGCGCCGGCCAGCGCGTGCAGCGCCGCTTCGTCGCGTCGCCACGCCGCGAGCTGCGGCGCGCGGCCGTGCTTGGTGTTGAGCGGGTGATCGAGCGAGTATACTTTGCGGCGTCCGTCGAGGGCGAAGTCGAGTTCGGCGGCGAGCATGAAGTTGTCGGCGACGAGCACGTCGTCGGCGAACGCCGGCGTGTCGAGCAATGCGCGCGTCTCGAGCGCGGCGTCGGGCCAGCCGACGAAGTGCTCGGGAAACGCCTTGACGCGCGCCAGCGCCATCGCACCGCCCGGCACGACCGCGGTGGCGAGATAGGCAAAGGCGACGACGGTTCCGAGCGCGAGCATGGCATAGGCGCTGCGAATCGCGAGGTGAGCTCGCTGGCCGAGCGCGTCCTCCGCGAGAGCGGGCAGCGCGACCAGCAGCGGCAGATATCCCTGCAACGGCCAGTGCACGCGAAAACGCGTGTCGTCGGCGAAACATCCGAGCACGAAATAGAGGACGATCGGCGTCACCGCGCAGACGGCAAAAAGATCCCACGGTCGTCCGCACCGCGCGCGGCGCACGGATCGCCAAGCCGCCCACAGCAACAACAGGTAGAACAACGGGGTGCAAACCAACGCCTGTTCGACGGGCTGCACGAGTGCGTCGGGCTGGAAGCGCCACGGATTCCGCTCGAGAAGCTGGAAACGCACTGCGGACCAGTCGTGCGCTAGATTGAACACGAGAATGGGCACCAGACCGACGCACGACAGTGCGAGCGCGAGCCAGAGCCCGGGCGCGCGCCACAACGAGCGGCCCCGAGGGGTCGCGCAGAGGAACACGAGCCCGGCGACGAGCAGCATCGCGGCGCGATAGTGACACAGCCATGCGAACGCGAGCGCACAGCCGAGCGCGCTCCAGTCGCGCAGGCGGCGCGTGTGCGCGGCGCGCTCGCAGGCGTCGAGCGCGAGCGCACTCGCCAGCGTGAGCGGAACGTCCGGCAACGCGAAGATGCCGAGCGTGGCAAGGAGCGGCATGCCGAGCGCGGCGAGGCCGGCGCGCCAACCGGCGCGCTCGCCGAACGTACGCCGGGCGACGCGCACGACCATGAGCGGCACGAGCGCGCCGAGCACGAGAAACGGCAGACGCATGCCGAGCACGCCGTGTCCGGCGATCGTTTCGCCGGCGCGGATGAGCCAAGCCGTCGCGGGCGGCAGATCGCTATAGGCCCAATCGAGCGCCCGGCTCTCCTGCCAATACCAGGCTTCGTCGCCGAACGGCGCGATCGTTGCAGCGAGTGCGAGCCGCACGGCCGACAGTGCCACCCAGGCGATCCAGAACGCCGTTCGCGAGCGGCGGGCTAGCCACGGGGCGGCGTCCGCGTTTACATTGCCTATACCGTCGTTCATGCAAGATTCCGCGCCATGACCAGCACCCGCCTCGTCTCCGTCGCCCCGGCCGCCGCGCCGATCGAGGCCGCGCTCGCGGACGCGCTGGCTCGCGCGCTGCAACAAGTAAACAATGTCGTACTTGGAAAAAATCCACAAGTACGCCTCGCCTTCGCGTGCTTCTTCGCGGGCGGCCACCTGCTCATCGAAGACCTGCCGGGCGTCGGCAAGACCACGCTCGCGCACGCGCTCGCGGCGACGCTCGATCTGTCGTTCCAGCGCGTGCAGTTCACGAGTGACCTGCTTCCCTCGGACATTATCGGCGTCAGCATCTACGAGCGCGAGCGCAACCAGTTCAAGTTCCATCCGGGACCGCTGTTCGCGCAGCTCGTGCTGGCCGACGAGATCAACCGCGCCACGCCGAAGACGCAGAGCGCGCTGCTCGAAGCGATGGCGGAACAACAGGTGACCGTCGACGGCGTCACGCACGCGCTGCCGGCGCCGTTCTTCGTCGTGGCGACGCAAAATCCGCTCGATCTGGCCGGCACGTACCCGCTTCCGGATTCGCAGCTCGACCGCTTCATGCTGCGCATCGGCCTCGATTATCCCGATCGCGAGGCCGAGCGCGCGCTGCTCACCGCGACCGACCGCCGCGAGCTCATTTCGCAACTCAAGCCCTGCCTCGATGCCGCGCAGATCGCGCGCATCCGCACGGCCGTCGCGGGCGTGCTGGCGAGCCCCGCGCTGATCGACTACGTGCAGGCGCTGCTCGCCGCGAGCCGCGCGCATGCGAGCATCCGCGTGGGCCTGTCGCCGCGCGCGGGCCTGGCGCTCCTCAGCGCCGCACGCGCCTGCGCGGCGCTGGCCGGGCGCGGCTACTGCCTGCCCGAGGACGTGCAGACCGTGTTCACGGCCGCGGTCGCTCACCGCTTGATCCCGGCCGGCACGAGCACGCTCTCGCGCGACCAGCTCGCCGCCGCCCTGCTCGCCCAGGTACCCGTGCGCTGAGCGAAACCGACGTGAACGCGCCGGCCTTCTTCGCCACGCGCTGGTCGCGGCTGCTCGAGGCCGCGGAACGGCGACTGCCCGCACTGACCCGCCTCAAACAGCCCGAGCCGCTGCCGATCCTGCTGCATCGCCGCCGCATCTACGTGCTGCCGACGCGCTTCGGCCTGTTGTTCTCGCTCGTGCTCGTCGTGATGCTGCTCGGCGCGCTCAACTACAACAACAATCCGGCCATGCTGCTCACCTGCCTGCTCGCGGCGGCGGCATACCAGAGCGTCTTCCAGGGCTTCCGCGCCGTCGATCGCATCGAACTCGCCGCCTTGCATGCCGAGCCCTGCCATGCCGGCGAAAGTCTGCGCCTGACCATGCACGTCACGGCCGGCGCACGCATCCGGCACAGCTTGCGTGTCGCGATCGAAGGGGTCGAGACCGTGTTCGACGTCGCGCCCGGCGCCGACAACCGTGTGCGCATCGACCTCGCCGCGCCGCAGCGCGGCTGGCGGCGCATCGGCCGCATCCGCTTGTACAGCGAATATCCGTTCGGCTTGTTCCATGTCTGGAGTTGGCTCAATCCGGAATTCGCCGCGCTCGTCTATCCGCGCCCCGAAACCGACGCGCCGCCGCTGCCGGTCGCGGGTGCCGATGCGGACCAGCACGCCATGCGGCGCGCCGGCGACGAGTTCGGCACCTTGCGCGGATATCATCCGACCGATCCGCTGCGCAACATCGCCTGGAAAGCGAGCGCACGCCACGACACGCTGCTCGTCAAGGAATTCGAGCTGCGCCGCGGTCGCGAGACGGTGCTCGACTTCGCCGCACTCGAAGGCGTCGAGCGCGAGGCGCGCATCTCGCGTCTTGCGCGCTGGGTATACATGGCCGAATCCGCGCAAGTCCGCTATACCTTGCGGCTGCCGGAACGCGCGCTCGGACCCGCGCTCGGCCCCGACCATCTGCACGCGTGCCTCAGCGCGCTCGCCCAATTGCCCGGAGGTCCGGCATGACGAAAGCCGCCGGATCGGAGCTGACGCGCCTGCAATTCGGCCTCGTCGCGGCGAGCGTGCTCGCGGCCGTGCTGCCGCATCTGCGGCGCCTGCCGCTGGCCATATCGGCGTTGATCCTCGCGGTGCTGGCCGCGCGCTGGATGCAGCACCACCGCGGCGGCGCGCGCGTGCCGGCCTGGCTCAAGCTGCCGCTCGTGCTGCTTTTTCCCTTTTTGGTCATTCTCCACTATGGGAACATCTTCGGTCGCGAGCCGGGTGCGGCCCTCGCCTGCGCCATGCTCGTCCTCAAGCTCGTCGAGACCGACAAGCGCCGCGACGCGCGCGCGTCGATCTGCTTCTCGAGCTTCGTGCTCATGAGCGCGCTGCTGTTCGATTCGAGCCTCGGTTTCGCGCTGCTGCTTTTCGCGGCGCTCGCCGTGCTGCTCGCGGCATTGCGCGAGCTCGAGCCGCGCGCCGCGGGCGCCACGCAGCATTGGCGGCAGAAGCTCGCCGGCGACCTGCGTACCGGCGCCGGAGCGCTGACCGCCGCCGTGCCGCTCGCGCTCTGCGTGTTCCTGTTCTTTCCGCGCCTGGGCTCGCCGCTGTGGGGCGCGCCGACCGACGCGAGCGCGCGGACCGGTCTTGGCGACAGCATGGCGCCCGGCAACATCCAGGAACTCCTGGTCGACGACAGTCCGGCGTTCCGCGTGAGCTTCGACGGGGCCATACCGCCGCATGCGGAGCTGTACTGGCGCGGACCGGTGCTGTGGCATTTCGACGGCCGCGAGTGGACGCGCCCGGAATACTTCGCGAGCCAGCGCAATGCCGGGCTGCTGCAGACGAGCGGCGGCGTGGTGAGTTACGAGGTGACGCTCGAACCGACGGACCGGCACTGGCTGCTCGGCCTCGACGTGCCGCTCGCCGCGCCCGAGGGCGACGTGCGCGGCGCCGACATGAGCCTGGTCAGCCGCGATGCCGTCGACCACCTGTTGCGCTATCGCGTCACGTCGGCGACGCACTATCGGCTCGAACCCACGCTCGACCCCGAGCACCGGCGCATGGCGCTGCAGCTGCCCGACGGCTTCGATCCCGATGCACGCGCGCTCGCCGAGCGCTGGCGCAGCGAATTCGCGAGCGACGATCTCATCGTCAAGGCGGCGCTCGATCTGTTCCACAACGATTTCGTCTATTCCCTGAACGCGCCGCCGCTCGCGCGCGATTCGATCGACGATTTCCTCAACAACACGAAAAAAGGGTTCTGCGAGCATTTCTCCTCGGCGTTCACGTTTCTCATGCGCGCCGCGCACATCCCGGCGCGCGTGGTCACGGGCTACCAGGGCGGCTACTTCAGCGACGTCGGCAACTATTACGTGGTGCGCCAGTCCGATGCGCACGCGTGGTCGGAAGTGTGGCTCGAGGGCCGCGGCTGGGTGCGCATCGACCCGACGGCGGCCGTGAGTCCGCAGCGCGTCGAGCTCGGCGCACGCGCCGCGGCCGGCGAGAGCGCCCGCTGGTACCAGGCCGATTGGCTGCTCGCCGTGCGCAACCGGTTCGACCTGGTCAACCGTGCATGGAACGATCTCGTCGTCCAATTCAATTCGCTGCGCCAGCAGAACCTGCTCGCGCCGTTCGGCATCGACAAGGCCGAGTACACCGAACTCATGGCGGTGCTCGTCGCTTCGAGCAGCCTGCTGCTCGGCTTGTTCGCTTGGTGGACCTTGCGCAACCCGCGGCGCGACGGCGATCCGCTCGACACCGCGTACGTCCGGCTCTGCGCCAAGCTCGCACGCGCCGGCGCCGCGCGCGCGCCAGCGGAAGGCCCGCTCGCGTTCTCGCAGCGGGTGGCGGGCGCCGTGTCGGGCGGCGCGGCCGCGGTGGACCTGCTCCTCCGGTACATCGATTTGCGCTACGCCCACCCCGCACCGCCCGTCGCCGCCGTGCGCGCGTTCGTGCGCGCCGTCGCGGCGCTGCGCATTCATGCACCGGCCATGGGCACGAAGTAGAATCGTCGCGACGAAACGGCGCTCCGGTTCGTCCTACCCACGTAGGAATTTAGGAGGTGTTTCCATGCGCCGCATTCTTGCGATCACCACGCTCGCCACCCTCGCGCTCGGCGGCTGCGCGACCGTACCTGCGCCGATCGCCGGCACCGATTTTTCGCCCGTCACGCCGCAGCAGGCAGTCGCGCAGAACGGCGCGGCCACGCGCGTGCGTTGGGGCGGTGAAATCATCAAGGTCGAACCGAAGAACGATTCGACCTGCTTCGAAGTGCTTTCGCGCGACCTCTATCCCGATGCGCGGCCTAACCGCCACGACGGCAGCGACGGCCGCTTCATCGCGTGCACGAAGGGCTTCTTCGATCCGGCCGTCTACACCAAAGGCCGCGATCTCACCGTCGTCGGCCGCGTTTCCGGCACCGAGCAGCACCAGGTCGGCGACTACAACTACACGTACGCGCACGTCGATGCCGACAACGTGTACCTGTGGCCGCGCCGCCAGTACGCCGACGGTTACTACGATCCGTGGTGGCCGTACTACGATCCGATCTGGGGTTCCTACCCTGGCTGGTGGGTCTCGCCGGTCATCGTGGTGCACGCGCACCATCACTGAGGCGGATCGGAACCGACACCGTTTTGCGGCCGCGCGATTCAGCCCGGGGGCCACACCATCTGGCGCCCGGCGAGGACGTGCAGGTGCAGATGGAACACGGTCTGGCCGCCGTCGCGGTTGCAGTTGATCACGCAGCGATAACCGCTCTCGGCGAAACCTTGCGCCTTCGCCCACCGTGCCGCAGCGACGACGAGCTTGCCGATCAGGAGCGCATCGCCCTCGCCGGCCTCGTTGAGCGTCGGCAGCGCTTTCTTCGGGATGAACAGCACGTGGACGGGCGCCTGCGGGTTGATGTCGCGGAACGCGAGCACCTCGTCGTCCTCGTAGACGATGTCGGCCGGGATCTCCCGGCGGATGATCTTGCCGAACAGGGTATCGCCCATTGCGTGCTCCTGCGGATTCAGTCCGTGAGATTCTGCCGGCTGCCGAAGGCATGCGCCAGCGTGCCGCGATCGATGAATTCGAGCTCGCCGCCGAGCGGCACGCCGTGCGCGAGCCGGGTCGCGCGCACGCCGGCCTGCCGGGCGAGCTGGCTCAAGAGATGCGCGGTAGCCTCGCCTTCGACGGTCGGGTTCGTCGCGACGATGAGCTCGCGCACTTCGCCTTCGGCCAGACGCGCCGCGAGCTGATCGAGACCGAGTTCCTTCGGCCCGAGTCCGTCGAGCGGCGACAAGCGCCCGAGCAGCACGAAATAGCGGCCGCGGAAGCCCGTCGCCTGTTCGATCGCGAGCTGGTCGACGGGCGTCTCGACCACGCAGAGAAGCTGCGGGTCGCGCGCCGGATTCGTGCAGTAGGCGCAGATCGGCTCTTCGCTGAACGTGCGGCAGCGCGTGCAGTTGCCGATGCGCTCGACCGCACCCGCGAGCGTCTCGGCGAGCCGCTTGGCGCCCGTGCGATCGCGTTCGAGCACATGGAACGCCATGCGCTGAGCGGTCTTCGCGCCGACGCCGGGCAGACAGCGCAGCGCCTCGATGAGGTCGTTGAGTAGCGGCGAGCTCGACATTCGGGCGCGGACCGAGGCCTCTCAAAACGGCAAGTTGAATCCGGGCGGCAGGTTCATTCCGCCGGCGACTTCGCTCATCTGCTTGCGGCCCGCTTCGGCGATCTTGTTGACGGCATCGTTGATCGCGGCCGCGACGAGATCCTCGGCCATTTCGGGGTCGTCGGCGAACAGTTTGCGATCGATGTTCACGCGGCGCACTTCGTGGCGCCCGTTCATCACGACACTGACCATGCCGCCGCCGGACTGGCCCGTCACTTCGAGCTTCGCGAGCTCTTCCTGCGCACGCTTGAGATTCTCCTGCATGCGCTGCGCCTGCTGCATGAGTTGCGCCATGGGTCCGCGCATCGTCGTCTCCTTATTCCCGATTCGTGTTGAGCGGTTTCACCGACGTCGGCACGATGCGCGCGTCGAAATCGCGCAGCAGGTTGCCGATCGCGGCGTCCTCGCCGATGGCACGCTCGGCGGCGCCTTGGCGCACCGAGCGATCGCGCGCCGCAGCATCGGCGGGCGTCTCGAGCGCGGCGGCTTTCTCGAACCGCACCTTGACCGGCCGGCCCAGCACACCGCCGAGCTTATCCTGCATGACGTCGATGAACGCGGGCGAACTCAAATGCTCGAACTCGGGCTTGAGCGCGAGGCGCACGAGGTCGCCCTCGATGCCGACCAGCGCAGAGTGGCGCGCGAGCTGTCCGACCGGCCCACCGAGCCCGGCGGCATCGATCATCGCGGTCCAATCGACGGGCGCGGCCGAGGCGGTCGGCGCCGTGCGCACTTGTGTACTTTGCGAACTTTGCGACGCCGCTGGGGCCGGCGGCGGAGCCGGCCTGGGCGTTTCGACGGCGGCGGGTCGGCTTGCGGCAGGCTTCGGGGCGGCCGCAACGCCCCGCGGCGCCGGCGCATCGGCGCCGCCTTCGGCCGGGCGGAACGCGAGCATGCGCAGGAGCGTCATCTCGAAGCCGGCGCGCGGCGTCGGCGCGAGCGGTACGTCGCGGCGCCCGGTGATGGCGATCTGATAGAAGAGCTGCACTTCCTCGGGCGACATCGCCGCGGCGAGCGCAGCGACGGCCGCTGCGTCGGTCTCGCCCGCGCCGTAGTCCGGCACGAGCTGACGTAATTGCACGCGATGCAGCGCGCCCGCCACGTCGTCGAGGACGCCGGCGAAATCGGGCGAGAACTCCGCGAGCCGGTCGACTTCGGCCATGAGACGCGCGCCGTCGCCGGCATGTGCGGCTTCCACCAGTGCGAACACCTGCCCCCGTTCGATCGTGCCGAGCATCTGCCGCACCTCGGCGCCGCGCACGCCGCCCGCCCCGTAGGCGATGGCCTGGTCGAGCAGCGAAAGACCGTCGCGCAGCGAACCGTCCGCGGCGCGCGCGAGCTCGGCGAGCGCGTCGTCGTCGAAGGCGATGCCCTCGGCGGTGAGGATGTGGCGCATCTGTCCGGCGATCTGCTCCGGCAAGAGGCGCTTCAAGTTGAACTTGAGGCAACGCGAGAGCACCGTGACCGGCAGCTTCTGCGGATCGGTCGTCGCGAGCAGGAACTTGACGTGCGGCGGCGGCTCCTCGAGCGTCTTCAGGAGCGCATTGAACGCCGACTTGCTGAGCATGTGCACCTCGTCGACGAGGTACACCTTGAAGCGACCGCGCGACGGCGAGTACTGCGCGTTCTCGATGACTTCACGCACGTCGT